>NZ_WIQI01000002.1 GCF_009602535.1 Ornithinicoccus halotolerans | reverse complement strand
CGACCAGCTGCTGCCGCTCGGTGTTCTCCGGGTCGTGGGCGTACTGGATCCCCACGTCGGGGCTGGTGTCGTCGGCACCGTCCAGGTTGTAGTACGCGGTGTTGATGCCGTGACCGGTGTTGGTGACTGTCTGCAGGCCGCGGGCCGAGCCGTTGGCCATGCCGCCGATGAAGGTCTCCACCAGGTCCTGGCCCATGGTCAGGTCGCTGCCGTAGTGGGCGTTGAAGTCGGTGTCGGTGAGGTCGTCGTTGCGGCCGTTCTTGACCCAGATCACCAGGGTGCCCGCCGGCGGGATGCTGACCCGCTCGGGCACGGTCGGCCACTGCACCACGTTGGTGTTGACCAGGT
The DNA here is from genome assembly GCF_009602535.1 of Ornithinicoccus halotolerans. Taxonomy (GTDB): domain Bacteria; phylum Actinomycetota; class Actinomycetes; order Actinomycetales; family Dermatophilaceae; genus Ornithinicoccus; species Ornithinicoccus halotolerans. The sequence continues at coordinate 107,971 of NZ_WIQI01000002.1, read as the reverse complement.
CGGCGCCCGGGTAGAGGTAGTCCAGCTGGTGGTGGCCGTAGTCGATCGGCTCGCTGGTGGCGTTGTAGAGCTCGATGAACTCATAGCCGTCGGCCCCGCCGACGTTGCTGGTGTCAGGCGTGACCTCGGTCACCTGCAGCGGCGCGGTCACCAGCTCGGGGTCGGGCTCCGGCGCCGGGGCGGGCTCGGGCTCGGGCTCAGGGGCCGGCTCCGGCTCGGCGAGCGCCGCCTCGGGGACCACGCCCGGGGTGGCCGTGGCCGGGCCCTCGAGCAGCGCGGTCCCGGAGGCGCTGTCGGCCCGCTTGAAGTGGGCGGTCTGGTCCACCCCGACCGCACCGGAGCCGTAGAAGGACCAGGTCACCACCGGGTCGGGCTGCCCGTCGGCGATGCCGGCAGGGACCGTGACGCGGATGCCTCGGTTGCCGCCGTTGGCCATGCCGGGCTGGCCGGTGACGCGCACCAGCGGGTAGTCCGCCGCCGGCTCCCCCACCGAGCCCCAGTGGGCGCGGAACTCCTGCTCGGTCCTGGCGAAGCTGTCCACGGTGCTCGAGGTGTAGGACAGCCACAGCACCAGCGACTCGCCCGCGGGCACCACCGACTGCTCGGGCACCTCCAGCGGCACGTCGCGGTCAGTCGCGGCGTCGTCGGCGTAGGTGTAGGCCACCTGCACCCCGGCCGCGGCGAGGTCGATGTCGGCGTCCGTGGTGTTCGTGACCTCGATGAACTCGAAGTCGTCGTAGGAGACGCTGTTCGGCGCGATCTCGGTGACCAGCAGCGGGGGCGCCGCGACCGCTGTCTCCTGCTGCGCGACCGCAGGGAGCGTCCCCAGCGTCGCGGCGGCCAGGGTGGCCGTGGTGAGCAGGGCGGTCAGCTGGCGCAGTGGCCTGGTCATGGGTCTCCTCCGTCGTCGGCCAGGAGTCCCTACCCAACGTGCGCGCGGCAACGCGTGGCTGTCGTCCACGTGACGACACGGTGCTGAGCAGTGGACGGTCAGGTGAACCGGGACGCCATCGCGGCCGCGGGTGCCGTCGTCACCGGCGGGCTGCGCGGATGGCTCAGATTGCGCGCGACGATGCACTCCCTACCCGACCGACCGACCGACCGACCGGGAGGCAAAGGCACTCCCTACCCGACCGACCGACCGACCGGGAGGCGGGGCGGGGCGGCGAGGCACCGCGTCGTTACCGTGGCTGCGTCCCGGGCCTGCCGCGATCCCTGGCGCGCTCGTAGGCAGGCTGCCTGAGCAGCGCGAGCGGGCGGGGGACTACCAGCCCGGCCGGCGCCTCCTGGACCGGCCCGAACCGCAGCTCGTCACCGGTGCCGATGCGGCGACCGATCCGCAGCACCCCGGTCACCGCCCACGCACCCCCCTGGGTGGCGCACAGCAGCTGGTACTCGTTGCGGCCCGTCGGACGCAGCGCGAGCCAGGTCAGCCCGAGCCGAGTGCGGAACGGCAGCAACGTGGTCAGCGTCCCGCTCCACCGGGAAGACCGGGGTAGCAGCAGGAAGCGGGTCCACCGACCGGTGCCCGTGGAGGCGAACAGCAGGTCACCACCGTCCGCGCCCGACACTCGGACCGCGGCGCCGGTGATGTCCGGCCATGGCTCGGGCAACCCCACCGCTCGGGACACTCGCACCAGGCAGTCCCGGGCTACCGGGCCCCCGTCCAGCAGTGGGGCACCCGTCGGCGCCGGGAGACCGGCCACCTCCAGCCGGGCCTCGTGGAGCGAGCCCCGAGGGTGCAGCGGCTTGGTGCGCGGCAGCACCCGCGGGCTGGTGCTGACCGCGGCCAGAACCCGACCGGCCACGCTCGCGCCGGCCGAGACGAGGCCCTGGGCCGCGTTCGGCCGACGAGGCCGGGCGGGTCGGTCAGCCGAGGGCATAGCTGTCGCCTCGGCTCCAGGCATGCACCCGGTCGGCGAGACCCTGCGAGCGAGCCGCGTCCAGGAACTCCTGCAGCCCGGAGGTGAACACGTCGTAGTCGTCGTAGTGGACGGGCAGCACGGTGCGCGGGCCGATGATCCGCATGGCTTCCACGCCTTGCTTCGCGTCCATGGTGACCAGCAGCTTCAGGACACGGGTGCCGCCCAGGTGCAGCAGACCGACGTCGAGGTCGGGGTAGCGGCGCGGGATCTGGTGCAGGTCGTCGTAGACCAGGGTGTCGCCACTGATGTAGATCCGCTGGGTGACCTCGTTCCCGTCAGGGAGGAACTCCAGCACGCTGCCCATCACGTCGGGCAGCACCAGGTCGGTCACTCCAGGACCGTGGCGTCCCGGGCACGCGCTGATCCGCAGCCGGCTCTGCCCCTTGACCACCTCCAGCGACTCCCACGTCCGCAGCGGCCAGCTGTTGGTGAACCCGCGTTTGCCGAGCACGGCCGCCGACTGCGGGGTGGTGACGACGGGCAGCTGGTTGTCGAGCTCGCGCTCGGCGACCTGGTCGAAGTGGTCACCGTGGAAGTGCGACAGCAGCACCAGGTCGAGCGGCGGCAGGTCCGCGACCTCCATCGCCGGGTCGGTCAGCCTGGTCGTGGAGAGGCCGTAGCCCAGCGGCACCTTCTCGTGCCGGTGCACGAAGGTCGGGTCGGTTAGGACGGTGAAGCCGGCGTAGCGGATCAGCACGGAGGCGTTGCCGATGAAGTACAGCGACCCAGCGTGCTGCGGGCTCGGTCCCGGCCCGGGGCTCACCGTCAGGGTGCGTGGCACCGTCCCACGGTAGGGACCGCCCGCTGGTCCCGCATCTGGAGCCGGCGCTGCCGTCGGCGGCGGCCACCCCGCGGGCTCTGGCCCACCGTTCCGGTTGCGGGTCGCTCCTCCGTTGCTACGTTGACTGAACGGCCTATACCACATCGATGGTCGGCCGGTTCACGGGGGTCCAGCAGCGCGCCTCTCTCCCTTTTCCAGGCCCGAGCTGACCCATGGCCTCGGGCGACAGCATCCGAGGAGATCCCATGTTCTTCCACCGTCAGGAACTGCAGTTCAAGGCCACCCCCGAGAAGCCGGACGCCGTCTACGCGCGCAAGCTGCAGGAGGTGCTCGGCGGCCAGTACGGGGAGATCACCGTGGCCATGCAGTACTCGTTCCAGGCTTGGAACATGCACATTCCGGGCAAGTACCGCGACCTGGTCTTCGGCATCGGGGCCGAGGAGTTCGGCCACGTGGAGATGCTGGCGACCATGATCGCCCAGCTGCTGGAGGACGCGCCGCTGGGCATCAGCGACGAGGCGGTGCAGGACGACCCGACGGTCGCCGCCGTGGTCGGCGGGACGGACGTGCAGCACGCGATCGTCGCCGGCGCGGGGGCACGCCCTGTGGACTCCCAGGGGAACCCCTGGACCGGTGCCTACGTGACGGCCAGCGGCAACCTCATGGCCGACTTCACCGCCAACGCCAACGCCGAGATGCAGGGCCGCATCCAGGTCGCCCGGCTCTACCACATGACCGACGACCCGGGGGTGCGCGACCTGCTCGCGTTCCTGCTGGCCCGGGACACCATGCACCAGAACCAGTGGCTGCGGGCCATCGAGGAGCTCAAGGAGGACGGGTTGGAGCAGCTGCCCGTCCCGAGCAACTTCCCGCAGGGCAAGGAGCACACCGACGTGTCCTACCAGTACCAGAACTTCTCCGACGGCCAGCAGGCTCAGGAGGGCTCCTGGGCCCATGGCCCCTCGGTCGACGGGAACGGTGAGCTCAGCTACCACGACGGCCCGACCACGAGCGCGCCGATGCCCGAGGTCACCCACCCGGACGCCCGGCTGTACGGCACCACCGAGCTGCCCAACGCGGTGGAGAAGGCAGCCGGCCTGGCGCAGGACAAGCTCCACAAGGAGTGAGTCGTGGGTGCCGCGTTCCTCGCGGCGGTGGTGGGAGGAGCAGCGACCGTCCTGGGTGGTGCCTGTGCCCTGCACCCGCGGATGCGTCGGCGTGGGCCGCTGGCCATCGCCCTTGCCTTCGCCGCCGGCATCATGGTCGTGCTCTCGTTCGTCGAGATCCTCCCGCTGGCGCACGAGTCACTGATCTCACACGGCGTGGCGAGCCCTCGGCTGTGGGTCCTGGCCGCGTTCGTGGTGGGCGCGCTCCTGGTGCTCCTCGCCGACCGCCTGCTGCCGGCCGCGGACGGGCCGGGGCCTCCCGGCCCGGCCGGTGACACCGGCCCGGCCGTTGGGTCTCCCGCCCTGTTGCGTAGCGGCGTGCTGCTGGCGCTCATCGTCACGGCCCACAACCTGCCCGAGGGCATGGCCGCGTTCCTGGCGATGTTGCACGACCCAGCACTGGGGGCGACTCTCGTGCTGGCCATCGCCATCCACAACCTGCCCGAGGGCGCGGCGGTGGCAGCGCCGGTCTATGCGGCCACCGGGAGCCGGACCAGGGCGCTGGCCTGGGCCGGCATCTCCGGAGCCGCCGAGCCGGTCGGCGCGCTGCTGGGCTACCTCGCGCTGCGGGCCGTCCTGCCCGCCGAGCTGGTCGTCCTGGCGCTGGCACTCGTCGCGGGCATGATGGTGCTCATCAGCGTGCGGCAGCTGCTCCCCACCGCTCGTCGGTACCAGACCCGGTGGTCGGACACCCCCGTCGGGTTCGGTGTGGGCGCCGGCCTCATCTGGATCAGCCTGCAGCTGGGCTGACTGCCCGCCGTCCCCGCGTGCCCCGCGTGACGGCAGCCCACGGCATCTGCCATCGTCGAGGCTGGTCGATCGAGGAGGATCGGGTTGCAGCCGCGCGTGGTGGAAGGCAGTGCTCGGGAGGATACCCTGGTCCTGGGTGTCTCTGCCTACTACCACGACTCGGCGGCCGCCATCGTCCGCAACGGCACAGTCCTGGCCGCATCTCACGAGGAGCGGTTCAGCCGGAGGAAGAACGACCCCCGGTTCCCGTCGGCGGCCGTTGCTGCCTGTCTCCGCGAGGCCGGAGCCACCCTGGCCGACGTCCCGCACGTGGTCTACTACGAGCAGCCCCGACTGAAGCTCGACCGGATCCTGCACACGCTGCGCGCCGGCCGCGAGGCTCGACCCCTCGCCCAGCACGCCCTTCCGCTGTGGGCGACGCGACGCGACATGGAGGGTCGGATCCGCCGCCAGCTCGGCCCGGGCTTCGCTGGTGCGGTCCACTTCACCGGGCACCACCTGTCCCATGCCGCCAGCGCCTTCTACCCCTCACCGTTCCGCAGCGCCGCCGTGCTGGTCCACGACGCCGTGGGGGAATGGGCCACCAGTTCCCTCGCCCACGGCTCCGGATCCCAGCTGGACGTGCGACAGGAGGTGCGTTTCCCGCACTCCCTCGGCATGCTGTACTCCGCCTTCACGGCCTACTGCGGGTTCCGGGTCAACTCGGGCGAGTACAAGCTGATGGGCCTGGCGCCCTACGGCACGCCCCGCTATACCGAGACGATCAGCCGGGACGTCGTGGCGATTCACGACGACGGCTCGCTGACCTTAAACCTCGACTACTTCCCGTACGCGCGCGGCGGACCGATCCGGTCGGAGTCGCTCGATCACCTCCTGGGCGGGCCCGGCCGTGATCCGGAAGGGCCGATCCTGCAACGGCACCTGGACGTGGCGGCATCCATCCAGCGCGTCTGCGAGACCGTGGTCGTGACCTCCGCGCGGTACGCCCGGGAGGTGACGGGCGAGCGGAACCTGGCCATGGCCGGGGGTGTGGCCCTCAACTGTGTCGCGAACGGTCGGCTCGCGGACGCAGCTCTGTTCGACCGGGTCTGGGTGCAGCCCGCCGCCGGCGACGCCGGCGGCGCGCTGGGGGCGGCGTTGGCCTTCTGGCACCGAGAGCTCGGGCGCCCTCGCACCCCGGAGCCAGCTGACGGCCAGCAAGGGTCCCTCCTCGGGCCCTCGTTCACGCCGGACGACGTCCAGCTCTACCTCGACGGCCAGGGCGCCCGGTACCACACCGCACGCGATGAGGAGGAGCTCATCGAGCGGGTGTGCGACTGGCTGGAGCAGGGCCTGGTCATCGGGTGGTTCCAGGGCCGCATGGAGTTCGGCCCCCGGGCGTTGGGCGCCCGCAGCATCATCGCCGACCCGCGACGGGCCGAGATGCAGCGGACCGTGAACACCAAGATCAAGTTCCGGGAGTCGTTCCGGCCCTTCGCGCCCTCGGTCCTGCGCGAGTACGCCCACGACCCGTTCGAGGTGCCTCCAGGTGCCGACCTGCCCTACATGACCACGACGAGCAGGGTCCGGGAGAGCCAGCGGGTGGCGCTGGACGACGAGGCGGTGGACCGGTCGCACTCGCCCGACCTCGTCACCCGCGTCTCCGTCGTCCGGTCCACCCTGCCCGCGGTGACCCACGTCGACTACTCCGCGCGGCTGCACACCGTCGACCCCGAGCGGCACGGCCGGTTCCACCGGCTGCTGAGCCGGTTCCATGGCCGCACCGGCTGCCCGGCCGTGCTCAACACCAGCTTCAACGTGCGCGGCGAGCCGATCGTGCACAGCCCGCACGACGCGCTGGGCTGCTTCCTCACCACCGACATGGACGCCCTGGTCCTGCAGGACTGCCTGCTGCTGAAGGACCAGCAGCCAGACGCTCTCCGAGTCACCGTCGGCCATCGACCCCCCACAGGAGCGGACTGAGACATGATCACGCTGCCGGACGGCCCGCCCACCCGTGGTCTGCTGCGCGGGTGGGCGCTCGCCATGGCACTGCCGGCCGCCACCGCGACCGTCGTTGCCCGCCCGCACCTGCCCGGACGGGCTCGGGCGGCAGCCACCGCCCTGACGGTCAGCACCCTCGGGCTCGGCATCGCGTGCCCCACGACCATGCTCCCCGCCTACCGGGGGTGGGCCTGGCTGGCAAGGCGCGGCTCCCAGGCACTGACCAGCTACGCGGGCTGGGTCACCCACGTCACGGCCGTGCCGGTGACCGGTGCCGCCCAGGTGCGGCCGCCAGAGCCGGGACGCTCGACGTGGCAGCGGCCGCAGCAGCAACCGGCGGCCTTGCCCCGGTGGCTCAGCACGTGCCTGGCCGTCCTCGGCTGGCTGCAGGACGACCGCGAGCCGGTCACCGACGCCCTCCCCCACGACACCTACACCCTCTACTAGGCCGGCGATGGGACTCCCTCGACGTCGTCACCTGGAGGCGATCGCCGGCGCGGGGATGCTGGCTCCGGTGGTCACCGCGGGGATGCCGCTGTGGTACGTCTCCGCGGCCACCCGCTGGCTCGCGCAGCGACCCTGGGTGGCGCCACAGCCGTTCCCCCGGCCACTGGTCGAGTACTCCCCCCTGCTGGGTATCCGCCCGCGCCGGAACCTGGACACCTACGGCCAGGCGGAGGAGGTCTTCCGGGTGCGGACCGATCCTCATGGCCGGCGCCACGCACGGTCGCTGGCGGACGCCGCCGTCGTCGCCTTCGGTGACTCCTTCGCCTTCGGCTACGGAGTCGACGACGACGACTGCTTCACCGAGCACTGCGGCGACCTCACCGTCAAGTCGGTCGCCTCACCGGCCCACAGCATGGTGCACGGCCTGCTGATGATGCAGGAGACCGCCGACCAGCTGCGCGGCAAGACCGCCCTGTGGTTCATCTACTGCGGCAACGACCTCACCGACAACCTCCACCCCAACCTGGGCGCAACCCGGGTGCCGTTCGTGCGGACCGGCAGGGACGGCCAGCCCCACGTCACCACCGAGCACGTCTGCGCCGAGCCGTGGGCCTTCTCCTCACCCCCTCGGGACAACGACCGGCTGTTCGCCGAGGTCTGCACCCCATCGGTCCTGCAGGACCGGGCCTTCTCCGCGGCCGACTACCTGATCTCTGAGGCGTCCACCGTCTGCGCCTCCGCGGGCGCCCGGCTAGTGGTGGTCGCCATCCCACCGACGGCCCAGGTGCTGGACGCTCAGCAGCTGGCGGCCCTGGGCTCTCGCCCGGAGGCAGTCGACCTCGACAGCGCTGAGCGGTTCCTCGCGCAGTCGGCTCGGTCCAGGAATGCGGGGTTCCTCGCCCTGCGGCGCCACCTGACGCGCCGCCACTACTGGAGGCACGACATGCACTGGAACCCACGCGGGCACCGCGCGGTCGGCCACGCGGTCGCCCGCTCCCTGCGTGCCCCCACACGGGAACGAGGGGACCGCCCGGCGCACGCGGCCGCGCCCTAGCCCAGTTCCCAGCACCGTCGTCCGCCGGTGCCGCGCCCGGGGCGCATCGTTGCCGTCCTCGTGCGGATGCAAGGTCAGGCGTCCCCTCGTAACGTCGAGCAGGTGCCCCGCGTCAGCCGATGCGGGGGCGTGGATACGCCAACATGCACGGAGGACACATGAAGACTGCCGAGATGATGGAGACCTACCCCGCGGAGATCAACCTCGACCGGGAGCTCCTGGCCAAGGTCGTGGACGCGCTGGCGGCCTGTTCACAGGCCTGTACCGCGTGCGCCGACGCATGCCTGAGCGAGGACATGGTCGCCGACCTGCGCAAGTGCATCCGGTCCAACCTGGACTGCGCCGACATCTGCGACGTCACCGGCCGGGTGCTGTCGCGGCACACCGGCTACGACGCCAACCTCACCCGCGCCCAGCTGCAGGCCTGTGCTCAGGCGTGCAAGTCCTGCGGTGACCAGTGTGACGAGCACGCCGGCCACCACGAGCACTGCCGGGTCTGCGCGGAGGCCTGCCGAGCATGTGAGCAGGCCTGCCAGGAGCTGCTCGCCACCATCAGCTGACCGTTCACCTGAGGGACCCGCCCGTCGCTCCTGGCGGGCGGGTTTCGTCTGTCCAGCCGGAGAACGCGGTGACGGGGACACCCAGGGAGGCTACGGCCCGACCATGGCCTGCGCCGAGATCTCCCAGCCCCCGGACCGGCTACCCCTGGCGGCGCACCGCTGAGTAAGCACCGGGCCAACGCCAGACCTGCTGCTCACCAACGTGGGAAGACGCCACTGGCGCAATGACGACAGGCCGGTTCCCAGCGTCCTCCCAGGCTCCTACGTTCCTGGTCACCGGGGTCGCAGCCGGCCCGTCCCCGGAGCACCACGTGGCCGGAACCACCGCAGGGGAGCGAGCATGCAAGTCCCACCGTTCCGTTCAGGACCAGACCCAACGGCGTCTCGCAGTGCACCACCCGGGCGCCGTCGCACGGCGGCTGGCGCCGCCGTGTCCGCGACGTTCGCACTGGTCGCGTCCACCTTCGGAGCGGCCGCGGGAGCGGCCGACACGCCTGCCGCAGCGGACAGGGGGCCCGCGGAGGTCGCCGAAGAGCTGCGCTCGACGGTCGCCGCCGCCGACGGCAGTCCGGTCCAGGCACTGATCGTCCTGGACCGGACCCCCGACGTGATGTCGGTGGAGGGTGACCGCGACGCGGTCGTCGCGGAGATGAAGTCGGCCGCCGCGGAGAGCCAGAGCGAGCTCGACGAGCAGATCGAACGGGCCGCCCAGCTCGGGGACGTCGAGGTCCTCAACCGGTTCTGGATCACCAACGCCGTGCTCGTGGAGTTCGCCGGCGACGAGGCGACCTTGGAGGCGGTCGCGGCGCTGCCGGCCGCGGACCGCGTGGTCCCGAACTTCGACGTCACCCTCATCGAGCCCGAGGAGCCGGACCTGACGACCGCCGACGAGGGCCCCTACACGTGGGGCCTGGAGCGGATCGCGGCCCCACGAATCTGGGACGAGCTCGGCGTGACTGGCACCGGCATCCGGGTCGCGACCCTGGACACCGGGGTGGACATCAACCACCCGGACCTCGCGGACAAGATGGTCACCGTCGACGCCTCCGACCCGACCTACCCGGGCGGCTGGATGGAGTTCGACTCCGCCGGCAACCGCGTCGAGTCCGAGCCGCACGACAGCGCCTACCACGGCACCCACGTCTCCGGCACCATCCACGGCGGCGCCACCTCGGGGCAGGCCATCGGCGTGGCCCCCACCGCCGACATGATGCACGGTCTGGTCATCCCGGGCGGTGGCGGCTCGTTCGCCCAGGTGGCGGCCGGCATGCAGTGGGCGGTCGACCCGGTCGACAGCGACGGCAACCCGGCCGGCGCGCCCGCCGACGTGGTCAACATGTCACTGGGCGGCAACGGCTTCCACCAGGAGATGATCCAGCCGACCATCAACATGCGGGCCGCCGGCATCGTGCCGGCGTTCGCCATCGGCAACAACTGCGGCTCCCTGGGCACCGCCAGCCCCGGCAACGTCTACGAGTCGCTGGCCGTCGGCAACACGACCGTCGACGAGGACGTCAACGGCTCGTCCTGCGGTGGCGTGGTGAGCACGAGCCAGTGGCCGGACCCGCCGGCCCACTGGCCGGACAGCTACATCAAGCCAGACATCTCCGCGCCCGGCACCGACGTGTGGTCGGCCGAGCCCGGCGGTGGCTACCGCTACCTGTCCGGCACCTCCATGGCGACCCCGCACGTGGCGGGCACCGCGGCGCTCATGCTGAGCGCCGCGCCGGAGCTGACGCCGGACCAGATCCAGCAGACGCTGGAGGACACCTCGGTCTGGGACGACCGCTACTCCCCCGACCGGCCCGACACCCGCTACGGCCACGGCCGCATCAACGCCTACGAGGCGACCGCCATCGTCGCGATCGACAGCGGCGTGACCGGCACCGTCACGGACGCCGAGGACGGCGACCCGGTGACCGGGGCGACCGTCTCTGTTGCCGGCTCCGACCGCGAGGTCGTCACGGGCGATGACGGCACGTTCACCGTCCGGCTCGAGCCCGGCAGCTACGACCTGCAGGCCGAGGCCTTCGGGTACGAGGCCGGCACGGTCGAGGATGTCGAGGTCACCGAGGAGACCTTCACCGAGGTCGCCCTGGAGCTGGCGCCCGCGCCCCGCGGTGACATCGCCGGGTCGGTGACCTTCGTCGAGTCCGGGGACGGCGTGCCCGGAGCGACGGTCGAGGTGCTGGACGTCCCGGTGACCTTCGCCGACACGACGGCCGAGGACGGCAGCTACACGATCTCGGAGGTGCCCGAGGGCAGCTACACCGTCGCGGTGGACCGGGCCGGGTTCTCCAACCCGGCGCCGGCGCAGGTCACCGTCGTGGCTGGCGAGACGGTGACGCTGGACTTCGAGCTGGACCCGGCCCCGCAGACGGTGGCGGCGATCGGCCGCTACGCGGATCACTACGCCGACCACCTGGCGCCGTACGGCTACGAGGTCGACACGTTCACCTGGAACCAGATCGACCAGGTGACCGACTACAGCACGATCATCACCGCGTACGGCACCACGTCGGACACCACCCAGGCGGAGTGGGACGCGTTCACCGCGGCCACCGACGCCAACGGGACCGGCGTCGTGTTCACCGACCACGCCTTCGGCACCGGCAACGGCATCCCCAAGCTGGAGATGTTCACCGGGCAGCCGGAGTCGACCGGCGGCTCCAGCGGCGGTGGCGGCGCAGCCACCTCCTTCTACGAGGTGACCGTCGAGCACCCGATCCTGGCGGGCTACCAGGTGGGTGACCGGATCCCGCTGGACGACAGCGACCAGGCCAAGTGGATCGCCTGGTTCGGTGACTACAGCGGCGACGGCCGGGAGGTGCTGGCCACGATGGGCCGCGACGACGCGACCGAGATTCACGGCAACGGGATCGCGGTGCAGGAGCGGGCCAACAACCGGTACGCCCTACTGTCCACCCACGGCGTCTCAGCGACCCGTGACCCCTCGGACTGGACCGAGCAGGCGACCATGGTGTTCCTCAACGCCATGGGCTGGGTCACCCCTCCGCCGGAGCCGGGCCAGCCGACCTTCACGGTCTACGACCTGCAGGTCGACCCGGACCTGGTCAAGGCCGGTGAGGACGTCGGGGTCAGTGCCCAGGTGAAGAACGTCGGCCTGTCGGCCGGCAGCTACACCGCCACGCTCACCGTCGACGGTGCCGTGGAGGGCGAGGAGACGGTCGACCTGGAGTCAGGCGAGACCGCCACCGTCAGCTGGACGGTGAGCCGCGACCAGCTGGGCACCTACGGCGTGCGCGTGGGCACCGAGTCGGACAGCTTCCGGGTCCGGGCCCCGCTCTACGACCTGACGGTGCACGAGCTCGAGGGCGGCCCGCTCGCGGGCGCGACCGTCGAGCTGGTCGACGACTCCGGCGCGCTGCTGGAGATGGGCACGACGGACGAGGAGGGCCAGCTCACCTTCGAGACGACGGCGCCGAGCGCCTCCTACGCCCTGGTGGTGCGGCATGACGACGCCGCCGACGGTCACAACTACCTGCTGACCGACGGCATCCAGGTCAGCGACGACACGGCGCGGGTGATCCAGCCCACGGTCGGGTCGGACGTCGGCGAGGACGCGGTGGCCGTGATGGACCTCGCCCAGGAGTCCGTGGACGACGGTCACGAGGCCGGCAGCTACGTGCGGCCGGACCTGACCGCCGACCACTCCTTCCGGTACGACCCGGGCACGCTGGTGGCCTCCCTCGGCGACTACGACTACGTGCACGTGCACCAGGTCAGCAAGCTGGAGCAGGACTGGTGGTGGGTGGCCGAGCCGGTCATCGACGACGGCTGGAACACCTCGGCCGCGCAGGCCAAGCCCTACGGCGGCGAGCTGCTGCTCGACGTCGCCAGCGCCTCCTACGACGGCACGGAGGTGACCGTCGACTGGGGCCTGGCTGACGGGTACGGCCACGAGGTCGAGGTGGTGCTCTCCGGTGAGGTGCGGCCCTTCCTCGACCTGCCGGAGGTGCTCGACCTGGAGGATGTCACCGCGCAGGTCCGCGCGATGACCTCCGAGGAGGGTCAGCTGCTGATGCGGCTGCGCTCCGGGAGCACCGACATCCGCGCCGGCTCGATCGGCTGGGACGACCGGCCGGTGGTGTTCGAGCAGGAGCTCGACAGCGGTGTCTACAAGGTGATCATCGAGGCCGACACCGGTTCCTACTCCGGTGAGCTGACCGACGACACCAGGCTGCGCAACGTGCGCGGCGGCGGTGGCGGCGGCGGTCAGGGCAACGGCAACGGCAACGGCTGACACCAGGAACGACGGCGCCCCGCGGGACCTCCCGCGGGGCGCCGTCGTGTCCCACCCATGGGGGTGGACACCCCGTAACCCCTCCCCTACGCTCACCGGATCGCCAAGGGGATCGGGGAGGCGCGCGGTGACGCTCGACCTGGAGTCGATGCAGAACTTTCTGGACACGATCGGCATGGGCGCGGTCGAGGAGGCGGTCTACCGCCGCCTGATGGCCTCGGCGTCCTGCTCCGGCACCGAGGTCGCGCGCGACCTCGGTGTGCCGATCCGCGAGACCCGTGCCGTGCTGCGATGGCTCGAGAGCAAGGGGCTGGTGGTGCGGACGGCGGGGACCCGCGACCGGTATGCGGCAGCACCTCCGGACACCGCCCTGGGCCCGGTGATCGCCGGGCAGGAGGAGCAGCTGCGGCTGGCCCGGGACGTCCTCGCCACGCTCACCAGCGACTACCAGGCCGCACGCGCCCAGCTGGCCGCCCAGCTCGTCGAGGTGGTGACCGGCGAGGTGGCCATCGGCCAGCGCTTCCAGCAGCTGCAGTCCGAGGCATCCAGCGAGCTGCTCTTCCTCGTCAAGCCGCCGTTCGTCGTCGACAACGGCGACAACGAGGCCGAGCTCGAGCTGCTGGCCCGCGGCGTGGTGGTGCGCAGCATCTACGACAGCGAGGTGCTGGACCGGCCCGGCGGCATGGCCGGTGTCCGCCGATACGTCGACGCCGGCGAGCAGGCCAGGGTGGTCCCCCGGCTCCCCGCCAAGCTCTGCGTGGTCGACCGGTCGGTCGCGCTCCTGCCGCTCGTCGTCGACGGCGGGCGCCAGGCGGGCGCGCTGGCCGTGCGGGCCAGCGAGCTGCTCGACACGCTGCTCGCGCTGTTCTCCACGTTGTGGGGGATGGGGGCGCCCCTGCCCGCCGCGACGCCCAGTGACGGTGCGGGCTCCCCCGCGGTAACCCGGGATGAGCGGGAGATCCTCGCGCTCATGTACGCCGGGCTGACCGACTACGGCATCGCCCGGCAGCTCGATGCCAGCCAGCGGACCGTGCAGCGGCACGTCCGGGCGCTGATGGACCGGTTCGACGCCAGCAGCCGGTTCCAGCTCGGCGCGATCGCCCGCGAGCGCGGGCTCATCGTGGGGTAGCGGTTGCCGCCCCGTGCTCCCTCGGCGTCACGGCGTCCCGACGACACGCAGGCGGGCTACGCGATCACCGGCCGCCGCTCGGCGCCGGCACCGGTCACCTCATCGGTGAGCGCCTCCGCCCACGCGGCCTCGAGCCGCTCGGGCACGTCGACGAGGCTCTCCGGGCCCAGGGCGTAGGGCAGCCGGATCCAGGAGTCCATGCCGCCGGCCGGCGCGAACGTCGGCCCTGAGGCCAGCAGCACCCCGTGCCGGCGGGCGGCCACGGTCAACGCGGTCGACCGCGGCTCCGGCAGCTCGCACCACAGCGACAGCCCACCGGGCGGGTCGTTCACCTGCCAGTCCGGTAGCCGCTGCGCCAGGCCGTCCTGCAGCAGCTGGCGGCCGCGGCTGAGCCGGTCCACCTGCTCCCGGTGCAGCTGCGCCTCCCGTTCGCTGTCGCCCAGCAGCCCCGCCACCACGAGCTGCTCGAGCACCGGCGCGCCGAGGTCGAGGCGCAGCCGCACCGTCGCCATCTGCTCCACCCGCTCCCGCGGCAGCCGCATCCACCCGATCCGCAGCCCGCACCAGAACGACTTGCTGGCACTGCCCACCGTGACCGTGTCCGGCGCGAACGCCCCGAACGGCGCCGGCATCTGCCCCGGCGCCAGGTCCAGCGGCAGGTCCACCGGCGACTCGTCCACCAGCGCGACCGTGCGGGCCCGGGTGAGCGCGGCGGCTACCTGCTCCCGCTGCGCGGCGTCCATGAGCGCACCGGTCGGGTTGTGGAAGTCCGGCACCAGGTAGGCCGCCCGCGCGCCCACCTGCCGCAGCAGCAGCGCCAGCCCTTCGGGGTCCCACTCCTGCCCCGGCGCCCGGTGGTCCACCGGGTGCGGCACCGTCCGGGCGCGGGCGCCGGTGAGCGTGGCGATCGCGTTGGGGTAGGTGGGGCTCTCCACGACCACCCGGTCCCCCGGCGACAGCAGCGCCTGCACGGCGACGGCCGTGCCCGCCAGCGCCCCGGAGGTGACGATGACCTGGTCGGGGTCGGTCGGCAGGCCACGGCGGGTGTACCGCTCGGCCAGCGCCTCCCGCAGCAGCGGCAGCCCGCTCGGGTAGTAGCCGCTGCCGGGCAGGTAGCCGCCCAGCTCGGTCAGCGCCTGCTCGTAGGCCTGCATCACCCCGCCGGGCGCGGGCGAGGCGGTGCAGCTGAGGTCGATGGCGTCCTCCGCGCTCCCGCCCGGGGCCAGCAGGTGGTCCACCCGGCCACCCGGGACGTGCGGCAGCCGCACCACGCTGCCGGACCCGCGCCGCGTCTCCAGGTACCCCTGCTCCCGCAGCAACCCGTACGCCCGGGTCACCGTGGTGCGGCTCAGCCCGACCGCACCGGTCAGGTCGCGCTCGCTGGGCAGCCGCGTGCCCGCCGGGAGCCTGCCCTCGGTGGTGGATCGCCGCAGCCGGGCAGCGAGCGCGGCGTAGGCCGGAGGCTCCCACGGGCCCCCGCCGACCAGCCCGGCCACCTTCGCCGCCGACATCGTGCGCTGCATGAGGCCACTTTCCCACAATTGGCTCTTTGCGCAAGGGCCAATTGTGGGAGACAGTGGAGACCATGAGCGCACGCCGATCGCAGCCCGCCGGCTCCCACCCGCGCACCCGTCGCGGGCGCACCGAGCTGGCCAACCTCGGCCCGGTGGCCCAGCTGCGCGCCGGCCGGCTGCCGCGCCGACTGATCCAGCTGGTGGTGGGCCTGATGATCTACGGCGCCTCGATGGCGCTGGTGCTGCGCGCCACGCTCGGGCAGATCCCCTGGGACGTGCTGCACGTGGGCATCACCAAGCACCTGCCGCTGAGCTTCGGCACGGTGGTGATCCTGGTGTCGCTGCTGGTGCTGCTGCTGTGGATCCCGCTGCGGCAGCGGCCCGGACTGGGCACGATCGCCAACGCCGTCCTCATCGGGGTGGCCGCCGACCTGACGTTGGCGGTGGTGCCCGAGCCCGAGCACCTGGCGTCGCGGGCAGCGCTGCTCGTTGGCGCGGTCGGCGTCAACGGGGTGGCCTCGGCGATGTACATCGGCGCCCAGCTCGGCCCCGGCCCGCGGGACGGGCTCATGACCGGGCTCTCCCGCACGACCGGGCTCTCGCTGCGCTTCGTTCGCACCGGCATGGAGGTCACCGTGGTGGCCATCGGTTGGCTGCTCGGTGGGGTGATCGGCCTGGGCACCGTGCTCTACGCGCTGGCGATCGGCCCGTTGACCCAGGGGATGCTGCCCTACCTCACGGTGCGCCTGGACGTGCCGGAGCGCGCAGCCGCGACACCGAGCGACGCGTCCACAACGCCTGAGGGCGCCGCGGACGCGACGGACGCCCGAGTGGCTCAGCCCTGCCAGTGAGGGTCGCGTCCGGTCAGCGCGACGAGCCGCTCCAGGGCGGTGGCGCCCTCGGGCACCGGTCGCTCCGGGCCGAACGCGTCGCCGCGCTCGCCCTCGGTCCCGGGCCCGCTGAACAGCTCCACGAAGCTCAGCGCGGCAGTGACGGCTTCGGGGTCGGGCCGGTACTCCTGCCCGGTCGCCCGCGCCAGGTCCCAGCCGTGGACGACCACCTCGTCGGCGGTGGTCATCGCGGCCATCTGGCCGTCCATGTCGACGCCTCCCACCCGGGTCGTCCCCTCCCAGGCGGCCGGGTCGGTCCACGCCCGCGCCAGGTCGGCCAGCCGCTCCGGGATCCGGGTGCGCCAGTCGGCCGTGAGCCGCTCGGCGTGGCCGATCGGCCCCTCGGGGCCGGGGTCGGGCACCGGCTCCTTCCGCGCGGCGAGCGTGAACGCCAGCGCCAGCCCGTCCAGGTGGTCCAGCAGGGCGGCGACGGTGTACCCCGTGCACGGGGTCGGGTCGGACAGCTGCTCGTCCCCGATCCCGCGCACCAGGTCAGCCACGTGCGTGGCCACCGGGGCAAGGTCGACGGGGGCGGCGGCGGGAGAGGTATCCATGTCCCGATTGACCCCGCCGCTACCGCGGCCTCATCGGTCACCGGCTCAGGACCGCTGCGCCTCCTCGACCGCGGCGCGCAGCACCCGCAGTGAGCCGGGCCGCTACCCGTCGTCGCCGGGGAGCCCGTCCTTGAGTCGGAACGGTGGCCCGCCAGGAACGGGGATCTGCTGGTCCAGCAGCTCCCGCAGGCGCTGCTCGTGAACCTCGAGCAGCGACGCCACCAGCTCGTCCCGGTCGACGCCGCGCTCGTCGGCGATCTCCCCGAGGGTCTCGCCGGCGCGCAGCCGCCGCCGCAGCTCCCCTGGCTCCAGCCCCAGCGCCTCGGCGGCCGTCACCCAGACCGGGCCGCCCACGCTCCGCACGTGCCCGGGCGGTCCGCCGCGCTCGCTGCCCTCGTCCCCGTCGCCACCCGGCGCGCCGTGCGCGTGGCCCGGGCCGTGACCGTTGCCATGCGCGTGACCCGGCCCGAGGCCCCGGCCGTGGGTGTGGTCAGGGTGCGCCTTGTCCCCACCGAGCTCCCCGTCCGGCTCGTCTGCCGGGGCGGTCACCGCCGGCGGCTCGGCTGGGGTCACCTCGTCATCGGCGCCGGCTGGGAGGACGACCGCACCGACGGCCGTCGCCGCTGCCAGCGTCCCCACGGCGGCCCAGGCCGCGATGGTGCGTCGCATCGGCCGTCCCCTTCGTACGGGCAGCGCGTCCGCCGCGCTGCTGCACACAGTGTGCCCCGCCGAGGTGACCCGCACCAGAGCCGTGGCCCATGCTGCCCGCCTGGGCCCCGCGGCTACAACCAGTCGACCTGCGGGGCGAGGAGGGCGTAGCCCACGAACGCGACGATGTCGAGCAGTGCATGCGCAACGATCAGCGGCATCACCCGCCGCGTGCGGGTGTAGACCCAGCCGAGCAGCAACCCCATCGCGACGTTGCCGAGGAACCCGCCGAAGCCCTGGTAGAGGTGGTAGGTCCCGCGGATCAGCGCCGAGGTGACGATGATCGTGGCGGCGGACCAGCCGGCCTGCGCCCAGCGGCGGAACAGGTAACCCACCATGACCACCTCCTCGAGCACGGCGTTCTGCACGGCGGCCAGCACGAGCACCGGCACGCCCCACCACACCGCCGGGAGGTTGGCGGCCGCGACCGTGGTGTTCAGGTCCAGCGCACGGGCCAGCAGGTAGAGGCCCAGGCCCGGGATCCCGATGACCGCTGCCAGCGTGGTGCCGCCCAGCAGGTCGCGGCCGGGACGGGTGAGGTCCAGTCCCATCCGCCGGGGGTGGTCGCCGTCGCGTGCCAGCAGGTGCAGCGCCAGCAGCACGGGCACCAGCGCCAGGCCGACCTCAGCCAGCTGGTAGGCCAGGTCCAGCCACGGCCGGTCCGGAGCGGCGGAGGTGTTCATCGCCGTGGTCTGGGTGGAGAGCGGCTCGGGCGCGGTCGCCTTGCGGATGATGGACAGCACCGCCCAGACCGCCGAGGCACCCAGGCTGACGCCGAGCACGAGCATGGTCTCGGTGAGCAACATCCGGCGGCGCGCGGACATGGCGCCGGGGGTGCCGGAGTCGGCGTGGATGGCCACGGGGGAAGCGTAGAGGCACGGTCGCGTCGCTCCACGAACGCGGGGGGCGGCGCGGGAGTCGCAGTGGTCTACGACAACGCAGACGAGTGGTGCTCCTCCCTCAGCACCGCGGTCGGAGCCAGGTGGTGGATGACGCGGGCTCGCGGCCGTCGTGGCTGCCGCTACGGTTCCGCCATGGCGCGGGTGCTGGTGACCGGCATGTCGGGAGCCGGGAAGTCGACGGTCCTGGCGGAGCTCGAGCGGCGGGGACACCTGACAGTCGACACCGACGACGACGGCTGGACGCTGCCGGACGCCACCTGGGACGAGGCACGCATGGACCGGCTGCTGGCCGCACACCCCGACGTCGTCGTCTCGGGCACCGTGGAGAACCAGGGCCGGTTCTACGACCGCTTCGACGACGTCGTGCTGCTGAGCGCGCCGCTTGAGGTGCTGCTGGAGCGGGTGACCAGCCGCACCACCAACCCCTACGGCACGACCCCGGGGCAGCGAGCGGAG
Organism: Ornithinicoccus halotolerans; assembly: GCF_009602535.1. Taxonomy (GTDB): domain Bacteria; phylum Actinomycetota; class Actinomycetes; order Actinomycetales; family Dermatophilaceae; genus Ornithinicoccus; species Ornithinicoccus halotolerans. Next base: position 88,888 of record NZ_WIQI01000002.1, on the reverse strand, counting down.
ATCGCGGAGTACGTGACGACCGTCGAGCCGCTGCTGCGTCAGGGCGCCACCCTCGAGCTCGACGGGCGGCTCCCGGTCGCTGCGCTCGCCGACGTCATCGAGAGGCTGTGTCGGCAGGCGCCCTGACCGGGGCGGGACAGCCGCTGCAGGTACGGGCCCCGTCCCAGCACAGCCCCTCGCCAACCAGGCGGCAGCCACGGCCCGCTGTCACTGGCCCGCGAACGGGATCGTCCACCAGATCGCGTGCAGCACCGCCCAGGTGCCCAGCAGATAGCAGACCACGAGCGAGGCGTACGCGAGCGCGGCGCCGCGCTCACCGCGGACCGCGATCTGCTGCAGCGCGACATGACCGGCCCCGACGGCGAACACCGCGACGGCCACCACCCCCAGACCGACGACACCGGCGAGCGCGATCACCGTGCAGCCAACCGAGGCAAGGGCCAGCCGGTTCAGCCGCCGGGTCCCCACCCTCGCGTCGCGGACGCTGTCCTCACTCATCTCGTGCTCCCCCTTCGGACAGCTCCACTGTGCCAGCGGGCCCGGTGAGCCGGGCCAGCAACTGCCGCCGCTGCGCCGGGACCACCTCGGCACCGGCCTCGGGGACGTCCATCCGCTGCAGCTCCTCGCGCAGGTGCTCCGGCTCGGGCGTCCGCAGCTGCAGCGCGTCCAGCCGCACCCTGTGGTCGGGGAGCCGCGAGCACGGGTGCGCCGTCTCCCAGTGGATGCAGGAGGGCACCAGCCCGCCGTGCTCCAGCGACCCGTCCGGAGGCACGGTCAGCTGCCAGCGCAGGTCGCCACGGCGAAAGTTCTCGACGTGCCGGCGTCCGGCCATGGCCCGCGGCCTCACCACCCAGTGGTGCAGCCTGGGTCCGGTCAGCAGGTCCGTGGTGTCGAGGGCGAACCAGCGCGGCCGCTCCGGTTGCCGGCCCTGCGGGTCGACCGAGATGACCTCCAGGTAGCAGCTCGGCCCGAGCGAGAGGAGCGTGTTGTGGGTGCCGAACTGAGGATGCTCGCCGCCGGCCTCCAGCGGCACCCCCAGCAGGTCCTCCACCCACGCTGTCCCCTCGGCGAGCGAGGCGGCCGCCACGACGAGGTGGTCCAGGCCCGGAGCGGGAGGGGAAGGGGAGGTCATCACGGCTCCTGTCCGGCCCGGGACCACTCCCGGGCCAGGTGGGTCTCCAGCTCACCGCTGACCGCGTTCACGTGCCAGCTGCCTGCCACCCCGGCGGCCTCGGCCCGCGGCCCGGCCAGGTGGAGTCGCCGGACCGGCAGGTGGACCAGCCGCACGCTCTCGATCCGGTGCAGCGGCTTGCGCAGCGGGTAGCTGCGGTCGATCTGCTGGCGCTGCACCTCGGTGACGCGGTCTCGCGCCTGCTCCTCGTCCAGCACCGGCGCCAGCACGCGGCCCTCCACGGGGTCGACCACCGCCGTCGGCGCAGCGCCACCCAGCAGGCCGGCATAGCCGGACAGCCCGTCGACGAAGACCGCGACCGCGGACCGGCGCGGCGGGAACGGTGGCCGGTCGGCGGTCACCAGCGTCCGGGCCAGCCACAGCGGGCACCAGAGCAGCTCCTGCTCCCGCAGCTCCGCTCGCAGCACGGGGACGCTACCCAGTCGGCGCCACCTGGCCAGGCCGCGGCGCAGCAGCGGCTGGCCGCTCCACACCGCCCGGAGCGCCCCGTCGGCGTCGAGCGGCGACCCGTCGCCGAGTGCCTCAACCGACAACCGGGGCGTCCTCCCGGTAGCGGTGGTAGTCGTGGACCATCTCCTGGACGTGCGCCGGGGGCGCCGGCGTGAGCAGGCTGCCGGCTACCACCAATAGCAGTGATACCGGAGCGGCCACGATCGGCTCGGCGTTCGTGGGCAGCCACTGCCCAGCCACCAGGACCCCGAAGGTCACGAACCCGCCCAGCATCCCGGCCAGCGCGCCGGCGCTGGTGGCCCGCGGCCACCAGAGCCCCAGCACGATCGGGAAGCCGAAGACCGACAGCAGGAAGCCGCCGACCCAGCCGACCATCACGGCGATCAGGCCGGGCGGGTCGACGGCGATGAGGATGCCGATGAGGCTGGCGACGACCATGACGATCAGTCCCAGGCCGGTCACCTGCCGCTCCGAGGCGTTCGGACGCAGATGTGCCTTGTAGACGTCGTGGGCGATACCCGCCGAGATCGCCAGCAGCATGGCGTCCGCCGAGGACATGATGGCGGCCAGCAGGCCGGCCAGCATGAGGCCGGCCAGCAGCGTGGGCAGGTAGTGCTCCACCACGGAGACGAACATCAGGTCGGGCTGCTCCAGCGACTCCAGCACGTCCAGGCTGACGCCGGCGGCCATCACGACGAAGCCGGACAGGAACAGCAGCAGGTAGAACACGGTGCCCCACATCGAGGACCGCCGGGCGGTGCGGGCGTCCCGGGAGGCGAAGTTCCGCATCACCACGGAGGGCGAGACGACACCGAACCACAGGAACGCGATGAACAGCCCGAAGTAGGACATCCACGGCTGGGTCACCTCACCGAAGGCGGGGTCCACCGCCAGCGCGTCGCTGACGAGAGCCGCTACCCCGCCGTGCTGCCCGAGGACGACCGCAGCCGTCACCAGCACCCCCAGCAGCATGATCGCGCCCTGGATCAGGTCGGTGTAGGTGATCGCCCACATGCCGCCGAGCGCCGCGTAGAGGGTGAATCCGAGCCCCAGCAGGATGACGGCGGTGACGTAGTCGACGCCGAGCACGTAGCTGCCGATCAGGCCGGCCGCCGTCAGCTGGGGGACCATGTAGAAGGTCATCGCCAGCACGACCGCGACCGCCGCGAGCAGCTGCGCGCCCCGGCCGAACCGCTGGCCGAAGAAGTCGGGCACGGTCTTGACGCCGGCCCGGCGCAGCTGCCCCGCGATGAGGAAGATGGCGAACGGCAGGATGGCCACCGCCCCGATCGCGTAGGCGAAGAAGAACGGCGCCCCCAACGTGGCACCGGAGCCGACGGCCCCCATCAGCGAGCTGGAGCTGGCGACAGCGGCGAAGATCGCGAACGCCCCCACCAGGGTCCCGATGCTGTTGCCGGCGGTGAAGTAGTCGCTCTCCGAGCTGCGGGCCCGGCGGTAGAACCACACTCCGATCCCGGTCACCAGCGCCAGGTAGCACAGCAGGATCACGGACTCAGTGATGCGCACGTCGCCCTCCTCACTCCGAGCCGGGCCGGTCAGCGGCACGCGCGGCGTGACGACGGGCCTCGGCGCGCTCCACCCGCTCCGTCCACACGACGTAGACGACGCCCAGCACCGTCCAGAGCACCGCGCCGCCCAGCATCAGCCAGGCAGCGAGCGCGATGCCCATCACGTGCTGGCCAGTCGGCCACCAGGCGAAGACGACGGCGGAGTAGGCCACCAGGACGCCGGTGAGCACCAGGCCCGGCCGGCGGGACGGTGGCTGCCTCCCGGGCAACGACGAGGGACCTGCTCCGGTGGCGGACATCGGTGGATCACCTGTTCCTCTGACGAGCTGTCGCGTGATCACCACGGATGGTACGGGCCTGGGCGGCGACAGGCACCCGATGCACCAGGTCACCGCCGTGCCGCCGGGATAACCAGTGGCGCCCGCGGTGGCGGCTCAGCCCGACGGCTGCGCTGCGGGGAGCACGGGCCAGTCGGCGGGCGGGTCCTCCCCGACCCGGCCGTCGATCGCCTCGCGCAGCAGGTCCAGGTGGCCGGTGTGGCGGGCGTACTCCTCGATCAGGTCGAACACCAGCCGGCGCAGGCTCGGGCGCTCGCCGTCCCACTCCAGGTGACCCGGCTGGTCCAGCCCGCCGGCTGCCAGCGCCGCGCGCAGCCGTGCCCGGGAGCGGGCGACGGCCGCCTCCCACATCGCGTAGAGGTCCTGGGCGGTCTCGTCGCGGCCGACGGCGAACTGCCAGCGGTCGAAGTCCTGCTGCGGCCCCGCCATCCGGGTCTCGGGGGCCTGCCCGGCCAGCTTCCAGGCGAAGATGTCGTCCTCACACACGGCCAGGTGCTTCAGGAGGCCGCCGACGCTGAGGTCCGTTGAGGGGACAGGCCGGGCCCGCAGCCGGTCCACGTTTAGCCCGTCGGCCTTCCACCGGAAGGTGGCACGCAGCCGCTCCAGCGAGCCGGTCACGTGCTCGGCCTCGGTGCCCGCCAGCGGCGGCTCCCAGGGTGGCGTGTCATGGCCCATGCCGTGCTCCTTCGAGAGGTCCGGATGCTGCGCCCGCCCCCAGTCTGCTGACCCGCGTGGCCCCCGTCCACGGCCCACCCGTCCGCCTGGGTGCGGCCGTCCGGGACCGTCCTGGTCCCGGCCAGCGATGAGATCGGCGCGGAGGTCCAGTCAGTCCCGGCATGAGCACCGCAACCGCCCCCTCGGGCTACCAGCAGATGATCTTCGTCAACCTCCCGGTCCAGGACGTCGCGGCCGCGCGGCGGTTCTGGGAGGGACTCGGCTACGCGTTCAGCGAGGAGTTCCGAGAGGACAACACCGCCGAGTGCCTGCAGATCAGCGACACCATCTTCGCGATGCTGCTCAGCCGGGAGTTCTACGCCACCTTCACCGACAAGCCGGTCCACGACCCACGGCAGGCCTCGGCGGCGCTGCTGTGCCTGTCGGCGCCAAGCCGGGAGGCGGTGGACACCCTCGTCGACGGCGCCGTCGCCGCCGGGGCCACCGAGCCGCGGCCCGCGATGGCGGACGGCCCGATGTACTCCCGTTCCTTCGACGACCCCGATGGCCACACCTGGGAGGTCCTCCACATGGACCCGGCGGCGGTCGAGCCGGAGCCGGCCGACGCCCAGGCACCGGCCGCTACCGGCTGAACGCCACCCGATCACCCACAACGTCGGACAACAGGTGCGCTCGGGCGCACCTGTTGTCCTACCGAGAGGGTCGGCGGGAGGTGGGGGCGCCCTCCCCGGCGGCGAGCAGCGCGAAGCTGACCAGCCAGTGGGTGGCCATGAAGTCGCCCTCGGTGATGGCCGGCCGGACCGCGGCCTCCTGGGCGTCGGCGCCGGCCCGCGCGGTAGCGGCTGCCTCCGGCGGGAGCAGCGGCGCCAGCGCCCGCAGCTGCCAGGCCCGGGACAACGCCAGCCCGAGCAGGTGCGCCAGCTGGCCGTCGCGGTCGTCACCCAGCCGCGGCACCTGCAGCAGGTGGCCGTGCCGTCCGGCGCCCAGACCGGGCAGGAACGCCGCCACCCACGCGGCCGCCTCGTCGGCCGGCAGCACCTGCCGCATCAGCTCGGCCTCGGCCAGCGCCGGCGACAGGAAGTCGGTGCCGCCCGGCTCGTCCCTGGTGTCCCAGTCGGTGTCGGCGCCGAACCACTCGCGGGCGCGGGCCGCTACCGCCGTGACGACGTCGTCCCGGCCGAGCCGGCTGAACGCCTCGTGCAGCAGCCGCAGCGCGAACGCGTCGTTGGCGTGCTTGCCGTGGCGCACCGGGTACGCCTGCGCCGGGAGCCAGGCCAGCACGTGCTCGGCGACCACCTCGGCCACCGGGGCGAGCGCCTCCCGGTGCGGCGGTGGGGCGTCGGCCGCCAGCCGCGCCGCCCACGCCCAGCCGTAGGGGCGCTCGAACCCGGGGCGCTCCCGCAGGTAGCTGACCTCGACGGCGACGTGCTCCGGGGTGAGCCGGTCGGCGAGCAGGTCCCGGGCCGGGTCCAGCTCACCGGCGGCCGCCAGCGCGTCGCGGTACCGGGTGGTGAGCACCACCAATGACCACTGCATGTGCACCGACGAGTGCCAGTCCAGCGCACCGTGGAACGCGGGGTGCAGCCGCTCGGGGGTGATGTCGGTGTCGCCCGGGCCGCGGGCGACGTGTCCGGACGCGTAGGGGTACGCGGTCTGCAGGACGTGCCGGGCGATCCGGGCCCAGGCGGCAGCGGGGACGGCGGGGCTGGAGGTCACCGGGCCATGGTGCCGCAGCTGCTGACGGGCGGCGCCCACCGCGACTAGGTTGGCGAGGAGCCGGGCGTGACCCGGTCAGCCGTAGCGAAGGAGCCAGCGATGCCGAACCACACCTACAGCATCTCCGAGATCGTGGGCAGCTCTCCCGACGGTGTCGAGGCCGCGGTGAACAACGCGCTCAGCACGGCCAGCAAGACGCTGCGCAACATGGACTGGTTCGAGGTCACCGAGATCCGCGGCCACCTGGAGGACGGCAAGGTCGCCGACTGGCAGGTCGGGATCAAGCTGGGCTTCCGCGTCGAGGGCTGAGTCGCGCGGCCACCCCGCCGAGCGGTACGACGGCCGGCCCATAGGCTTCGGGCCATGAACCTGCCGACCGACGTCGACGCGTACTACGTGGCCCGGGGTGGCGACCGCTACCAGCCGACGATCCACGCCCAGGGTGCCTGGCGGGACATCGAGCAGCACATGGCGCCGGTCTCCGGGCTGCTGGTGCACGCCATCGAGTCGCACGACCCGCGGGAGGACCTGCAGCTGGGTCGGGTCAGCTTCGACATCCTCGGGATCATTCACGCCGAGGAGACCACCGTGGAGACCCGCACGCTGCGGCCCGGGCGCACCATCGAGCTGGTCGAGGCGACCGCCTCCACGCAGGGCCGGCCGGTGGTGCGGGCGAGGGCCTGGCGGCTGGCCCGGCAGGACACCTCGGCGGTCGCGGCCCTCGAGGACGAGCCGATGCCGCACCCCGAGGAGGTCCCGCCCTGGCAGGACATGGAGGAGGTCTGGAGCGGCGGCTACATCAGCTCCCTGGAGTTCCGCGCGGTCCCCGGACGCCGGCCGGGCCGGGGGCGGGCGTGGCTGCGCAGCCCGTTGGGCCTCGTCGCCGGCGAGGCGTGCTCCGAGACCGCGCGCTTCGTCGGCCTCGTGGACACCGCCAACGGGATCGCGACCCGGCAGGACCCGCGCCGCTGGCTCTACCCGAACACCGACCTCACCATCCACCTCTACCGGCAGCCGACCGCCGGCTGGGTCGGCCTGGACACCTCCGTGACCTGGGGTAGCAGCGGCGTCGGCGTGACCTCGACGGTGCTGCACGACGTGCACGGCCCGGTCGGCCGGGCCCAGCAGGTGCTCACCGTCCGGCCGATGCCCGAGGGCGCGGCAGCGACGGCGACCGGCGCCGCTCGGGCGGGTGAGAGTCGCTGACGCGCACGGGCCGGCACCGCCGATGTCACGAGTCCTCCCCAACGACGGGTCGCGGCGTGACACACTTTACCCGTGCCTGACCTCTCCCGTGACCTGGCCGACCTCGCCAGGAAGCTCCAGTCGGCCGAGGGCCTGGAGGCCACCGCGCTGTCGGTGGCCGAGGCAGCCTGCCGGCTGATCCCCGGCGCCGAGAAGGCCTCGATCTCGCTGGCCAGGAAGGGTATCGGGATCGACACCCTCGCCAGCACCGACGAGCTGCCCATGGCAGCCGACGAGGCCCAGGTGGCCACGCGACAGGGGCCGTGCATCAGCGCCGCCTGGGAGCAGTACTACGCCCTGCTGCGCGACACCGAGAGCGACACCCGGTGGCCGGCCTACTCCGCCCGCGTCAAGGAGCTGGGCGTGCGCAGCATGCTGAGCCTGCAGTTGTCGCTGGAGGACCCCGACGAGCGCATCGGCGCGATCAACACCTACAGCACCGAGCCCGAGGCCTACACCGAGGAGTCGATCCACATCGGCAAGATCCTCGCGGTGCACGCCTCGGTGGCGCTGGTGGCGGCCGCCCGCCACGGGCAGTTCGAGGAGGCGCTCGCCAGCCGCGACGTCATCGGCCAGGCCAAGGGCATCCTCATGGCCCGGCACAGCCTGAGCGCGGACGAGGCCTTCTCCGCCCTGGTCCAGCAGTCCCGCAACAGCAACGTGCGGCTGCGCGACCTGGCCGAGCGCGTGGTCCGCGACGCCGACCAGCGCTGAGCGACGGCGGCCGGGCTAGCCCTGGCCCCAGCCCGTGAAGATCTCGATGCAGCCCTCGATGCTGCGCGAGACCGGGCAGGACCGGTGGTGCGTGCGCAGGGCGCGCTCGGCCGCCTCCTGCTTCTCCGCAGGGATCTCCACCCCGGTGTAGGTGAACCGGATGCGCTTGATGACCAGCACCTTGCCGTCGAGCTCGATCTCTCCGCGGGCGTGTCCCACCAGACCGGTGGGATCGATTCCCCGGGCCCTGAGGGCACCGGCGAACGTCCCGGTCATTCAACCAGCGGCGGCGGCGACCACGTGGTCCAGCGTCGTGGCGTGGTCGTCGAACTCCCCCTCCGGGTAGCCGTAGTGCTCGCGGACCGGTCCGTGCGCGCCGTACCACACCGGGTCGTTCTCCACCGGCAGGTAGGCGCGGCGCACCGGGCCGCCCTCCCGCTCCACACGCACCTCGGAGACGTAGGCCACCTCACCCATGACGGGCTCCTCTCATCGAACTCCCAGGGTGACGCGGTCGCGCCCGGGGAGCAACCGGTCACGTCGGCCTGGCCCCCACGTCCCACCGGTGGTGCTCCAGCTCGTGCAGCGCGTAGTGGCCCAGCGTGCGGACCGTGAACCGGTGGCCGTCGCTGCGCCGGCCGGGCCGGTCCCACTGCGACCCGGTGACCTCGGCGTAGGCGGCGGCGAGCGCGGCGCACTCCTCCTCGAGCTCGTCGGCCACCCAGCCCGGGTCCTGCCCGAGGTAGTCCTCCGCCACCGCCGCCTCGTCCTGGTCCCAGTCGGCGAACTCGGGGTCGTCCTCGGTGAGCATCCGGTTCAGCCGGCGCCGCATGACGGTGCACACGTCACGCACGTGGCAGGCGTACTCCAGCGGCGCCCACGTCGGCGCGGCGGGCCGCTCCCGCGCCGCCTCCCGCCCGCGGCGGCCGGCCCCGGTCGCACTCGGTTCGGTGAGCACGTCCGCCCAGCCCTGCTGGGCCCGCTCCAGCCGCGCCGGTAGCTCGGCGTCGGGGACCGCGGCCGGGTCGAAGCCGCAGTCCGGGCACGGCTCCCCCAGCACCCAGGTCCAGTCCTTGGCTTCCTTCGGGGGCGGAGTCGGACGGGTGCTCATCCTCCGAGGCTGCCAGAGCGGCCGGCTGCGCCGCTACGCCCCGTGACGTAGCGCAGGTGTCGCTCCGGGACGGACGCGGTGGCGGCCCGGACGGCGGACCGTGGTCGGGACAGCTCACCTCTTGAGGAGGTCCCATGACGACGACGCAGCACACATACGCGTCCGGCAGCGCACGCGACGCGACGCGTGCTTCTGCGGCACGGGCGCAGGAGGTGCGCCCCGCGCGCCGGGCGCGGCCGCGGCTCTCCCGCAACGGCCGGCAGGCGGTCCTGCTGGCCCACCTCGCGGCCGCCGGCGTCTGGCTCGGCACCGACATCGTGATGGCGGTGCTGGTGGGCACCGCCGTGACCGGCGGTGAGTCCGAGCGGGCCCTGGCCTACCTGGCGCTGCAGCAGTTCGTGCTGCCGCCACTCCTGGTGGCCTCGCTGGCCACGCTGGTGACCGGGCTGGTGCTCGCGCTGGGCACCCGGTACGGGCTGGTGCGGTACTGGTGGGTGGCGGCCAAGCTGGTCATCACGGTGGTGCTGGTGGTCCTGGTGCTGGTGGCGCTGACACCGCAGGTGGACGCGATGGCCGAGGCGGCCGCGTCGTGGCAGTCCGGCGGCACCGCCGACCTGACGCCCGGCGACCTGGTGTTCCCGCCGGTGGTGTCGACGGCCGCGGTGCTGACCGCCTACCTGCTGTCGGTCACCAAGCCGTGGGGCCGGGTGCGCGGCTCCCGCGCCGGTCGAGGAGACCGGCCGTGAGGGCGGCGCGGAGCGACACCGTCGCCGACCGGCCCGCCGTGGAGCTGGTGGGGCTCACCAAGCGGTACGGCTCGCGCACCGCCGTGGACCAACTGGACCTGCAGGTGCGGTCCGGTGAGGTGCTGGGACTGCTGGGCCCGAACGGCGCTGGCAAGACCACCACGATGCAGCTGCTGCTCGGCCTGGCGCGGCCGACCAGCGGGCAGGTCCGGGTGCTGGGCCGGCGACCCGGCCCGGGCTACCTGGACCAGGTCGGGGCGCTGCTGGAGGGTCCCGGCTTCTACCCGGCGCTGTCGGGCAGGGCCAACCTGCGGGCGCTGGCGACGCGCGCCGGCGTGCCCCGCGCCCGGGTGGAGGAGGTGCTCGCCCGTGTCGACCTCACCGGGCGCGCTCAGGACCGGTACGGCCGTTACTCGCTGGGCATGAAGCAGCGGCTGGGCGTGGCCGCGGCGCTGCTGAAGGACCCGGCGCTGGTGGTGCTCGACGAGCCCACCAACGGGCTGGACCCGCAGGGCATGGCTGACATGCGCGCCACCGTGCGTGCGCTGGCCGGCGCCGGGTGCACGGTGCTGTTGTCCAGCCACCTGCTCGGGGAGGTGCAGCAGGTGTGCGACCGGGTCGCGGTGATGGCCCACGGCCGCCTTCGCACCGTGACCACGGTGGCCGAGCTCCGCGCGCAGGCCGGGGTCCGGCTGCGGGTACGGGCGAGCCCGCAGGCCCACGCCGACCGGGTGGTCGCCGACGTGGCCGGGCCCGGACCCGTCGCGGCCGAGCACGCACCGCGCGTCACGGCGGCGCTGGTGCGGGCCGGCCTGGAGGTGCACGAGGTGGCCCGGGTGGAGCCGAGCCTGGAGGAGGCGTTCCTCGCGCTGACCGGCGAGGGCACCGGGTTTCCACGGAACGAGAACGAGCAGGAGGAGGTCGGCGATGACGCTGCTGTCGTGGCTGCGCACTGACCTGCGGGCCGAGCTGGCCGTGCAGGCCAGGCGGCCGGTGCACGGGTTGCTGGTCGGTGTGGCGGTGACGCTGACGCTGGTGTTCGGGTATGTGGTGCCCTACGCCGGGTACGCGGCCGGCACCACCGGTCCGCCCGGTTCGGACCGCGGCCTGGCCGCGATGCTGCCCGCGGCCTTCCTGGGGTCGGCGACCGCTGGGACGCCGGTCTTCGCCGGGGCGCTGGCGCTGGTGCTGGGCGCGCTGGTCGTCGGCAGCGAGGAGGGCTGGCAGACCTGGAAGACGCTGCTGCTGCAGGGCACCGGCCGGGTGCGGGTGTATGCGGCCAAGGTCGCCGTCGCCGCCCTCGGCGCCGGCGCCCTCACCGCCGCGTCGCTGCTGGCCGCCGCGGCGGCGAGCGCGACGGTTGCCGCGGCGGAGGATGCCGCCGCCACCTGGCCGGCAGCCGCCGACGTGGTCACCGGCCTGGCCTCGGCGTGGCTGATCACCGGCACCTGGGCGGTGGTCGGCGTGGTGCTGGCGGTGCTCCTCCGGTCGGTGGCGCTGCCGGTCGGTCTCGGGCTGGTGTGGGTGCTGGCGGTGCAGAACCTGCTCACCGCCCTCGCCGCACCCCTGCTGACGGAGGTGGCCGAGGCGCAGCGGTGGCTGCCCGGACCCAACGCGGGGTCGCTGGTGCACTGGCTGGGCGCTCCGGCGAGCACCCCGGGCGTGCAGGACCTGGTCGGCCCGGGACACGCGGTCGCGGTGCTGGGCTGCTACCTCGTGACGCTGGCGCTGCTGGGTGGTTGGGTGTTCTGGCGACGTGACGTGCGATGAGGCAGGAGGCAGGCGGCATGCCGGTGCGGTCCCAGGTCACCGACGCCGGGCTGGCGCTGGCGGTGGCCACACTGGCGATCGTCGGCACGCTCGGCGCGCAGCGCGGCGGGCCCGGCCCCGGACCGGGACCGGCGTGGCCGGACGCCCCGGACGTGCGGCTGCTGGACGCCCCGGGCGTGGTCCTGGTGCTGGCCGCGGCGCTCACGCTGGCGGTCCGGCGCCGGTGGCCGGTGCCGGTGCTGGGGGTGGTGGCGGCCGCGGTGAGCACCTACCTGCTGCTCGGGTACGTCTACGGGCCGATGCTGCTGTGCCTGGCGGTGGCGGTGTACACGGTCGCGCGGCACGAGCCGTGGCGACGGTCGGTCGCCGCGGCGGCCGGGGCGCTGCTGCTGGTGCTGCTGCACGTCGTCCTCGGGCGGGCACCGTTGCCGTGGGTGGTCGCGCTGGCGCCGGCCACCGCGTGGGTGGCGGTGCCGTACGCGGTCGGGGCGACGGTGCGGCAGTCCCGGCTGGCTGCCGCGCGCGAGCGGGCCGAGCAGGTGCGGGAGCGGGTCGCCGACGAGCGGCTGCGGCTGGCCCAGGAGGTGCACGACGTCGTCGGCCACGGGCTGGTCGCGATCACGGTGCAGGCCGACGTGGCCCGACACGTCTGGGACAAGGATCCCGAGCGCACGCCCGAGGCGCTGGAGGCGATCAGCCGCACCAGCCGGGAGGCACTGGCCGAGCTGCGGGCCACCCTTGACCTGGTGCGACGCGACCCCGAGGGCGAGCAGTCCGCGCCCGGCACCGCCACGGCCGCCGGGACCGGCACCCCCGGGCTCGGGCTGGCTGACCTGCCGGCGCTGGGGCGGCGGATGGAGCAGGCCGGGCTGGCGGTGGAGCTGACCGTGGCCGAGGAGGCCGCTGCTGAGCTGGACGCCGCCGGCGAGCTGGCCGCATACCGGGTGGTGCAGGAGGCGCTGACCAACGTGCTGCGACACAGTCCGGGGCGCGTTGCTCGGGTCGCCGTCACGGTCGAGGATGGCGGCGTGCGCATCACGGTGGCCAGCAACGGCACCGGCGCCATCGGTGGGCAGCCGTCCGGCAGCGGCATCGCGGGGATGCGGGAGCGGGTGTCGCGGCTGGGCGGCCGGCTCGAGGCCGGGCCGGGTGGGGGACAGTTTCAGGTGCGGGCGTGGCTGCCGGGGACACCCCGGTGACCCCGGTGCGGGTGCTCGTCGCCGACGACCAGGAGCTGGTGCGGATGGGGCTGCGCACGCTGCTGGAGCACGAGGACGGCCTGCAGCCGGCCGGCGAGGCTGCCGACGGGCTGGCCGCGGTCGAGGCGGCCCGACGGCTGCGGCCCGACGTGGTGCTGATGGACATCCGGATGCCCGGTATCGACGGCCTCGAAGCCACCCGCCGCATCACCGAGGACCCCGAGCTCACTGACGTGCGGGTGGTGGTCCTGACGACGTTCGAGACCGAGGAGTTCGTCGTGACCGCACTGCGGCACGGGGCGAGCGGCTTCCTGCTCAAGGACGCCGCGCCGGCCGAGCTGGTGCGGGCGATCCGGCTGGTGGCCGAGGGCGAGGCACTGCTGTCGCCGTCGGTGACCCGGACGCTGATCGCGCGGTTCGTCCAGGAGCGGCCGCGCGCCCGCCGGCCGCACCCGGCGCTGGGCGAGCTCACCGACCGGGAGCGCGAGGTGGTGGCGCTGGTTGGTGAGGGCCTGTCCAACGCCGAGATCGCCGAGCGGCTGGTGCTCTCCCCGGCGACCGCGCGCACCCACGTCAGTCGGGCGATGATCAAGCTGAGCGCTCGGGACCGGGCGCAGCTGGTGGTCTTCGCCCACCAGTCGGGACTGGTGGGCTAGCTCCCGCCGCGTTTGGCGCATGGCTACTCGTCTGCATGTGCGTCCAAGACGGACGCATCCTGGTAACGATTGAGTAACGGGCCTGGCTCAACGTCAAGCGAGGGTCAAGAATGCCTCTACGGGGGCCGGGCCGGGTCCGGGTCGTCGGGGGAGGCGCCTCGGGAAGAGGAGGGCAGGGTGAAAGGTCGCTCACCCGACGTCGCGGTTGAGCGACGCCCAGCCATTCGCATGCAGCATCTGCGTCCTGCGGTCCTCAGCATGACCCCCGGGCGGCCCGTCACTGCCCGTTCTCAGGAACGCATCCTACTCGTCGGGTCGAGCGGCGGCCACCTCGCCCAGCTCATGGCGCTGCGTCCATGGTGGGAGGCTTCTGTTCGCGGGTGGTGCACGTTTTCCACCCCAGATGCCCATGCGCAGTTAGCGGCGGAGTCGGACGTCACCTGGGCGGCGTGGCCCACAACCAGGCATCTGGGGAATCTGCTGCGTAACACCCGGATCGCTTGGAAGTTGCTGCGCCGTTTCCAGCCCACGATCGTGGTCAGCACGGGAGCTGGGGTGGCGGTGCCCTTCTTCGTCCTGGCCTCGCTGCGACGAAAGTGCCGGACGGTCTATATCGAGGTCTATGACCGCGTCGACTCGCCCACGCTTACGGCACGACTGTGCCGCCCATTTGCGGACGTGATGTGCGTGCAGTGGCACGAGCAGACCCGGATCTATCCGGGAGCCCACGTGATCGGACCCTTGTTGTGAACCAGCACGACGAAACACCGAGTAGGGGGCCCGGACTCACCCATGACCACGCTCGTCAAGCAGCGAACGCGACGACCTCGCCGGATGTTGTCGTCCTGCTAGGCACGGATCATCATCCATTCGATCGGTTGGTGGACTGGGCTGACACCTGGGCGAGCCAGCACCCTGACCGCCGCGTGTTTGTCCAGTATGGACACTCGCGTGCCCCCCGGGTGGCTGCCGGAGTGAGCATCCTCGACCAGGCAGGGCTACGGGGCCTGGTGCAATCATCTCGCGCCGTCATCGCCCACGGGGGTCCGGGCACGATGGTCGACGCACGGACAAGCGGCCACACGCCGGTCGTGGTGCCGCGCGACCCCCGTCGTGGGGAGCACGTGGACGACCACCAGCAGCGGTTCGCCAGATGGGCGGCGAAGATGGGCTTGGTTCAGGTGCTCGTGGACACCGCTGACCTAGACGCCACCGTCGAGCAAGAACTGACCTCTCCCACGCCGCTTTCAGCAGGCGCCGGAGACCCTCACGCCTCGGTCCAGTCGTTGGTACATCTGCTGCAGGAAGAACCCGTTGGCCCTATCCGCAGGTTGTGGCGCAGATCACATCGACCGCGAGGCAACCACCGGCCCCGATAAAGCGTCTTATGGGGTGTCGGGCCCCGGGCAAGGCCCGGCACATGCGCCTGGGAGGGCCGTTCGGGGCGAGCGGCGGCGCGGGGGGAGGCGTCCGAGGGGGCGGACCGGGGTGTCGTCGCAGGGGGCGGCACCCCGGCCCCCCCTCGGGCCAGCTGCACCGTCGAGCCTGCCGCGAGGATCCCGTCCCGCGGCCGTCAGGCAGACTGGCGGCAGAGGCCGACGCGGCCGGCCGCCGCGGGAGCGGATCCCGGGCGGGCTCGCCCGCGTCCCACTGGGTAACCGCCCGGCCGCGAGGAAGGACGACCACGATGTCCGCAGCCCCAGCCAGCCAGCTCCCCGCCCAGGTCGCGGCTGCCGCGCTCCTCGCGGTGGCGCTGTCCGGGTGCGGAATGACCGACGGCACCGCCCCCGGTGAGGGTGACGGGCAGGCGCAGACCGCCCCTGCGACCACCGAGTCCGGCCCCGAGCGCACCACCCCCGAGCCGGTCGACCCATCGCCATCGAGCCCTGCCCCCACCGAGCCTGAGGAGGACGCGGTGACGCCACTGGAGCCCACTCGCGACCCTGCCCCCCTGCCGACCGGACCGGTCCCCACCGACCTGGACCAGCAGCCGCGGGTGCAGGCGGCGATCAGCGACCTGGCCCGCCGGCTGGAGGTCCCGGAGGCGGACGTGGTGGTGGCCGGCTGGGCGGAGGTCACCTGGCCGGACGGCTCACACGGGTGCCCGCAGCCGGGCATGATGTACAGCCAGGCGCTCGTCCCGGGCGAGCAGCTGGTGCTCCGGGCGGCCGGGGAGCTGTTCAGCTACCACGCCGCACGAGGGAAGGACTTCCGGTTCTGCGCCGACCCGACCGCCCCGGTCCAGGACGGCCAGACCAGCTGAACCGCCCGGCCCGCGAGCGGCCGGCTCCGGATCCACCCTGAGGTGCCCCTGGGCCGCTACCCGCCGGCGTGCGACCGCAGGGGGAGGCGCCTGCGGGGGAAGATCACCCTGGCGGGGGATCCGCGACGCCGGGCCCGGCTGTGAGGGTGGGGGCATGATCGAGTGCCGAAACTTGACCAAACGTTACGGGGAGCACGTCGCCGTCGACGACGTCACCTTCACCGCCGCCCCTGGGCGCGTCACCGGATTCCTCGGCCCCAACGGTGCCGGCAAGTCCACCACGATGCGGATGCTGTGCGGTCTCACCCGCCCCACCGCCGGGACCGCCCACGTGTTGGGGCGGCCGTACCACGACATCCCGAACCCGGGCCGCTCGGTGGGCGTGCTGCTGGACGCCTCCGCCCAGCACTCCGGTCGCAGCGGCCGGGAGGTGCTCACCCTCAGCGCGATGGTGATGGGGCTGGACCGCTCCCGCGTTGACGAGATGCTGGCGCTCGTCGGGCTCACCCCGAAGGAGGCCAAGCGGCGGGTCGGCGGCTACTCCCTCGGCATGCGGCAGCGTCTCGGCATCGCCAACGCGCTGCTCTCCGACCCCCCGGTGCTGATCCTGGACGAGCCGGCCAACGGGCTGGACCCGGCCGGGATCCGATGGATGCGCGGCCTGCTGAGCGAGTTCACCCACCGTGGTGGGACCGCCCTGCTCAGCTCCCACCTGCTGCGCGAGGTCGAGGTCATCGCCGACGACCTGGTCGTGATCGGCCGAGGCAAGATCGTGGCCCAGGGCTCGACCCAGGAGCTGCTGGCCGGTAGCGGCACCGTCGCCCGCGCTCTCGACGAGCCGGCGCTGGCCGCCGCCCTCGAGCGCGCCGGGCTGAACGTCACCACCACCTCCGCCGGCGGCCTGGCCGTCGAGGCCGACCCGGTCCAGGTGGGCCGGATCGCCGCCGAGCAGCAGCTGGTGCTGACCGAGCTGCGGCCGGCCGGTGGCGGCGGCCTGGAGGACATGTTCCTGCAGCTGACCGCCGAGGACTCCCGGGAAGGAGCCGCCGCATGAGCGTCACCGAGACCGACAGCACCACCCCGCCGGCCGTCGAGGCGGCCACGACCGACGCCCTCGACCGGCCCAAGGTGCCGCTCACCCGGCTGGTTCGGGTCGAGCTGCGCAAGATGGTCGACACCCGAGCCGGCATCTGGCTGTTCGCCGCGATGGCCGTGATCACCGCCGCGGCGGTGGTGCTGTACCTGCTGTTCGCCCCCGAGGAGGCGCACACCTTCTGGGGCTTCGTCGGGGTGACGGTCACCCCGCAGGGGTTCCTGCTGCCGGTGCTGGGCATCCTGCTGATCACCAGCGAGTGGGGTCAGCGCACCGGGCTGGGCACCTTCACCCTGGAGCCGCGCCGCGGGCTGGTGGTGCTGGCCAAGATCATCGCTGCCGTGCTGATCGGGCTGGCGGCGGTGGCGATCCTCATGGGCGTCGCGGCTGCCGGCAACGCGCTCGCCGGCGCGATGGACCCCGCCGCTGGCGCCTGGGACGTGGGCGGTCGCGAGGTCGGCAACGTGGTGCTGCTGCAGCTGCTGGCGATCCTGCAGGGTCTGGCGTTCGGGCTGCTGCTGCTCAACAGCGCCGCGGCGATCGTGCTGTACTTCGTGTTGCCGATCGCGTTCAACATCCTGTTCACCCTCATCGAGCAGCTGCGGGACATCGCCCCGTGGTTGGACCTGGCGACCGCGCAGCAGCCGCTGTTCATGGACCAGTCGATGACCGGCGAGCAGTGGGCCCAGCTGGCGACGACCACCGGACTGTGGGTCGCGCTTCCGATGCTGCTCGGCCTGCTGCGGCTGCAACGGGCGGAGATCAAGACCGCCTGACCCGGCGGCGACCTCGCCGCTACCACAGACGGGCCGCGTCCCGGCACCTGCGGCTGGTGCCCGGGGCGCGGCCTCGTGTGTTGACCGGATCCTCGCTGGATGCGGGCAGGTCGACGGCCCGGCCGGTGACCGGCCGGGTTGGGGCGGGGTCATCTGTGTTGCCAGTGGACGCCGGTGGTGGTGATGGTGGCGGTGAGGTCGTGGTCGTGGACCCGGGTGTGGTGCCGCGGGCAGAGCAGGGCGTAGTTGGTCAGGTCGGATGGTCCGCCGTGGGACCAGGGGGTGATGTGGTGGGCGTCGCACCAGGGGGCGGGGGTGGTGCAGCCGGGGTAGGTGCAGCCGCGGTCGCGGTGGGCCAGGGCGGTGCGTTGGCCGGGGGTGACCAGGCGGCGTCGGCGGCCTTGGTCCAGGATCTCCCCTGCGGTGCCGAGCACTTGGGGGATGAGGTCTGCCTCGCACGCCAGCCGGCGCACCGCCTGCGGGGTGAGGGTGTCACCGAGCAGGGTGGTGCCGGTGCCGGTCAGCTGCTGGCGCAGGTGGTCCCACCGGATTTGGACCACGAGCTGGGCCTTAGGGGTGGTGGGCTGCCCCTCCGCCCCGGCGACGCCACGGCCCAGCACGGTGGTGAGCGCGTCGTAGCGGCGCTGGGGGGCGGTGCGAGGGTCGGGCCCGTCGGCGTCAGGGGCCGGTGCGGCTAGGGGGCTGGCGAGGATGGCGCGGATCAGCGCCGCACCCTCAGCGTCGGCGGTGACCACGAACCGGGTCAGCGACCCGTCGGCCAGCGAAGACTCGTTGACCCCGCGCTGCTGCCGGACAGCCCGCTCCTTGGCGTCGTGGATCTTGTCCTCCAGCGCGACCGACAACAGGTGATCGGTCACCCGCTTCAGCTCACCATCGCTGAACCGGGAGTCGGTGGCCACCGACAGCAGGACCTCGACGTCCTGGGCATAGGTCTGCGGGTCGGTCACGCCGCGCACCCGCTGCAGGCACCGCAGCACGCGGGCGGCGCGACGGACCGGCAGGCCCTGCTCGCAGACAGCGTCCCGGACCGGCCGGTGCGCGGGCTCACCGATCCCCATGGCCACGGTGACCAGCTCGGACCGCTCAGCACCCGAGAGCCACGGGCACCGGGCCGCGACCCAGTCGTGCGGGGACAGCCCGGACTCCAGGTACTCACCGCGCTCAATGGCCTCGGCGACCAGGCGCACCGTCAGCCCCTCCAGCTCCACCCGCAGCCCACCCAACGCCGCAATCCCCTCCGCCAGCTCCCGGCCGGTGAACATCGCGACCTCACCGGCCGCCTCCCGGCCGTGAGCCAGCTGCTCCCGGGACCGCGCGACCGCCGTCACCGTCACTGCGCCAGCGCCCCCGCCACCACGGCCACCGCCGCTGAGCGGAGCCGGCCTGTCACCCCCCGCCCGGCCCTGGCCGGCGTGAACCACCGGCGGTCGCGGTGTCGTCGTGGTCACCCTCGCTCGCTCCCTCTTCTACGAGATCGTGCGCCCGTGGCCCCATCGCCTCGAACTCATGTCCAGGATAAGCCGCACCACCGACAGCAACCGGCGGATCCACTCCCATGTGGACGACACCACACCGAGCGCCTCGGTGTGGACAGCAACCGCGGTCAGCGCAGGCCACCGGCGCGCGCAGACCACTCCTCCGGCCGTCGGGTCAGGGCGGCTCCCCAGCGTCGCGGGGTCCGGCTTGCCGGCGCGGGTCATGGCGGAGGGTGAGGTGCAGACGGTGGGCGGTGATCACGACCGCGAGCCAGCCCGCACCGAGGGTCCAGGCGGCGAGCACGTCAGTGAACCAGTGGTGCCCCAGGAACACCCGACTCAGCCCCATGGCGCCGGCGAACACCGCGGCGACCGTCACCGTGACGACCCGCGCCCAGCGTGATCGCTGCCGCAGCAGCAGCAGGTAGGCGATGACCCCCGCGACGACCAGGGCATTGAGGGAGTGACCGGAGGGGAAGGACGGGGAGCTCTCGAACGGTGGCACGGCCGCGCTCAGCGGCGGGCGGGCCCGCCCGACGAGGTCCTTGCCGGCGATGGTCATCAGGACCGAGCCGATACCCGCTCCGGCAATCAGGATGACCGGGGTCCAGGAGCGGCGGCGAACGGCCAGGCCGATCATCACTGCGCCGGCCAGGACGGGCATGACCACCGCGCTGCCGAGGTCGGTGAAGGCGGTGACCGCACTCGCCAGCCATGGCGTCCGCAGCTCGCCCATCGCTTCCAACAGCGGTTCGTCCAGCCGGGCCACGCCGTCGCTGTCGGCAACGTCCTCGTAGGTCTCCCCCGCCAGCCAGGTCATCGTCGAGGCCAGCACGGCCCCGACCGCCAGGACCAGCACGAGCGTGTGGTGCGGCCCCAGCAGCCGTCCCACCCACCGCGCCAGCGCCAGCAGCAGGCGTCCGAGCGGCGAGGTCCACCGGGTCAGCTCCCAGCGACCGAGGTGACGGTCCTCATGCAGCTCTTCGTCGAAGCCGTCCCTGGCCCGGCGGGCATGATGAGGGGGCATGGGGGGCAGTCCTTTCCGCGGAACCACCCAGTATGGGGCGTGGCCGGCTTGCTCACCTGCCGCCAGCGCTCGGCGTCACCGGGCGGATCGGCGCCCAGGTGGCTACCATCCGACGATGGCTACACCAACGATGCTGCGCCGAGGGGTGGTGGCGCTGGCAGCGGCGGCCGCAGGCGGCGCGCTCTCGCTGGCACCCGTCGCCGCCCAGGCCGCCAAGCCGGAACCCGCGCCCGAGGAGTTCGTCGCCCTCGACGAGGTGGACCCGACCATCCTGCACGACATCCGCTACACCACGACCCACAACTTCGTGGGCGCACCGATCCACGCCTACCGGGACCCGATCTGCGTGCTCACCCGGCCCGCCGCCGATGCCCTCGCCGAGGCACAGGCCCAGCTGGTGCCCCAGGGGTACACGCTGAAGGTCTACGACTGCTACCGGCCGCAGACGGCCGTGGACCACTTCGTGCGGTGGGCCGAGCGCCTCCACGACGACCGGATGAAGACCGAGTTCTACCCCGAGGTCGACAAGTGCCAGCTGTTCGCCGACGGCTACATCGCTGCGCGTTCCGGGCACTCCCGCGGCAGCACCGTGGACCTCACCCTCGTCGAGCTGCCCGCGGCGGAGCAGCCGGACTGGCGGCCGAGTATGGAACAGGTGCCGTGCACTGCCCCGCACGAGGAGCGGTTCCCGGACAACTCGGTCGACATGGGCACCGGCTTCGACTGCTTCGACCCGCTGTCGGCCACCCTGAACCCACAGGTGGGCGAGGAGGCCCAGGCCAACCGGATGCTGCTGAAGGACACCCTCGAGTCGGTGGGGTTCAGCAACTACCCCGCCGAGTGGTGGCACTACACCCTCGAGGAGGAGCCGTTCCCCGACACCTACTTCGACTTCCCGGTGTCGCGGCGCGCGCTGGCCGACTGACCGTCACGGCGCCGGGGTAGCAGCCCGCCGTCACTCTGCCCCGGCCGGCAGGGTCGCTACCCCCGCCGGGTCCACCCGCAGCCGCACCCGGTCGCCCGGGTCCAGCCGGGAGGCCTGGTCGGCGAGCGCCTCCAGCCGGCCGAGCCCCTCGACGTCGACCACGAGCCGCAGCGCGTCGGTGACGGCGGCCGCCGAGCACACCTGCGCCGCCAGCGGCCCCTGCGCGTCCACCCGGAGCGCCGACCGGCGCAGCGCCAGCGTCGTCCCGCCCACCCGCTCGGACAGCCCCTCCCCCGCGAGCTCTGCCACCCGCCGGGCCGGCTCGCCGGTGAGGACCTCGGTGTAGCCGAGGAACTCGGCGACCTCGTGCGTGACGGGCTCGCGCCACACCTGCAGCGTCGGCCCTTGCTGGACGAACCGCCCGGCGAGCATGACGGCCATTCGGTCGGCGACGGTGAACGCCTCGTCGTGGTCGTGGGTGACCAGCAGCGCGGTGGTGCGGGTCCGCACCAGCACGTCCCGCAGGTCGGCGGCCAGCCGCTCCCGCAGTCCGCGGTCCAGCGCCGACAGCGGCTCGTCCAGCAGCAGCACCCTCGGCTCGGCGGCCAGCGCCCGGGCCAGCGCTACCCGCTGCTGCTGGCCGCCGGAGAGGGTCCCCGGCCGCCGGTCGCCCATGCCGGCCATGCCGACCAGCTCGAGCAGCTCGGCGACGCGCTCCCGGCGTCGCTGGGTGGGGGCGCGGCGCAGCCGCAGCGGGTAGCCGACGTTCTCGGCGACGCTGCGCTGCGGGAAGAGCTGGCCGTCCTGGAAGAGCAGTGCGAAGCCCCGCCGGTGCGTCGGCACCCCGGCCAGGTCCTGGTCGTCGAGCAGCACCCGGCCGGCGTCCAGCTCCTCCAACCCGGCGGCCGCGCGCAGCAGCGTCGACTTGCCGCAGCCCGAGGGCCCCAGCACCGCCAGCACCTCCCCCTCGGGGAGGGCGAGGGAGACGTCGTCGACGGCGGTGGTCGCCCCGAAGCGGACGGAGACGTCGGCCAGCTCCAGCACTAGAACGCTCCCACCGCATGCACCCGTAGCCGCTCCACCAGTCCCATCACGGTGACCGTCACCAGGCTGAGCAGCGTCGCCGCGGCGAGCGCCATCCCCAGGTTGTCGGCGCCGGGCCGGCTGATCAGCTCGTAGATCACCACCGGCACGGTAGGCCGGTCCGGCCGGGCGAGGAAGGCGGTGGCGCCGAACTCGCCGAGGGAGACGGCGAAGGCGAACCCGGTCGCGGCCAGCAGCGGCCGCACCAGCACCGGCGCCTCGACCGTCCACGCGGCACGCAGCGGGTTCGCCCCGAGCGCGGCGGCGGCCTGCCGCAGCCGCGGGTCGACCGACCGCAGCACCGGTGCGAGCGTGCGCACCACCAACGGCAGCGCGACCATGGCCTGCGCGATCGGCACCAGCACCGGCGAGGTCCGCAGGTCCAGCGGCGGGCGGTCCAGGGTGATGAGGAAGCCGAACCCGACCGTGACGGCCGAGATCCCCAGCGGCAGCATGAACGCCCCGTCCAGCAGCGCCACCAGCCGACGCGCACCGGCTCGGCGGGGCCGCCGGGAGACCAGCACCGCGACGCTGACGCCGAGCACCATAGCGATCACGGTGGCGTCGACCGCGGTGCGCAGGCTGTTCTCCATCGCGGTGGTGACGCTGACCCGCAGCGCCTGGGAGGCGTCGGGGTCGGCCAGGGCCGTGTAGTGGCGCAGGCTCCACCCGCCGCCTGCCTGCAGCGAGCGCACGACCAGGCTGCTCACCGGCAGCAGCACCAGCGCCACCACGGCGCCGGCGACCAGGAGCACCGGCAGGTCGCTGCGGCGCACCGGCCGCGGGGCTGAGCGGGCGCCTCCGCGCTGCAGCGCCTGCTCCCGCCGGGTGCGGGTGCGGGCGGCGACCGCCAGCATCATGACGACGGCCCCCAGCTGCAGCAGCGAGAGCACCGCGGCGCCCTGCAGGTCCAGGAACTGGGTGGTGAGCAGGTAGATCTCGGTCTCGACGGTGCCGTACCGCAGCCCGCCGAGGGTGAGCACCACCCCGAAGGCGGTGGAGCAGAACAAGAAGACCAGCGTCCCGGCGGAGATGAGTGCCGGCGCGAGCGCCGGGAGGGTGACGGTGCGCCATACCTGCCACGGCCTGGCCCCGAGCGCGGCCGCCGACTCCTCGGCGCGGCGGTCCAGGCCCTCCCACATGCCGCCGACGGTGCGCACCACGACGGCGAGGTTGAAGAAGACGAACGCCGCGAGGATCACCACCCAGTGCCCGTCCAGGCCCAGCCATCCCAGCAAACCGGACGGCGCCAGCAGCGAGCGGAACATCACGCCCACCACGACCGTGGGCAGCACGAACGGCATCACCACGACCGCCCGCACCAGCCCTCGCCCGGGGAAGGCCAGCCGGTAGAGCACGTGCGCCAACGGCACCCCGAGCAGCAGCGAGAGCACGGTGCCGGCACCGGCCATGCTCACCGTGAAGATGACCACCCGCAGCGTGCGCGCCCGGCCGAGCACCTCGGGGACCGCCGAGAGGTCCCACGTCCCCTCGGGGCGCAGGCCGCGCAGCAGCATGCCGCCCACCGGCAGCGCGAAAAAGACGACGAGGAAGGCCAGCGGTAATAGCGCCAGGAGTACCAGTCCCAGGCCGGTGGGCGTGATGTGGGAGCGCCGGCTGAGCGGGGCGGGACGGAGCATGGGCCGACTTCCTCCACCGGTGCGAACCGGGTCAGGTTCGAAGGGTCTGCGGCGGCCGCCGCACTCTCAGCGCCGAGGCGCTCCCCTGTCGCGTGCCTGGCCAGCCTACCCCCGGGTTCGCCGTCGTGTCGGCGCGGGCCATCATGGGGACGTGTCAGCGCAGGAAGAGGCGGCGAAGGCCAGCGGCGACCGCGGTGGGCAGCCCCCGACCGTGGTGGGACTGATCGCGGAGTCCACCGTCCAGCTCAAGGCGCTGCGGGGGATCGCCGCCGAGTTGCAGCGCTCGCTGGCCCTGCGGGTGGACGACTCGCGCCGGTGGGAGCTGCAGGTCGCGCAGGACGCGGTCCCGATGGACCGCGAGGGCAGGCTGCTGCTGATGGAGCACGCCGACGAGATGCGTCAGCGGCACGACTGCGACCTGCTGGTCTACTTCACGGACCTGCCCCACCTGGCCGACCGGCAGCCGCTGCTCGCCGAGGTCAGCAGGCAGGAGCGGGTGGCCATCGTCTCCAGCCCGGCGCTGGGCCAGGCGCTGCGCCGGCGCACGCACGAGACGGTGCTGCGGGTGGTAGCGCGCATGCTGCACGGCGAGGACGAGCTGCGACCGACGACCGCTCGGCTGTCAGGCAAGGACCGGTTCCAGCCGGTGGAGGAGGACTTGGAGAAGGAGGCAGGCCAGACCGTCATCGAGCTTCGCGGCGTCCTCGGCTCGCTGCGGCTGCTGGTCGGGATGGTGCGCATCAACCGGCCCTGGCGGCTGGCACCGGCCCTCTCGGGTGCCACCGCGGGTGCGGCCGCGGCCGGCGCCTTCGGCATCTTCTACGCCAGCATCTGGGCAATGGCAGAGGCGCTGAGTTGGTACCGGCTGGTGCTGATCAGCTGCCTGGCGATCGCCCTGATGTCTGCCTGGCTGATCGGCTACAACGGGCTGTGGGAACGGCGCAAGAGCCTGCAAGGCGCGGTTCTCTACAACACCAGCACCGTCCTCACCGTGGCCACGGCGGTCACCATCATGTATGTGCTCCTGTTCGTGGTTCTCCTGCTCGGCGCCACGGTCGTGATCAGTGGGGAGTACCTCGCCCGGCAGCTACAGAGCGGGTCGGCGGGGCCGGTCGACTACCTGGCGCTGGCGTGGCTGGCGGCCTCGATGGGCATTTTCGCCGGCGCCCTCGGCTCCAGCTGGGACAGTGACCACAAGGTCCGGGAGGCCACGTTCGGACATCGGGAGCAGCAGCGCCGGGCGTTGGCCAGCGAGGACCGACCCGACGAGGAGGCGGACGAGGAACCGCGTCGGGAGTAGCTGGCTGCGGTCGGGCCTCACCCAGTGGCGATGTCGGCCCACTCCCGCACCCACTCCTCGCGGTTGGCCTCGACCTCGTCGGGGTCCACGGTGATCGGGTCCTCGGCGACCTTGGCCCAGCGGGACCACACCTCCGGCAGCTCGACGTCCTCGGCGACCGGGAAGACGTACATGGCGTTCGGGATGGCGGCCTGCACCTCGTCGGTGAGCAGGTAGTCCACCAGCGCCTGCCCGCCCTCGGGGTTGGCGGCTCCCTCCAGCACTCCGGCGTACTCGACCTGCCGGAAGCAGGTCTCCAGTAGCGCGCTGGTCGTGGGCTCGCCGCCATCCTCCGGGATGGTGAACGGCGGGCTGGAGGCGTAGGACAGCACGATCGGGCGGTCGCCGTCTCCACCGCCGGCGGTGAAGTCCACGGTGTAGGCGTCGGTCCAGCCGGACGTGACCTTGGTGCCGTTGGCCATCAGCTCCCGCCAGTAGTCCTGCCAGCCGTCTTCGCCGAACTCACCGATCGTCGCCAGCAGGAAGGCCAGGCCAGGGCTTGATGTCGAGGCGCCGGGGGTCACGAAGAGCCCGTCGTAGGTGGGGTCGGTCAGGTCCTGCAGCGTCGCCGGCGGATCGATACCCTCCTCCGCGAACCAGGTGTCGTCGATGTTGACGCACACGTCGCCGAAGTCGACCGGCGTCAGCACCTCAGCGCCCTCGCCTGCGAGGGCATGCTGCTCGGCGCCCTCGGGCAGCTCGGGGCTGTACGGCGCGAACACGCCCTCGTTGGCCGCGCGGGAGGCAAAGGTGTTGTCCACGCCGAAGGCGACGTCACCGATGGGGCTGTCCTGTGTCAGCACCAGCTGGTTGACCAGCGCCCCGGCATCACCCACCGTCTGCACGGTGAGCTCGTAGCCGGTCTGCTGGCTGAAGCCCTCGATGAGCTCATCGGGGAGGGTGAAGGAGTCGTGGGTGACCAGCACGACCTCTCCGCCGGCCTCCGCGGTCCCGCCTGCGGGCTCGCTCGTCGCCGCCCCGTCCCCGGTCGCGGGTTCCTGCTCAGACTCTTCGCCGCTACCGCCACCGGTCGAGCATGCTGCCAGCGCCAGCAGCACGGTTGCGGACAGAGCGGTGTGGGCACGGATGGATCGGTCCATGGGAACAGTCCTCCTCACGTCGTAGGAGGGGTCGGGAGCAGGTGCTCCCGCGAGACTCGACTTCCTCCGCCGGTCCTAGCCGGGTCAGGTTCGAGGGTCTGCGGCCGGTGCCGCACTCTCAGCGCGTTCGCGCTCCCCTGTCGGTTCCTCAACATGACGATACCTCGCCGGACGTGGCACGCTCTGGGGAGGGCCGCCCGGTGATCGGGCACGACGACCAGATAAGGAGCACACAGTGGGCAACGTGGCATGGAAGGTGATGACGGCCGCGACAGCCGTGGGCGCGAGCGTGGTGGCCCGCAAGCTGACCGACGGGACCTGGAAGTTCGTCACCGGCAGCGATTCTCCCCAGAACCCCGACGACCCAGACATCGAGTGGAAGGAGGCGATCGCCTTCGCCGTCCTTTCCGGCGTCATGGTCGGAGTCGCCCGGATGCTGGCCCACCGGGAGGCCACGCAGGTCTACAAGAAGGCGACCGGCCACCTGCCGAAGGAACTGCTGAAGTAGGGCTCTTGAGCACTTACTAACGGATGGCCAGGGCTCCCCTGCTACCCCTCTGCGGCAGGTAAAGACATCCCCATGTTTTTGAGCCGCCCGACCGGCCCTGACATACTCCTGAGTTGAGCGCGTTAGCCGTGTTCGATACTTCCACCCAACTCGCGGAGGAAGATTGCCCAGACGCCGAAGTGCCGTTCGCGACCTACTCATCCAGGGCGGGTGGGCCCTTATCGACGCCACCTGCTGGGCAGTTGCGGTCGTCTTCACGGTGTGGCTGCGGTACCAGTTCGACGTCGCCGAGGTCCTGACGAGAGCCACCATGATGGGCGCCTCCCTCGCGGCAGGCCTACACGTGCTGCTCGGCGTCTTCCTGGGCCCCTACCTGGTGCGCCACGTCCGCGGCTCCTTCGAGGAGATCACCGCCGTCGCCCGGGCCGCCTTCCTCAGCGGCCTCGTCCTGTGGACCTGGGTTTTGCTAGTGCATCCGGTTAGCTTGCCCCGCTCCGTGCCCCCGCTGGCAGGCGGGCTTGCGCTGACGGCCATGATGGCGGCTCGCTTCGTGGTGCGGGCCTGGCGCTCTCGCCGGGCGTCCAAGCGTCACGCGGACGCCCGGGTCATCATCTATGGCGCGGGTCTGATGGGCCGGCGGTTGGCCTCGAACATGCTCCACGACGACCAGTCGGACTTCCGGCCGGTCGCATTCATCGACGACGACCGCGCCAAGCGCAAGTTGCGCGTCGAGGGTATCCCCGTGCGCGGCGATCACACCGCGATCGGCAAGGTCGCGCAGCGGTTCGACGCCACCCACTTGGTGCTGGCGATTCCCAGCGCTGATTCTCCATTTATCAAGCGCGTCCAGGACATCGGGCGCGAGCACGGCCTCCATGTCAAGGTACTCCCGACGATGGACCGGATGCTGGGGCAGCAGCCGCACGTGCAGGACCTGCGGGACATCAATCTCGAGGACCTCCTGGGCCGGCGCCCGGTGGAGCTCGACCAGGCCGCCCTGGCCGATCAGATTTCCGGCAAGATCGTGCTCGTGACCGGCGCCGGTGGTTCGATCGGCTCGGAGCTCTGCCGGCAGATCGCGCGCTTTGGCCCCGACAGGCTGCTGCTGCTCGATCGCGACGAGTCAGCCCTGCACGGGACACAGCTCTCGATGACCGGCCGCGGACTGCTCGAGGGCGAGGAGCTGCTGCTGGCCGACATCCGTGACAGCGAGACCTTGACCCGGCTGTTCGCCGAGCATCGGCCCGACGTCGTCTTCCACGCGGCAGCGCTGAAGCACCTCTCGCTGCTCGAGCGTTATCCGGCCGAGGCCTGGCAGACCAACGTTCTAGGCACGCTGAACGTCCTGCAGGCTGCTTCGCGCAGCGGCGTGGGCACCTTCGTCAACATCTCCACCGACAAGGCCGCCAGCCCGACTTCGGTCCTGGGCTACTCCAAGCGTGTGGCCGAGCGGTTGACCGCGGACTTTGCCCGGAGCCAGCCCGGGCGCTATGTCTCTGTCCGCTTCGGCAACGTGCTCGGTTCGCGGGGATCGGTCATCCCTGCCTTCACCGAGCAGATCCGCCGGGGTGGACCCGTGACGGTGACCCACCCCGACGTCGAGCGCTACTTCATGCTCATCCCGGAGGCGTGTCAGCTGGTTCTGCAGGCCGCAGCGATCGGCCAGGACGGCGAGGTCATGGTGCTGGACATGGGGACGCCCGTGAAGATCGCCGACGTGGCACGGACCTTGATCGAGATGTCGGGCCGGAACGACGTGGACGTCGAATATACTGGCCTGCGGCCCGGGGAGAAGCTGACCGAGATTCTATTCACCGACGGCGAGGAGCGCCGCCCGACCTCGCACAAACTTGTCTCGGCGGTCGACGTGCCGGCGCTGCACCCGCACGAGGCGCTGAATGCACCGCGCGACGGAGCCGATACCGTACACGCGTGGCTCACCCAGCATGCAGGCGCGCAGAGATCAACGGTCCTAGTAGATGAGTGAACGAATTCACTTATCCAAGGCAGAAGTCACGGAGGTCGAGGAGCAGTTCGTCCTGGCTGCTCTGCGATCTGGTTGGATTGCGCCGCTGGGGCCCGACGTGGAGGCCTTCGAGGCTGAGATCGCCGACCGCGTCGGTGTTAAGCACGCAGTCGCCCTGGCGTCGGGTACCGCTGCCCTCCACCTCGCTCTGCTGGAACTGGGCGCTGGCCCGGGCACTTGTGTCGTGCTGCCGTCCATGACCTTCGCCGCGTCAGCCAACGCGGTGGTCTACACCGGGGCAGAGCCCGTCTTCGTCGACTCCCGGCCATCGGACGGAAATGTGGACCCAGTCCTCCTGCTGCAGGCGGTGGATGAGCTCCGGGATGAGGGACGCACCGTCGCTGCTGTAATGGCCGTGGATTTGTTCGGTCGCGCGGCGGACTACGAGGCGATCGAGCCGGCCCTCGCAAATCGTGGCATCGCGCTGATCGAGGATGCGGCAGAAGCCTTGGGCGCCCGCCGTGGGGGAAAGCCCGCCGGCTCCTTCGGCCGTTGTGCCGCGCTTTCCTTCAACGGCAACAAGATCATGACCACGTCCGGCGGCGGGATGCTGCTCGGTGACGACGGGCCGCTGATTGAGCACGCGCGAACCCTGGCCACTCAGGCGCGTGAGCCCGTTCCTTGGTATGAGCACAAAGAGATTGGTTACAACTACCGCATGTCCAACATCCTCGCCGCTCTGGGCAGAGGACAGCTGCGGCGGCTCGATCACATGATCGGCCGGCGCCGCGCCATTCGGCAGCTTTACCGGGAGGGTCTCGGTAACCTGGCCGGGGTGAGGTTCCTGGGAGATGGGGCCGACGCGGACGCCTGCGACAACTGTTGGCTCACCTGTGTAACTGTGGATCGGGAGAGTTATGATTTGACGGCCGACCGCCTGGTTGCCTCTCTGAACTGTCACGATGTCGAGGTGCGCCACCTTTGGAAGCCAATGCACCTGCAGCCGGTATTCGGCGGAGCACGATCCTTCGTCACTGGTGCGTCTGAACGACTTTTCTCCACTGGCGTCACGCTGCCCAGCGGCGCAAATCTGAGAGATGACCAGATCGCCCGAGTTATCGACCTCTTTCAATCAGCCCTAGCGAGGTGACGGCTCCGTGAGCTACCGAGGAAAGCGCGCGCTCGACCTCCTCCTCGCCGTACCTGCGTACGTGCTCACCGCACCCATTCAACTGGGAGGGGCAGTCGCCGTGAGGGCGGTGATGGGTGCTCCAGTCTTCTTCTGCCAGCGGCGCCCGGGCCTGCATGGCAAGCCATTTACCATGGTTAAGTTGCGTACGATGCGTCCTGTTGACCCCACCTCCGGACGTGTAGACGACGCCTCTCGTCTAACCCCCCTGGGTTGCTTCCTGAGAGCAAGCAGCATCGATGAACTTCCCACTCTGCTCAACGTCATCCGCGGTGATATGAGCCTGGTCGGACCCAGACCTTTACTGATGGAGTACCTCCACGAGTACACGCCCGAGCAGGCTCGCCGACACGATGTCCGCCCCGGCCTGACGGGGCTTGCACAGGTGAAGGGCCGCAACTCCCTCAACTGGTCCGAGCGCTTCGCCCTCGACCTGGACTACGTGGAGAACCACAGCCTACGTCGGGACCTTCAGATTCTCGCGGCCACAGTGCTCCGAGTCATAGAACGCCAGGGCATCACAGCGCCCGGAGCGGCCACAATGCCGGTCTACCGAGGCCCGAGGCGGTGACGGCCGTGGGGGGACGCTCCCTGCTAATCGTCGGCGCAGGCGGGTTTGGGCGCGAGGTGATCAGCATCGTCCGCGCACTCAACCTCGTCGGTGACAGTTGGCAGCTCCTCGGCGTAGCCGACGACAACCCGTCGGAACGGGCGCTACGGTCTCTGGCGCGCTCCGGCACTCAGTACCTGGGCACCGTCCCCGAAGCAGTCAACAACGCGGGTCCCGCGGCTGCCGTGGTAGTCGCCGTCGGTGACCCAACAACCCGCAATCGGATCGTCGATATGTTGCCGCCGTCAACTCACTATCCCCCTCTGGTCCATCCGGAGACCACGGTCGGACACGGCGTTGTCATCGACAGTGGTTGCATCGTCGCACCGGGGGCCCGGCTCAGCATCGACGTCATCCTTGGCCAGCACGTGCAGGTGGACCAGAACGTCGCCGTTGGCCACGACACGACCATCGGGCCTTACAGTCGCTTGAACCCAGCGTCCTGCATTTCGGGAGAAGTGCACCTGGGCCACTCCGTTTACGTCGGCGCTAACGCCACAGTCCTCCAGCGGTTGACGGTAGGAGCTCGCGCAGTAGTCGGCGCTGGGGCGGTCGTAGTCAGAGACGTCGCTTGCGCCCAGGTCGTAAAGGGAGTGCCAGCGTCCTGATGCGCCGTTCACCACGTACTCAATTACCGCACGCAGAGGTGAGCGTACGCCCCTTTAAGGTTCCTCCACCTACTACTATAAGCACCTACATAACCGCCCTCGTGCGTGCGGATAGGAAGAACCTCAAAGAGGCTCGCCGGGCGCCCGCGCCGCTGTCGTCCGTTGCACGGGGCAGCCACAGACGACGAATCCTGTATGCCATTACTCACCACACTACGGCCATGAGCTTTCTCCGTGGCCAACTGCGGTACATACAGTCACAAGACTGGGACGTTCACCTCAGCTGCAGCCCAGGGCCAGGCCTTAGCGACTTCGCCCAACTCGAGGGCGTGCAGTTGCACACGATCATGGTCCAGCGAGATATCTCTATTTGGCGAGACCTGAGGGCCTTCATTGAATGGACTTCGCTTATCGCCCGCCTCAAGCCAGACATTGTGAACTATAGCACCCCGAAAGCATCCCTCCTCGCCGGCTTAGCCGCCTGGATGCTCCGAGTGCCCACTCGCATATATGTATTGCGCGGGCTCCGTCTCGAAAGCGGCCAGGGCCCAATGAGGAAACTGCTTGCGGCAATCGAAAAGTTATGCATGTACATGTCCACTCATGTGGTCGCAGTAAGTCCGAGTCTAGCCGAGGAGGTTGTCCGCTACAGGCTGGGTGCGCCCCAGAAGATGGTGGTCATAGGGCAAGGCAGTAGCAACGGTGTCGACCCGGACCGGTTCACACTCAGTCCCTTGCAACGAGAGGACGCCCGTGAGCATCTCGCTATTCCTAATGACGCCTACTGCGTCGGATTCGTGGGTCGCGTCCGAGCGGACAAAGGGATCCCCTCGCTGGTTGAGTCCATGAAAACACCAGAGCTGAAGGATGCTGTTCTTATCGTTCAGGGCAGGGTGGAGGACCCAGCAATGGAGGAACTCCTTCGCGAGTTGGGCCCCCGTCTCTGTAAGATCGGCTGGTCCTCTAACGTTGCGTCCACCCTGGCCGCCTGCGATGTTCTCGCTCTTCCCACACACCGGGAGGGTTTCCCGAACGTGGTGCTTGAAGCAGCTTGTATGGCCGTACCTGCGGTCGCGACCACGGCAACCGGATCCCGGGACGCTGTGGTCCATGAACAGACCGGACTCCTGGTTCCGGTGGACGATCACTTAGCGTTAGCTGAAGCGTTGGCGAGGCTTTATCGGGACGCAACATTGCGTCTGCGCCTCGGACAGGCTGCGCGTCGGCGCGCAGTCACCGACTTTTCACGCCACTCGATCTGGGATGGCCTCATAGAACTTTATGACACTGCCTACGGTAGGCGCACCTGAGGGCAAGCCCATACGGACGGAGGGACGCGCAGATGAGGATATTGGTCACAGGCGGAGCCGGCTTCATCGGTTCAAATTTGGCGGCAGACGCCATCCGTAAGGGTTATTCTGTGCGCATTCTCGATGACTTTAGCACTGGTTCTCGCGACAACCTTGCAGGCCTCGATGTAGAACTCATAGAAGGAAGTATCCTGGACAGTTCCTGCCGAACTGTTGCATTATCCGGCAATGTCGACAGCGTAGTCCACCTTGCAGCGCTTGGAAGCGTTCCACGCAGTATCGCTGACCCGCTGGCCAGCCATGCAGCCAATGCGACCGGGACTCTGGAGATGCTCATTGCCGCAACTGAAGCAAAGGTGAAGCACTTCGTCTATTCTTCCTCCTCGTCCGTGTACGGCATGAATCCAAAGCTACCGAAACACGAACGCGAATGGATCAGGCCCATGAGTCCGTATGCCGCGGCGAAGTTGGCCGCCGAACAATATGTGCTAGCCGCTCAGCAGTCCTATGGTCTTTCTACTTTGGCATTGCGCTTCTTCAACGTCTATGGCCCTCGGCAGTCGGCCCGCCATACGTATGCAGCGGTCGTTCCCACCTTCATCGACGCCATGCTTTCCGGGCGACCCGTCTACATCAACGGTGACGGAGCGACCTCCCGTGACTTCACCTTCGTAGGATCTGTCGTACGCGTACTCTTGGAAGCCGTCGAACGGGGAGTGACGCACGCAGAGCCAGTGAATCTGGCCTTCGGGACACGCACAACCATCAATGAGCTGACGGGCACACTTATGGAACTTACTAATACAGCACCGGCCGTCGTTCATAGGGAACCACGCCCAGGCGATGTTCGGCACTCTCAGGCTGCGAACGCGTCTCTGCGGGACCTATTTCCAGGGGTCACGCCAGTCCCCTTGACCGAGGGGCTAAGAGCAACTGTCGATTGGTATAAGCGGACCGAGTTCGGATCCGCCTAAACTCGATTTCCCCATGCCCGCGAGGCTACGTGAGCGTCCAAGGAGATGCTGTCACACTGCCGATAATGGCTGAAGTCACGGCATGTTTGCGCGCTGCGCCGCGTGGGGCTTGGCACCGGCATCCTCCTCGCTTGCGCTCGTTCGGCCAGCTCGCCAGTGGCGACTCAGCCAGCCAGGTGCGAAAACGACGCCACCAACTGCAGCTAGTAGAGCGGCCGTTGTGAGCAAGCCGTGCACTCCGGTGATGGACATATAGGCAAGATGCATAACGGCCACGCCTGCGAGTGCGGGTGCCGCGTCGTGTTCCACGCGCAGCACCAAATTCCAGACCACGGCGAGAAGAATGCCAGTGAACAGGTAGCCGAAGAGTACACCCACGGGTCCCCAGTCAGCGTAGAGGAGTCCATACTGCGTTGGGGTCGCGTAACCGGTGACGTTGTTCCCTCCTCCGTAGGCGAGCTGCGTTAGCCGAAAAGCGAACGGTGCGTCCGCGTTGACACCTGGAACCATCACAGCGAGCCGTTCAAGGAACAGGCTGCCGTACCCAACCGGCAAGTCCCCACTGTTAACCAGTTCCACAATGGCCGCATTGTTTCTTCCGTTACCGTCAGTAACGCGCTCCACCAAAGCCATAAAGCGCTCGCCCAACGACTCACCACCCCGCTCGGCGCCTTTTGACAGTGGCATAATAATCAATACGATTGCGGCGACCAAACAGCTGAGGCTTACGAAGGTGCGAGCACGCGGCGGCCGAGTCAGCATCATCGTGGTTGCACCCACGATGGAGGCCAGAATAACGGGCGTTCGCACCCCGCTACTGACGAGAAACGCGAAGGCAAGCACTATTGGGAACAGGCAGGTCCACGCCTGCTTCCACCCCTTGCTCGCAAGGAGCAGCACAGCGATGGCAACCACTGCCTGCCACCCAATGTCCGTCAAGGCATTGAAGAAGCCTTGCCCTTGGTACTCCTCCCCTAGTAACAGGTGCCCCTTTGTCAGCAACCTACGTGACTCGCGAATTGAAGCCAACTCGCTTGAGGCCTGTGACGGACTCAGCAGCCAGGAAACACCGGAGCGCACAGTGACCACGTTCCCAAGCCGCCAAGACCCAATCGCGGCAAGAATTCCGGTCAGTATCCACAGTCCCGTCTGTAGATCGCGTGAGGTGTCCGTTTGCAAGATCGATGCCCGCTCGCGCCACTTTCGCATTCCCGCTTGGCCGCCAGCGAAAGGGTAATACGCGAGCGCGGCGGCGAGGAGGCCTGCTGCTGCTAAGATTCCGGCCATACTTTCCAATGAATAGGCACTAGGCACCAAAGCAGGCCATACAACCGCCACCTCAATTCCCGCGAAGAGGACCAGCGGAAGAACGGAGAATCCACGTAGGCAAGACTGATATGTTAGAGCGATCAAGAAGACCGCTATGACGCTGTAAACGAGATAAACAACTATATCACCACCGCTCATTGTCCCTCCCTGACGCAGTGCAGGCGAGCCGTAGGTATGCTGACCTGCGCAGTTTCACACTGCCAAGGTGACAAGCATGGTGAGGGATTTGCATGTCTACCCGCCCATCACGAGTCTGTCGACTGTCGTCACGGCGTTGGAGTTGCCCCTGGCGAATTTGTGCATACCCGGCGCAGTACCTCTTACGAACGCAACGCCATGGTCGCCGCGCTGGGGTCCGATTCTATCATGGATGTTCCTGGTCGTACGGCCCGACAGATCGACTGTGCCCGCTTTCGGGGGCGAGGCTAGGAACGACAGAGGTCATGAACATGTATGTCTTTCGCCCAATCTCTTCCCAGGACAGTTTATCAACCGCTAACTTCGCAGCGCGATCCCGGACTGAAGGCTGCCGGTTCACCATCGCCCACAGATCTTTCACCGCCGCGGCCAACTGTTGAGGCTCGTCCCTTGTCACAAGGCTTCCAACGTGGGCGGCGCTGATATCTTGCGCAGATACATTGACCGAACTCACGACCACGGGCACGCCGAGCATGAGGCTTTCCGCAACCTTAAGTGGCGAAACTCCGCGCTTGTTACGTGCTAGCGAAACCGACTGTGTGCTTATGCTCATCACGGCTCGGCTCAGGATGTCCTGGGCATCCTTGCGGGACTGGGCGCCCCTGTACTCGACGTGGCTCAACGTCGCGGCGTTCTTAGCGACCAGCTCGGCGTGTGCACCATCCCCTACAATCACGAGGCGGAGTTCCTGCGGCCAGTCGCCGTGGGCGGCCGCCTCCAGCAACTGCACAATTCCCTGCCAAGGGGCCAGTTTGCCGACGAAGACAGCGTACGGAGGAGTATCGGGCTTTGCACGTCGGGATTGCAACCGGAGTTCCGCACCATTGGGGAGCCACGTGCTAGGAACGGGGCGCCCGGCGACCTCCCGTGCCCAGATCTCTAGACCGGGGGTCACCGCAATCAGGCCCGAAGCTCCACCCAGTTGAAGCTGCGCCAATCCGCGTAGCACAGATGCTAAGGGAGCCAAGCGAGGATGAGCCAATAGCGCATCATCGGTTGATCCGTTCACTTCGACAACGTACGGCACTCGCATGAGCCGGCATGCTGCCGAAACAACGAAGGCGAACGGATGAAAGCGTAGGTACACCGAGTCATGGCGTCGTAATCGCCGAGTAGCCCGGAACTGAACCTGTGCCAGCTCGAACGCGCGCCGGAGCCCAGCTGATTGGATCGTTGGCCAGGCTGTTTCAACACGAACCTCGTACGACTCCAGCGCGCGCCTGACCCCATTCAGGTGGGCTTCCATCGCTGAGCCGGGGTAAGGTCCCTCACAGCTGATCATGAGTACCTGACCCCTCACAGCCAGCCCCGGCACGATCGACTAAGAGCCGTGCTCGCAAAGACAAAGCACGAGCCTGTACCTTCTGGTCGCATGCAATACTCTCCTTCGATAGGAACTCATGACGATGGAGACAACGTGGATGACGCGGCGATGATTATGTCCCTATCTCCCGTCGAGGCGTCGCAATCATGCCACGCTGTGTCCCCCGGGGCGCGCCGATCCGGTAGTTCCTACGATCGGCCGGTTCCTGCTGCGATTCCCGGTCAGCATGTGGTTGGTGGGCCCGTCGTCTGCGAGTTTGGAGGCATCCAACAGAATCTCTGCCATTCGGTGCACGTGTAGGGGCTTTCTTAACCGTGCGGCCACGATGCGCGCCGTGAACCGCGAGAAGGTGATCCCAGCGAGCACGCGGATCGTCGCTACCGGAATACTGATCTCTCGGTCCCGGCGAGCATGCGCGGCTACATAGGACGCCCGTACATCGCGCCAAGGCCGAACAGCTAGGTGCAACTGGATGTCTGCGCCTGCCGCCGCGAGTGCCAACGGCCGCCCGCAGGTTAGGTACGAAGTCTTGGATATGTCGACAGCCGCCCCTGAGCAGCACTGGCCGATCAATACGTCCATCGCGGCGGGAAGCGACGTATGCGGTAATGCGGGAGATAGCGTGCATCTTCGGGCGAGCCACGCTAACCACTTCTTGGGTATCATAAGTGCCAGTGGTCCATTCAACACCCTGCTCAGCCACGCCGCTGCTGGCCACTGCACATCCTGGGCTGTGCGCAGCAGGGCCTCTCCCCACACGGGACATCGGTTTACGCGCTCGCCACACGCACACTGTGTATCGGCGGCACCTCTCAACAGTTCAGGCGCATTGGCCATTTCACCGAGGGCGACCGCCTCTCCGTGCTGCGCCAGGACACGGCCTAGTATGGTGCTACCGCTGCGGCCATAGCCGCATACATAAAGAATCCTCATGCCGCGGCGGCCCTTCTGGCAGAGGAAACAGACCGGCGCATCAGCTGCCAGTACGCGACCACGCCCACCGCGCTCAGCAAGAAGACCCCTGCCTCAAACGGAACATCGATTATACCTAGAATAGCAATCGCAGTTGCCAGCACGATTACCCGGAGGGCGCTCCATGCGAGTAGCCACGATTCTTCATCGAGGGCGTAGAGCACCGACGCGAAGGCTGTACCGACCGCCTGCGACACTGATGGTACCAGCAGTATAACCGCGATTAGCATAATCCCAGGGTACTTATCGCCGACCAAGAACTGCATAGCACCGACTAGGACCACTCCAACCGCAATCAGCGGCAAACTGGCGTGTGTCGCCAGCCGGCTCCACCGGTTGATCCGCCGATAGCGCTCGGCGGGTGTAAGGTGAGCCACTTCCGCGTAACTAACTTCTGACAGCGATCGCGATATCAACTGGCTCGGCACTGCCAGTATGCGACGCGCCAAGAAGTAAGTCGCCGCCGCCTGAGCACCGTACACGGCTTCCAGACCGATCAACGGGATGTTCAGAGCGACGTTGGTCAGAAGAGTGCTTGGCCCGACCCGGCTTGCGAAGCGCACGA
The DNA here is from genome assembly GCF_009602535.1 of Ornithinicoccus halotolerans. Classification (GTDB taxonomy): domain Bacteria; phylum Actinomycetota; class Actinomycetes; order Actinomycetales; family Dermatophilaceae; genus Ornithinicoccus; species Ornithinicoccus halotolerans. The sequence continues at coordinate 51,252 of NZ_WIQI01000002.1, read as the reverse complement.
CTTCCCGACGCGCCAGTGGACCTGGTAGCCAGGCTACGCGGACGCGAAGGAGCGAGACGAGCGGGGCTGCTCCAACTGCGGCACCAGCTACCATGCCGGCGGCATGCGCGACGAGAAGAGCGTCTGCCGTGGGCCAGAATATGCCTCCCAGAATCTGCCCAGCCGCAATGGATAGTCCTTGGACCACCTTGGCGCGCGTAACCGCATGGTAATCCCTTTTCGACAGGGCCGCATAGATAACGATCTTCGTAGCCACCATGCTGGCGGCAAGCAGTGTGACGCCGCCAAAAGACACCTCTATAACTCGGGGGATGACAAAACCAGCCACGACTCCTGTGACAGCCGTCAGAACCAGCATAAGTCGCACTACAGTGACCTGGATCGAACGAGTGGTCTTCGGCAGGAGGCGCTCCAACCCGGCCGAGAAGAGAATGCCAACCCACTGGCACCAAACCAGCGCGAGCCCAAGGGCAGCAATCGCGCCCGGATCGTAGAGGCGGGCGACTACTGGCAGCGCCGCAGCCATTGCCAGTTGGCCGACGCCAGTGCCACTGACTACGCGGGTAAAAGGGCTGCTCGCTAGCCAGCGGACTCGAGCAAGTACCACGCTTTCCACCCTCCCACGTGCGCCCTCAGATGGTGGCCATGCTTAGGGGAGAAAGGCGGCGTTCGGAGCCGCACCCAAGATCGGCCGTGGTGACATGCAGCCTGACAGCCCGTGCCCGACCGCATGCTAGACGCAGCGACGGCGCACCCTACCCGCCTTCCGTCACCCGCTCTCCCGGGACAGCGACTGCACGGCAATCGCAGCAGATACCGAAGGTGGCCAAGGAGGCTTTGAGCACTCCACATCCGCGCAGGCTAATTGATCATTCCAGCGCCGACCGTGACTCCCGTTGCTTCGTCGATCAGGATGAAGGAGCCGGTGTCGCGGTTGGTGGCGTAAGGGTCACACAGCAGTGGCTGGGTCGTCCGCAGCTGAACGCGCCCGATCTCGTTGAGACCGAGTTCGTGGGTGTCCTGGTCACGGTGCAGCGTGTTGATGTCCAGGCGATACTGGATGTTCTTCACCAGCGCTCGGGCCGTGCGCGTCGTGTGCTTGATTGCGAGCTTGCGCTTGACTCTCATCGGCTCTGGCACCATCCAACTCACCATGGCGTCGATGTCCTGCGACGGCGTTGGGGCGTTCTTGGGCCGGCAGATCATGTCCCCGCGCGAGACGTCGAGGTCGTCCTCGAGGCGCACCGAGACCGACATGGGCGGGTATGCCTCGTCGATCTCCTTGTCGAACAGGTCGATCCCCGCGATGCGGCTGGTCAGTCCGCTGGGCAGCACCATCACTTCGTCGCCCTTCTTCATGACGCCGCCGGCGACCCGGCCCGCGTAGCCGCGGTAGTCGTGCCACTTGTCCGACTTGGGACGGACGACGTACTGCACGGGGAATCGGGTGTCGACCAGGTCACGGTCCGAGGCGACGTACACGTGCTCCAGGTGGTGCAGCAATGAAGGGCCCTCGTACCAGGGCATCTTGTCCGACCGCGTCACGACGTTGTCGCCCTGAAGGGCCGAGATCGGGATGATCGTGAGGTCCGGCACGGTCAACTTGCTGGTGAACGCGGTGAAGTCCCGGTGGATCTGGTTGTAGACCTCCTCGTCGTAGTCGACGAGGTCCATCTTGTTGACGGCGAGGACCAGGTGCGGCACCCGCAGGAGGGACAGCAGCACTGCGTGGCGGCGGGACTGCTCGGTCATCCCCTGCCGGGCGTCGACCAGCACCAGGCCGAGGTCGGCCGTGGAGGCGCCGGTGACCATGTTCCGCGTGTACTGCACATGGCCCGGGGTGTCGGCGATGATGAACTTGCGCCGCGGGGTCGCGAAGTAGCGGTAGGCCACGTCGATGGTGATGCCCTGCTCCCGCTCCGAGCGGAGCCCGTCGGTCAGCAGCGCGAGGTCGGTGTAGTCGTAGCCGCGGCTCTTGGACGTGGCCTCCACCGAGGCGAGCTGGTCCTCGAAGATCGCCTTGGAGTCCAGCAGCAGCCGCCCAATGAGCGTCGACTTGCCGTCGTCCACCGAGCCGGCGGTCGCGAACCGCAGCAGGTCCATCTGCTCGTCCATCAGAAGTAGCCTTCCTTCTTGCGGTCCTCCATGGCGGCCTCCGAGAACCGGTCGTCACCGCGGGTCGCACCGCGCTCGGTCACGCGGGAGATAGCGACCTCCTCGATGATCTCTTCGACCGTGGAGGCGCTGCTCTCCAGGCAGCCGGTCAGCGTCAGATCACCCACCGTGCGGAAGCGCACCTGCCGCTCCTTGACCTCCTCGGCGTTGCGCAGCGGGTTGTGATCGCTCTCGCTGAGCAGCATCCCGTCGCGTTCAAACACGCGGCGGTTGTGCGCGAAGTAGATGGACGGGATCTCGATCTGCTCTCGGCCGATGTAGGACCAGATGTCCAGCTCGGTCCAGTTGGACAGCGGGAAGATCCGCATGTGCTCGCCCTCGTGGATCCGCCCGTTGTAGAGCGACCACAACTCGGGGCGCTGGTTCTTGGGGTCCCACTGGCCGAACTCATCCCGGTGGGAGTAGACGCGTTCCTTGGCCCGCGCCTTCTCCTCGTCGCGGCGACCGCCCCCGAACGCCGCCGTGAAGCCCTCCTCCTCGATGACGTGCAGGAGGGTGCCGATCTGCAGCCGGTTGCGGCTGGTCTTCCCGTCGTCGACCACGATGCCGTCCTTGATCGCCTGCTCGACCGAGGCAATGATCAGGCGCACTCCCAGCCGCTCGACCCAGCGGTCCCTGGTCTCGATCACCTCGGGGAAGTCGTAACCCGTGTCGACCTGCAGCACGGGGAACGGCACCCGGGCCGGGTAGAACGCCTTCTCCGCGAGCCGCAGCATCACGATCGAGTCCTTGCCACCGGAGAACATCAGCACCGGCTTCTCGAACTCCGCAACGACCTCGCGGAAGATATGGATGGACTCGGCCTCAAGCTCGTCCAGGTGACTGAGCTGGTACCCGGCTTGAGTCGACATACGCAGCCTCTCCTCGTGGTGCATCGGACGTCATCGGACACCGGCTGCCGTGACGTGCTCGCTGGCACAATACCTGCCGTGTCACCTTCTCCCCGTATCCCCGCCCAGTTCTGCCCACCGGTCCACGTGCTCGATGAACTGGAGCTGATGCGAGCGGGCATCCTCGCCGGCCCGGTCGGGCCGGACCAGCTGGTCTCGGTCTCACTCCCACCGGAGCTGCGTGACGCCGGCGCGGGGGACACCGTCGAGCTGACTGACGGGGAGGGAGTTCCGGTAGCCCAGGTGCCGCTGGCGCAGGCTAGTGACGGTCTCGTAGCGGCGGGCGCCCCGACCTGGCTGTCTCCGCGGTCGAGCCGTCCCTTCGAGGATCTCCACGTCACCGACTCATCGAGCGCAGAAGGGCCCGAGCGCCTGGTGGTGGTCGACGGCCCGGTCGACGGTTCGGCGCTGGAGAAGGCGCTCGCCGGCGCCGGGCGCGTCACCGTGCTCGCGCTGGCGAGCCTGGACGGGGAACCGGCACCGGCGGCGCTCGCGGCCGTGCGGTCCGCCCACGCAGCAGCAACCGGCCGTCCCGAGGAGGTCCGAGCGATGGTGGCCCCCTGGAGCCCCCGTGCGCCACAGGCGGGGCGGAAGCGCGAACTGATACTCCGTGCCCTCGCTGGCGGTGCTGAGGTCGTCGAGGTCCCGCGCAGTGAGCCAGACGCCGCGGGAGCAGGGCTAGGCGGCGGGACCGTGCTGTTCTTCACCGGTCTCTCCGGGTCGGGCAAGTCGACGGTCGCCCGGGCGGTGCGCAACTACCTGCTCGAGGCCGGCCAGCTCGTGACCCTGCTGGACGGCGACCTGGTGCGCCGGCACCTCTCCAAGGGACTGGGGTTCTCCGCCAAGGACCGCGACACCAACATCCGCCGCATCGGGTGGGTCTCGGCAGAGATCGCCTACCACGGTGGCATGGCCATCTGCTCCCCGATCGCTCCGTTCGACCGGACCCGCCGGGACGTGCGGACGATGGTGGAGGAGCGCGGCGGCCGGTTCCTGCTCGTGCACGTCGCCACACCGCTGGCGGAGTGCGAGCGGCGGGACCGCAAGGGCCTCTATGCCAAGGCGCGCCGCGGCGAGATCCCCGAGTTCACCGGCATCTCCTCGCCGTACGAGGAGCCAGAGGACGCGGACCTGCGCATCGACACCACCGGCCGGGACGTCACCGAGCTGCGCGACGTCGTGCTGGCGATGCTCGATGAGGCCGCACCTAGAATGGTCGCCCGTGACTGACGACCTCCACCTCCAGGTGCGCGAAATCGCCGAGACCGCCGGTCGAGTGCTCCTCTCGCTCCGCAAAGACCTCTCCGCCAACGGAATCGACCCCAAGGAGCTCAAGGACCGGGGCGACCAGGCGTCGCAGGAGGTGCTGGCGGCGGAACTCACCCGCCGCTACCCCCGGGACGCGGTGCTGAGCGAGGAGGCCGCTGACGACTCCCGTCGGCTCGAGGCGGACCGGGTCTGGATCATCGACCCGCTCGACGGGACCCGGGAGTTCAGCGAGGTGCCGCGGGACGACTGGGCGGTGCACGTCGCGCTCTGGCGCCGCGGCGAGTTGGTTGCCGGCGCAGTCACCCTGCCGGCACGGGGGGTCTCCCACACCACTGAGCCGGGCTCCGCGTCCCTGCCTTCGCGCCCGGCGGGCGCCCCGTTCCGCCTCGCTGTGAGCCGGTCGCGGCCGCCTGCATTCGTGACCGCGCTGGCCGACCGGCTCGGTGCCGAGCTGGTGCCGATGGGGTCGGCCGGCGTCAAGGCGATGTCGGTGCTCGACGGCACCACGGACGCGTACGTCCACGCGGGTGGTCAGTACGAGTGGGACTCGGCCGCACCGGTGGCGGTGGCGCGCGCCCACGGTCTTCACACCAGCCGCATCGACGGGACCGAGCTGGTCTACAACAACCCGAGCCCTTGGATGCCCGACCTGCTGGTGTGTCGGCCAGAAGTGGCCGAGGAGCTGCTCTCCGCTCTTCAGGAGATGTCCACCGGCGCCGAGTAGGAGTCCGACCAGCCCAGCGCCCAGGCGCAGCTGCGACCATCCGGTACGGTGCAGGGCGACACCCGCACGCACGACAGGGGAGCACCAGCGCGTGGACCTGCACAGCTATCTTCAGGTGGCCCGGCGCCGCTGGCGGACCATCGTGGCCACCTTCCTGGCCGTGCTGGCCGTGACCGCACTGGTGACGCTGCTGACCGACAAGCAGTACCAGGCCTCCTCCGAGATGTATGTCTCCACGGTCAGCGCCGAGGACCCCACCGACCTGGCGCAGGGCAGCAGCTTCACCCAGCGGCAGGTCGCCACCTACGCCGACGTCGTCACCACTCCGCTGGTGCTCGACCCCGTGATCGAAGAACTCGGCCTCGACACCACTCCGAGAACACTTGCCGAGCGGATCAGCACCCAGGTTCCAGCGGATACCGTGCTGATCACCATCAACGTGACCGACGAGGACCCGCAGCAGGCGCAGGCCATCGCCGAGTCTGTGACCCGGCACTTTGTGGAGACGCTCCGTGGCCTGGACCAGGTCTCCGAGGACACCGCCAGCCCGGTCAAGGCCACCATCGTGAGCCCGGCCGAGGTGGGGAGCACGCCCGTCTCCCCCCAGCCGCTGCGCAACCTGGCACTCGGTGCGGTGCTCGGTCTCCTGCTCGGTTTCGGGGCAGCCTTGCTGCGCGACCTGCTCGACACCTCCATCAAGGGCGAGGCCGACGCCAAGGACGTGACTGACCACACCGTGATCGGCGGCATCGCCTTCGACAAGGGTGCCGCCGAGCGGCCGCTGCTGGTGCAGGACGACCCCCACAGCACCCGCGCTGAGGCGTTCCGCACGCTACGGACCAACCTGCAGTTCGTCGACGTCGCCAACAAGCCCAAGGTGATCGTCTTCACCTCCTCGTTGCCGGGCGAGGGCAAGAGCACCACGACGGCCAACCTCGCGCTCACGCTGGCTGCTACCGGCAGCCGGGTGTGCATCGTCGAGGGCGACCTGCGCCGGCCGCGGCTGCTGCAGTACATGGGATTGGAGAGCTCGGTCGGGTTGACCAACGTGCTCATCGGCGAGGCCGATGTCGACGACGTGCTGCAGCCGTTCGGCAACTCGCTGTGGGTGCTCGGCTGCGGGCCGATCCCGCCCAACCCCTCCGAGCTGCTCGGCTCCCCCACCATGGCCGAACTGCTGAGGAACCTCGGCCACCGCTTCGACTACGTCATCATTGACGCCCCGCCGCTGCTGCCAGTCACCGACGCTGCGGTCCTCAGCAAGGTTGCGGACGGTGCGATCGTCGTCGTGGGGGCCGGCATCATCCACAAGGAGCACCTGCAGCGGGCGCTCACCAGCCTGCACAACGTGGGCGCCCACGTGCTCGGCCTGGTGATGAACCGGCTGCCCACCCGGGGCGCTGACGCCTACTACGCCTACTACGGCGAGAGCTACGCGCCCCAGCGGCAGCCGGAGTCGCGCGCCGAGGCCCGCCGGGGCCGGCGCAGCCAGGAGGGGCATGAGGAGAACGGCGAGAGCATCGCCGACACCCTCTTCCGCTGACGACCACCGAGCCCTGTCAGGAGGACACCCTGTGAGCCCGCGCCAGCAGAACCTTGCGCTGGTCGCTCTCGGTGTGCTCACCGCGGTGCTGGTCGGGGCGGCGCTGGTGCGGGCCGCTGCGCCGCCGGAGGGCGGTGTCCCCGAGCCGGCCGAGGTGACCGGCGTGGCGGAAACCGGGCGGGCGACCGAGCAGCCGACCGGTAGCTCCGACGAGAACGGGCAGACGGAGACGGGCGCCGACGACCAGCCGTCGGGCCCACTGGAGGAGGCGCAGCAGATCCTGACTGCCGACGCCCCGGTGACACTCGTCGTGCTCGGTGACTCCACCAGCAACACCCGGGACGAGTGGGTGCACCTGTGGGCGGAGGAGCTCGCCGAGCAGCGGCCGGTCGACATCTCCCACTGGGACGAGACCAGCCAGGCGGGCTACGTCGAGCCGGATGTGCTGAGCGAGTCCGGGGACGGCTCGGCGCTGACGATCTGGAGCGGGAGCCAGTCCGGGTCCGGCCCCACCTACCCGCTGGCCGCCCTGGAGACCGTCGTTCCCGAGCAGCCGGACCTGGTCATCTACAGCTACGGCCACAACATCACCGCGGAGCAGGTGCCCGAGGACTTCGGCCAGCTGCACGAGGGCATCACCGGCCTCTATGGGGAGGTTCCCACGCTGGCGGTGCTTCAGAACCCGCAGCTTGGCGACGCCAACGCCGACGTCCGGGAGGCCGTCGCCGACTGGGCCGAGAGCAACGGCGTGGGCACCATCAACGTGGCCGAGGCCTTCCTCGCCGAGGGCAACCTGGACACGCTCATGTCCGACGCCGTCCATCCTGACGCCGACGGCCAGCAGCTCTGGGCGGCGACGGTCAGCTCGGCCCTGGGCTGAGCAGCTCAGCTCTCCGCGCGCGGTCGCAGTCCTTCATCGATACGCTCGAGGAGAACAGCCGCTGGAAGGGATGTCGCGCCATGAGCACTCGCCCACACGACAACACCGTCCCGGAGAACCGAGGCGACCGGCGCCGCTACCGTGGTGGCCGCAGAGACGGGGACGCGGCGGTCCAGGCCGAGGAGTACGGCGGCATCAAGTTCGGCTCGGCCTTCTTCGGCTGGCTGACCGCCACCGGGATGGCCGTCCTCCTCACCGCCCTGGTGGCGGCGGCCGGTGCAACCGTCGGACTGACGACCGACCCCGATGCTGCCCAGGCCAACGCGCAGACCGTGGGCCTCGTCGGCGGCATCGTGCTGCTGGTGATCCTGTTCCTCGCCTACTTCTGCGGCGGCTACGTCGCCGGCCGGATGGCCCGGTTCGACGGTGCCAAGCAGGGCCTCGCGGTGTGGCTGTGGGCGCTTATCATCGCCATCATCGTCGCCCTGCTGGGGCTGCTGCTCGGGCAGGAGTTCGACGTCTACGCCCAGCTCAACGCCTTCCCCCGGATCCCGCTGAGCGAGGGCGAGCTCACGACCAGCGGCATTATCGCGGCGGTCGCGATTGCCCTGGTCAGCCTGATCGGCGCAATCCTGGGCGGCATCGCCGGGATGAGGTTCCACCGGAAGGTGGACTCCGCCGGCCTGCGGTGATCGTGGGGCCGTTTGCTCCTCTGCCGTTACCCCTCCAGCAGGTCAAGAAGATAGCCACCATAGCCGGACTTCATCAGCGGTTCCGCCCGCTGCCGCAGCTCGTCGTCTGTGAGAAAGCCCATCCGCCAGGCGACTTCCTCGGGAGCGCCGATTTTCAACCCCTGCCTTGCCTCGAGAGTGCGCACGTAGCCGGAAGCGTCGCTGAGTGAGTCGAACGTGCCGGTGTCCAGCCAGGCGGTGCCGCGCGGGAGGATCTCGACCTGGAGCCGTCCCTCATCCATGTAGCTTCGGTTGAGGTCCGTGATTTCCAGTTCGCCTCGAGCCGAGGGACGCAGGCGCCGGGACCGGTCAACCACCTCGCCGTCGTAGAAGTACAGCCCCGGCACCGCGTAGCGGCTGCGCGGCTGCGCCGGCTTCTCCTCCAGCGACACGACGCGGTAGCTCGCATCAAACTCCACGACGCCGTAGGCCGCGGGGTCCGTGACGGGGTAACCGAAGATCGCCGCTCCGTCCAGGTTTTGGAAGCGCTGGAGCCGGGTTCCCATGCCCGGGCCATAGAAGATGTTGTCACCCAGGACCAGGGCGCACGATTCCCCATTGAGGAAATCGGCACCTATGTGGAAGGCCTGCGCAATACCCTCCGGCCGCTGCTGTTCGGCATAGCGGAGGGAGATGCCGAAGCGCGAGCCGTCTCCCAGGAGCCGCTGGAACTGGCCCGCGTCGTGCGGCGTGGTGATGACAAGGACATCACTGATCCGGGCCAGCATGAGCGTGGACAGCGGGTAGTAGATCATGGGTTTGTCATAGACGGGCAGCAGCTGCTTGCTGACGCCGAGGGTGATCGGGTGGAGCCGACTGCCGGTGCCACCGGCCAAGAGAATCCCCTTCATTTGCGTCAGCCTAACCAGCCGACCCGGGCTCCCGCCTGGGATGCGGCCACGCCACACGTCCTGGTGACTGGTGGTGCTGGTTTCATCGGTGCGAACTTCGTTCGATTCCTGGTGGAGAAGACCGATGCTCGGGTCTCCTCAGGGTCACGCGTTGGGACGCGCCAGTGCGCACGGGCCAAGTCGCTCGAGTACTCGGTCGGCTCCACCGGTTGGCGGGCCTAGGTCACTCACGGACCACGGGTGAGGAGGTGGAGGCGACGCGCCGCCTTGGGGAGCAACTGTGCGCAGCACCTCCGCCGACATGCCGGTCGTTGCGCGCCGGCACGGCGACTGGCGCCGGGCAACGGGCACGTGATGGGACCAGTGCCCCGTGGCGTGACTGAGGCCTCCGAGCGGCTCGGCCCACCAGCCGCGGGTCAGCAGTCAGTCTCGTCCGGGAACGTCTGCCGGACCACTCGCCACCGGTCGTCGGTGAACTCCAGCTCATAGATGGTCAGCACCCGCATCTGCGCGTCTGGGTCGCGCATCGACTCACCTTCCGCATCCACGATGTCGACCTGACTGTGGTCCAGGCACACCTCCGCGCGCGCGGTCGGCGGGTCGCCCTGCTCGTTGAGGTCGACGATCTCGCTCCGGACGACCTGCGGCACCCCAACCTGCGTCCAGCCCTGCATGGCGTAGTCGGAGGCGATCGCTCGGATCTGGTCGAGCATGGTGTCGTCGGTGACGTCCGCGAGCTCCTCCGTATCCAGCGCCTCCGGGGCCGCCAGCGCCCGCGCCTGGGCGACCACCGCCGGCGTGACCAGCTCGTCCGCGGGCCCCGACTCCGCCAGCTCCTCGGGAGGTGCGGTGGCCGCCTCCGGCTGGCTCGGTGGCGCCGTCACCGTCACGGTGACGGTCGAGTCATCGTGACCGGCGGACCCCTCGGTGGTCGGCGCCATGTCAGTCCCGGCCGTCGTGGTCGCGGCATCCGCATCGGCGGGCGCGGGGTCAGGGACCGTCGTCGGAGCGAGGTCCTCGGTTGCCGTCGCGGTGGCAGCCTCCGGCGGCGCGGCGGTGTCCTGCGCGTCCTCGCTGCCACCGCCGCTGCAGCCGACCAGTAGCACCAGGCACAACGTCACCCCGACAACGCGGGGACCGCGCTGCGTCACGCCACTGCGGATGGTCTGGATCGACACCCTGGTCGCCTCCCTCAGCTGAGCAACCCTCAGCGCATCGTGACAGCGCGAGTCCGTGGGCAACAGCACGAAACGGTCACGTTTGCCCGGTCACCCTGGGGTGGCCGTGGGCCGCCTCCTACTCTGAGCCGGGTGAGCAGCAGGGGGACCGTGCACGCCTCGGGGGCGGTGGCGCGTAGCGGTGCCCTCGCCCTCGTCGGCGCCGTGGTGAGCGCCCTCATGGGGTTCGCCTTCACGATCACCCTCGGCCGCACGCTCGGCCCGGCCGGCGCCGGGGTGGTCCTGCAGGCCGTCGCCGCCTTCACGATCGCGCTGGCGGTGGGCCGCTTCGGGCTGGACACCACGGCGGTGTGGCTGCTGCCCCGGCTCGCCGACGAGAACCCGGCTCGGCTGCGTGCGGGGCTGACGGGCCTCCTGCTGCCCGCGCTCGGGCTGGGCGTCGTCGCCGGCCTCGGGCTGGCCGCGATCGCCGCCACCTACCCACCCCAGCAGCGAGAGCTCACCCTGGCGTTGTGGGGCATGGCGGGCTTCCTGCCGCTCGCCGCCGTGATGACCGTGGGACTGTCCGCCACGCGGGGCCTGGGGGGCGTACGGCCGTTCGTGCTGATCAACAGCATCGCGGTCCCGACTGCCCGGCCGGCCCTCGTGCTCGCGATCACGGCGCTGGGGCTTGGCTCGGTGGCCGTCGCGATCTCGTGGGTAGCGCCCACCGTTCTCGCCGTCGTGGTCACCCTCTGGCTGCTGCGGCGCCGCGTCCGGCGTGCGGAGCGGCGAGCGGGCGACCCCCCTGTCGATGCCTGGCCGGACCGGGGGCTCGTCCGGCGGATCCGCGGCTACGCCCTGCCTCGGTCAGTGTCTACGGTGCTCGAGCAGGGATTGCTCTGGCTGGACGTGGTGCTCGTCGGAGTGCTCGCGGGGCAGGCGGCAGCCGGGGTCTACGGGACCGCCAGCCGGCTGGTCGCGGCCGGGCTGGTCCTCAGCACCGCTCTGCGTATCGTGGTGGCGCCGCAGTACAGCCGCTCGCTCGGGCGCGGGGACGTGCCAGCCGCGCAGCGCCTCTACACGATGACGACCAGCTGGATCGTGCTCGGCAGCCTGCCGGTGCCCATCCTGTTCTCGCTCTTCGGCGGCACCTGGCTGGGCCTCTTCGGACCTGGGTTCCAGGACGGTTCACTCGCGCTCGGACTGCTCTGTGTCGGGCTGGCCGGGGTGCTGCTCGCGGGAAACATCCAGTCGATGCTGCTCATGAGCGGCCGCAGCGGCTGGGTCGCGGTCAACAAGGGGCTCGCCCTGCTGGTCACCCTTGGCCTCCTCGTCATCCTGGTGCCGTGGCTGGGCATCGAAGGAGCAGCGATCGCCTGGAGCGTCGGCGCGCTGGTCGACACCGGGCTAGCCACGTGGCAGGTGCAACGGTTGATCGGCGTAACGGTCGCCGGGTCGGACGTGGGAGTGGCGGTGCTGGTGGCGACGGTAGGGTTCGGCCTGCCAGCTCTGGTCAGCAGACTACTGCTGGGTGATACTTGGACGGCGCTCCTCATCGGTACCGTTGTCGGCGGCGCGGTGTGGGCAGGGGCAAGTGCATGGCTACGGGAGCGGCTTCATCTGCATGGGGTGCTCATGATGGTGCAGCGGCGCCGGAGCGAGGGAGAGGACCACTGATGTCCCGGATGGCCCAACTGGCGTCACTCAAGAGTCGCGCCCCCCGCTGGTTGTTGGACACCGCCGACGTGACGTCGCGCGGTGCAGCCTTGGCGACTGCGGCCAATCGACCGGTCCCAGACTTCCTCATCATCGGCACGAAGCGGGGCGGTACCACGTCGCTCTTTAAGTACCTCGCCCAACACCCGGGGGTCCTGGCGCTATACCCACAGCCACGAGACAAGAAGAGCACGGACTACTACTTCTCCCACAAGTTCAACACGCAGAGTGAGCGCTGGTACCGCTCGCATTTCCACACCGAGGCCTACCGGCGGTTGCTGCACAGTCGGCTTGGCTATCGGCCGCTGAGCTTCGAGGCGTCACCGTACTACGTGTGGGACCCGCGCATCGCCGCACGCGTTCGCCAGGTCGCTCCAGGCACCAAGGCCATCCTGCTGGTCCGGGACCCTGTGAAACGAGCCTGGTCGCACTACCAGGAGCGAGTGCAGAACGGGGTGGAACCGCTGGACTTCGAAGACGCCCTGGCCGCCGAGGACGACCGGCTCGCAGGGGAGCCGGAGCGCATGGCTGACGACCCGAGCTACCACAGCACCACCTGGGACTGGTACTCCTACCGACGTCGCGGTGTCTACCTGCCGCAGGTGCAGCGCTGGCACGCCTGCTTCCCGGCCACGCAGCTGCTAGTGCTGCGCAGCGAGGACCTCTACCGGCACACTCAGGCGGTCGTCGACGAGATTTGCGATTTCCTAGGACTACCGCGCCGGGAACTCTCCACGACCCGCGGCTACAACTCCACGTTACGCAGCGGTGATGAGCCGCCTCAGCGCGCTGTCCGTGCCTTGCGTGAGTACTACAGGCCCCACAACGCGGCCCTCGAAGACTACCTGCGGATGTCGCTGGGCTGGTGAGAGCGAGCCCTTCGGGAGAAGCCGGCCGTCTCCTTGGCGGTGCCGTTGCGCGGCTGTTGCCCGCCCTCTGCGACCGGCTTCTCTTCATCAGGGTGGTGTTGCTCCCCCTCCGCCGACGCTGGGTCCGCACCGGGCGGCAGCAGCACTGTGCCTATGACCTGACCGCCCATCTCACGGACGTCCTGCACAGTTCGCCGCAGGTCCGGAACGCGAGTGCGTCGGCGCGATATGAGCAGGACTGTCGTGGACGCCAGTCGCGCGGCAGCCAGCCGGGTCGCGGGCGAGGCGGAACTGGGGACCAGCAGGAGCACCAACCGTTCGTGGGATTCGAGTCCCACCTGTTCATACAGGGCGGGGCCGGGTGGTTCAGCCGCGGAGGCGATGGCGGGCAACAGAACTGTCAGCCTTCCTCCCGGCCCCCCCGTGAACCGACGTGACTCCCCGGGCCAACGCTCGTCGTGGCGGACGGGCAGGGCCGCTAACAATGACTGCGCCTGTCCCTCTTCGAGCGCCAGCGGGACCAGTAAGACGTCCACTCCGGCCTCGGCCACCTGCTCGGCAAGGGCAGCGCCAGCAGCGGCCTCGGCAAGCGCTCCGATGTCCGATGTCCCCAGGACTGCCGCTACCCCGACCCGCGACCGAAGCGCCGGGTCGGCGAGCATACGCTCCCGCGCGACCCGCAGTTCCTCGCGGTCCGCCGTCTCGATCGGAAGGCCGAGCCGCCGTCCCGGCAGCGCGCCGAGCACGGGGCGCCCGGTGTGCCGCACGACGTCACCGGGCGTGCGGACGCGAGCTCCCAGTGCATGGACCAAGAACGCAGCGATAAGCCCAGCGCCGAGGCCCCCCAGTGTGCCGGTGGCGAGAATCAGGGTGCGGTTGGGATCGTGCTCAACACTGGCAACAGCAGCCGGGTTGAGCACGGCCCCACCTGTGGTGTCGATCGACTCGGTGGTGGCCTGCTGGTCCAGAACCGAGTTGATCTCCGCCACGAGCAAGGACCGATCCGTCTCGGCCTGCACCGCCTCTTCGGAGTCCGGCTCGGCCGTGGCCAGCGTGGCGTTGATGACCGCGAGCTCACCCCGTAGCGGCTCTAACCGAAGACGGGACTGCTCTACCTGCCGGTCGATACGAGCCTGCGCCTGCTCCGCTCGCGTCTCGAGGTAGGCCTCGGCGACGGCGTCGGCGATCAGCCGGGCTCGATCCTCACCGGCCGCGGTTGCCGAGATACGCAGCACCGCCGTCTCCGGTACGACCACGGCGCCCGAGCCCTCACGGATCTCTGCCGGGGTGAAGTCCCCGCCCAATGCAGCCGCAGCCTGTTCAGCGACGAGGTGGGAGCCGGCCAGCTGCGCCTCGCCATTCATATCGAGCAGTGCCGACGGAGTGCGGGACGGATTGAACGGGTCGTTGCTGATGACGTTGACCCGGACCGTGCTCGTGGCCGTGACAGTCGACGGGATGATGGCCAGCGCGCCGAGTGCGGCAGCGATCCCTACCAGGGCACCCACGGCAGGCACCCACCACCGCCGTCGCAACACGTCTGTGTAATGTGAGAGCGCCACGGCCTGTGGGTCGTGCGTGTGGGTCACTGACATCTCCGTCCCCGATCACCGACCCACGGTGGCCGCCACCGCCTTCGATGGCGCATCCCCCGCTGGCGGGCCTGCAACATTGAGGATAGCAAAGATTCCCCAATATCAGGTAATGACTTTGTCAAGTTTCCTGGCTAGCATGCTGATGGTCTGCTCGGCCTCGGAAAGGACGGTGGCTCGATGAGCCGCAAGGGGGTCCTAGGTCCGGCATCCCGCGCGGTGCCAATCCTGGTCACCGGCATGCCGCGAACGGGAACGACATGGCTGGCGCGCCTCTTAGCGTCCGCGCCAGGCGTCGCGCTCGCGGGCCGGGAGCCGATGAACCCGCGCGGCCGACAGTACGCGCTCGCCGGCTCCCTCTCCGGCTGGACGCGGCTCGGTGACCCCACGCCAGGACAGGTCCGGGCGTTGCGACTGACCTACCGGGGCCTCAATCCATGGGTGTACAGCCGCTATGGCCGACACCAGTGGCAGGCACCGCTGCCATGGACGCGAGTGATCGTCAAGGATCCTTTCGCAATGCTCTCGATTCCGACGATGGTGCGGGTGACCGGTGCCCAACCAGTTCTGGTTTACCGTCACCCGGGCGCCTGCCTCGTCAGCTACCGCCGGATGGGTTGGCGACCCGATCTGCAGGAACTAACGCCCGTTGTCGAGGCCATGCTCGCCGCCGCCGACCCGGCACCAGTCGGCGTAGCGCCGGTGCCCCCGGATAGCGACGAGGTGGCGGCCATGGCATGGTTCTGGAGCGTTCTCTACGGGCTCGCACTGCACGACGTCACCGGGGACGGACGGACTGTCGTCGTCTGCCACGACGAGCTCGCGGCCGGAGGAGAGCACTCAGCTGGACGGCTGTTCCGCCGCCTTGGGCTGACATGGGGGTCGGACTCGTGGACCGACCTGCACCCCGAAGCCCGTCAATCGCCCAAGAGGCCGGGCGCCTCGGTCGACCCCAGAGCGCTACACAACCTGAGCCGCACCCCAGCCGTGGTCGCTCAATCGTGGCGGGAGTCGCTGCCCTCTGCCGACATCGCGCGCATCGAGGAGCTGACCGAGCCGGTGCGGAGCGCCCTCGCCACCGCGGCTGGACTGGAGCCGGCTTCGTGACGACATTGTTGACTGCCGCGGGGGGGACCACCACCGGTAGCGGCTCCGAGCACCTCGACCGGCTCATCCACCAGCTGTGGGGCACTGACCTGGCCGCGGGGCTGCTGCGGATCGACCTCAGTGGCGGTGGGCGCAAGACCGACCCGGGGTGGGAGGTGCAGCACCGCCTCCGGGTGCTGCCCTCCACGAGCAGTCCGCATCTTCTGGTCGGCGTCGGACCCAGGCCCGCCACCGCCCGCGCCCTCACTGCCTACCGGGGGCTTCGGTCCCGCCGGCGTCGCGTTGCTCGAGTGGTGCTGGCCCTTCATGCCGCTACCCGGGCGCTGCCTTCCAGGAGGGTGCTCAGCGTGGCCACCCCGACGGACCGGCCAACCCATGAGGCGTTGCACAGCGAGCCGCTCACCCAGTTCGCGGTGCTCCTCGACGAGCCGAGTCTGATCCCGCTGTGTGGTGTACGGCGGGGCCCCAACGCCAAGCCCACTCTGCAACTGTTCACGACCGAGGGTCGCGCGGTCGGCTACGCCAAGTTGGCATGGAACCCCTTGACAGAAGGAATGGTGCTCGCTGAGACCGCGGCTGTGCGATGCCTCGCCGATGGTTCTGAGAGCTCGGCGGCACGTAGTCCGCGCGTGCTAGGCGCGGGGAGGCTCGGGAATCGTCCGTACCTGCTGACCGAACCGCTCCCTCGCGACATCGTGCAGCTCCGCGGCCGGCAGGCGGTTTCGACAGGCGCCTTGGCTGGGCTCTTCCCCGTGATCCGTCGAGACAC
The DNA here is from genome assembly GCF_009602535.1 of Ornithinicoccus halotolerans. Lineage (GTDB taxonomy): Bacteria > Actinomycetota > Actinomycetes > Actinomycetales > Dermatophilaceae > Ornithinicoccus > Ornithinicoccus halotolerans. The sequence goes on along the minus strand of NZ_WIQI01000002.1, from coordinate 34,976 downwards.
CGCTGCCCGGACCGGACAGGTGGCCCGCTTGATGGGGCGGCTCCACCGGCTGGCTGTGTCCGGCCGGTCCCACGCCGCGGCCGAGGTGGTGGCCGCCGCCCGCTACCTGGGGGAAGATGTGCGGTCCGCTACCGCTGTGGTCCCCGTCGCTAGTCGCTGGCACGGTGACATGGTGCCGTGGAACGCCGGTCGTGACCGGGCGGGCACCACGTGGCTCTGGGACTGGGAGTACAGCGAGCCTGACGCCCCGGCCGGTATGGACGCCCTGCACTGGCACCTGAATGCGATCGGTCCGATGCCGGCGACGGGCACAGGCCGGCAACTACGGGATGGGGCCGAGCGGGCCCGCCCGGTCCTGCAGGCGCTAGGCGCAGGACCACAGCAGAGGGCCGTCATCGCCGCTGTCTACGCGCTAACCATCGCCGAGCGCAACGCGGCTCTGGCTGCTGCACAAGTGGGTTGGCGGCATCACGAGCTACCAGCCGAAGCGGTGCTCGACCTGCTCGCCAGTGCCCGAACTCTCCTGCAGCGGGAGCGGAAGAGCTCAGCGACATGACCCTCGCCACCGACGGTCGCCACGCGCTGCCTGCCTGGCCGCTGGCCGCGACGGTCGGGCTCTACCCGCTCTGGTGGGGGCTCGGCGTGGCCGACGTGATCTGGATCGCGATGGGCGCCGTCATGGCCCTCTACCTTGGGCGCGCCGGACGGGTCGAGGTGCCGAGGGGATTCGGACTCTGGCTGGTTTTCATCGTGTGGATGACTCTCTCGGCAAGTCAACTGGACACCCTCGGCCGCTTCGTTGGCTTCGGCTACCGAGCGATGCACTACTATGCCGCCACCGCGCTGTTCATCTATGTCTACAACGCTCGCGCTCAGTTAACGGAGCGCGTGGTCGCCGGCATTCTCACCGTCTTCTGGGGGGTGACCACCGTGGGGGGATTCCTCGGCATGATGATGCAGGAAGCGGTGGTCAGGACCCCGCTGTCGTACGTGCTGCCGGGCGCACTGGTGAACAACGAGCTGGTCAACCACATGGTCGTGCGCCGGTTCGCTCAGTACAACCCTGACGGGTGGGTCCAGATCGACCCGCGGCCGAGCGCGCCCTTCCTCTATACGAACAACTGGGGCAACGCCTACTCATTCCTCCTCCCGTTCGTCTTCCTCTACCTGTGGCACGTCCGTAGGGAGCGTCGATTCTGGTGGATTGCGGCGATGGTCCCAGTCTCACTGATACCAGCCCAAGCAACGTCGAACCGCGGCATGTTCCTTGCCCTCGGCGTCATCGCGATCTATTTGGGGCTGCGTTACCTGCTGCTGGGCAACCCGCGGATCCTCGTCATTGTGGTGGGCCTGGGGGCCATCGCAGCGGTGTCCGTGACACAGCTCGACCTCACAGAAGACATCGAGTCCCGAACAAGCGGCAGCGACACGACCGAAGACCGGTTGACCATCTACCGGCAGACGCTGGTGAGCGTGCAGGAGTCACCTACTTTTGGCATGGGCGCACCAAGGCCCTCTGCCGACCCGAGCATTCCACCGGTCGGCACTCACGGGCAGTTCTGGATTGTCATCCACTCTCATGGAGTCCCCGCAGTGGTGGCGTTCATGGGGTGGTTTCTGATCGCCTACGCCCGCAGCCTGCGCCGCCGTGACCATGGGGGGATCATCGCTGGGGCCGTGCTCGTAGCCGGCATGCTAGAGGCGTTCTACTACGGTTTTCTGCCGGTCGGGCTACATCTCCTGATGGTGGCCGCTGCGGTCGCGATGGCAGGCCCGGTCGACGCCGCCCCGCCTCGGCATTCGGGCACCGGCGCACATGGAACGGTTGAGACCGTCCCCGCCCGCGGACCACGCACACCTGCGAGACTGCTGTGACCACGCGAAGAGTGCAAGTGAGCCCTTCCGGCCGCGCCGGTCCGCTGACCAGCACCCCTCGGCAGTCCCGCCCACGTCCCCAGCACGGAATCACCATCGTCCCCTGCCTCAGCGCCGCTGCTCGCGACGTACCGGAGAAGGGAGCCCGACCATGACCGCACCGGCCAGTCGCGTCACGCCGTCAGTGACCGTCATCATCCCCACGCACAACCGGCCTGAGCAGGTTCGTCAGGCGATCGAGGCAGCGCGGGGACAGCACTACCGCGGAGCCGTGCGGGTGCTCGTCGTTTATGACCGCGCGGATCCCGAGGAGGCCCTGCGACGTGATGGGGACCGACCTGTGACAGTCGTCTCCAATAGCCGGTCGCCCGGGCTGGCTGGGGCCCGGAACACCGGCATCCTGGCCGCGGACACCGAGTTGGTGGCGTTCTGCGACGACGATGACTACTGGGAGGCAACCAAGCTCGAGCGGCAGGTGGCAGCACTACAACAGGAACCGGAGGCGCCGCTGGCATCCTCATCCATCATCGTGGAGTACGAGGGGCGTTCCAGCCCTCGATACGCTGGCACTGACCGTGTCACCCACGCGATGCTGGTGCGCTCCCGCATGTCCATGCTGCATTCATCGACCCTCCTCTTCCGCCGCGACCGGCTGCTCGGCGACCTAGGACTGATCGACGAAGACGTTCCTGGTAGCCAGAACGAGGACTGGGACATCTTGTTGCGAGCTGCCTCCCTCCATCCAGTGGTCCACGTCGACCAGCCGCTTGTCCACGTCCGTTGGGGCCGCGCGTCCTACTTCTCGCGCCGCTGGGATACCAAGATCGACAGTTCGCTATGGATGCTGGAACGTCACCCCGACGTTGCCGCCAACCCGCAAGCTGCCGCCCGCCTGCTGGGGCAGGTGGCATTCGCCCACGCCTGCAGCGGGGATCGGCGAGATGCGTGGCAGTACGCCGGGCAGGTGCTGCGCCGCGACCCCCGTCAGTGGCGCTGGCTGGTCGCCTCGCTGGTGGCGCTGTGGCCCCCGTCCGGAGAGCATGTGCTAGGCGCGCTGCACCGCCTCGGTAGAGGAGTATGAGGCGGTCTCCCAGAGCGAGGCGAACCGTCATCGCTCGTCAGCGACCCCCGGTCCGCACTACCGGGACGTGAGGACGGCGTCGAGCTCAAAACTGACATCGCGGGTGTTCCGGTAGTTCAAGTGCTCCTGCACCGCGACCACGTTCGTTCCATCCACCAGTAGCTCAACGGGTACCTCGATAACCACGGGATCATTGTTTGCCGTGGTGACGTTGCGGGCCGACGTCGCGTACGAGGAGTGGGTGATCTCCCCTGCGGGCATGTTGTGCCGCCCGACCTCGACCCCGTTCACGTAGACCACTACCCCGTCGTTTGCCACGGTGTCCAGTACCAGCGACTCGACACGAGACGCGTCAGCCACTTCGAAAGTGCGCACGAAGTAGGCCGCCAGCGGCCGATCCGACGTTGGGCCATCGATGTCGATGTCGGTGGCTACCTGCGCGAACCCGAAGCCGAGAGGGGCGGGGCCGGTCGACCACGAGGAGAGGTCAGCACGTGGCTCCATCCAGTCTGCCGGGGGCGCTGCTGTCTCGTAGTACCAGGCCCACGAGGCGTTCCGTTCCACCACCGTTTCGGTCACGGCATCGCCGGGCTCGACCACCGTGACCTGCTTGGAGGTCGACGCAGTGGCTCCCCGGTCGTCCGTCACCGTGAGGGTGACCGTGTAGGTACCCTCCGCGGCATAGTCATGGGTGGCACTCACGCCCGTGGCGGTGGAGCCGTCACCGAAGTCCCACGCGTACGAGTCGATCTCGCCGTCAGGATCGGTGGAGTCTCCGGCGTCCACGCTGAGCGACAACCACGACGTCTGTGCTGTAAACGCAGCCTGCGGGTCATCGTTGGGCTCGGGTTGCCCAGTCCCGGCCCGGTAGTGGGACGCGACCCGGTCGGCGGACAGTGCCGTGGTGTACACAGCCGCCTCGTCCAACGTGCCGGCTAGGTAGCCGCTCGAGGCCCCGCTCCAGACCCTGTCACCACCGAGGCGCCAGTAGCCTGTGTAGCTCTGTGCAGAAGTCTGCGGGTTGCTCGCAACCAGGTCACCGTCGACGTACAGGCTCATACCCTCGCTGCCCTGAGTGGCCACGACGTGGTGCCACTGACCGTCGTTGTAGGCCGCGGCGCTCGTGGCCCTGTTCTCGCTTCCCGTCCAAACCCCGAAAGCGAGCCGCCCGTCGTTGAGCATGAACACGTGCCGGTCGTAGTTGCTCGACAGCCCCGTGGGTTGGTTGCCGAAGCCGATGAGCTTGCCGCCCCGAGTCGTGGTGGTGCGGAACCAGACCTCAGCGGAGAACGGTCCGGGGTTGCTCACTTCCGTGTTGGGCCGCCCCACGACGTGTCCGGAGCTTCCGTCGAGCACGACCGCGGCATCGTTCGTACCGGTCAGCGCACCAGTCGCCTGGCGAGTCACTCCGCCGTAGTAGTTTCCGCCGTGGTGCTCACCCCCGTAGTCCTGCGCGACATCACCACCGGCCTCGTTCAGGCGCCAGTACAGGAACGGGTTGTCCTGGAGCACGGCCGCGCCGTAGGCGTCGGTCGGTGCCGGCATCGACACCTCGAGATCAGTGGTAGCGGTGCGGACGGCTCCAAGGTCATCGACCACGGTCAGCCGGACCTCATAACGCCCAGTGGTGACGTAGGCATGCGTCACCACTGGACCGGTCGCCGTGGAGCCGTCGCCCAGGTCCCAGCGGTACTCCACGATGCTGCCGTCATCAGTTGACCCGGACCCGTCGAGCGTGACCTCGAGGGCCTCTGCCTCGTGGGCGATCACCGGTACCGGCGGTGGGTTGCCGTCACCGGTCTCGAACACCGGCGAGCTGGCGGACACGTTGCCCGCCGCGTCGACTGCCCGCACGAAGAACCGATTCGCTCCGCCCTTGGACACCGTCACCGACAGGCCGCCGTTGGTGGTGGCGATGACGCGGTCGTCCCGCAAGATCTGGTAACCCGACGGGGCGCCGGCGGCACCGTTCCACGCAAGTGTCACTGAACCGGCGTCCTGGGAGACCGCCCGTAGGTTGCCCGGCCGCCCAGGCGCGGCAGTGTCACGCGCCGGCCAACGCCCGAAGCCCCCCAGCCAGCGCCCACCTGAGGAGGTCATACCGCTCGTGATGTCACCGCCAGCCCAGACAGTGCCGTCGTCGGCGATCTCAATGGCCCAGATACCCCGTCCCAGCCGGAGCCGGAAATGCGGTGTGAACTGAGGCACGTAGCGGCCATCAGACGCGTCCCAGAGGCCGAACCACCCGATGGAGTCGGCCTGCGTCCATCCCGTGCCGACGTCGGGCCAGGTGTAGGCGTCCTGGTATATCCAGTCGTTGCAGTGGCAGCCCGCATACACGAGCTCTCCCTCAGCCTCGATCGCCTGGAAATCACCTCCGCGCTTGGTGATGCTCCCACCCAACTTCCGGTAGTCGCTAGTGGCAAAGTCGAACAGGCTGTGCTCCGCCCCGCCGACCCACACGCGGTCACCTCGCTGGTCGATCGTCCACTGGTACCCCGTGCTGATGCTCCTGCTCCACACTGGGTTCCACGGCACTGGGTCGAGCTCACCGCTTCCGTCAGCCATCACCGCCGCGGCTCGCCAAGCGGTCTCGGTCCGTGAGGTACCGAAGAACCCGGAGAAGTAGGTCTTTGTACCGTCCTCGGCGGCAGAGAGATCCAACACCGATCCGTTGAACTCAGGGTTCCAGTTGTCCGGTTGGCCGGTGGCGGCGGCTACTCGCCCCCCATTGCGCGCGTAGACGCGGCCCGACCCATCCGGGTTGCTCATGTGTGTGAAGTTGCCCCCGAGATAGAGCCACCCATCTTTGGCCTCGAGGCTACGTACCCGCACCAGCCCCGGAGATAGCCCGTTCTCCATGAGGGGCCCCCAGTTCTGCACGCGGGCGCCGGTCACGGGATCCACCGCAACCAGTCCAGGGGAAGGCTCCCCGCTCGCAGTAGTGAAGTCCCCGCCCACGGCAAGGGTGCCGTTGGGCAGGGCCGTCAGTGCACGGACCTGCTCGTTCAGGTCGGGCCGGAACCCGGTGATCCACTCGCCCGTGCTGGCGTTGAACGCGGCCAGGAAGGACTGTTCCACCCGTCCCGAACCGGACGCGTCTCGTTGGACCCAGCGGAAGTTTCCGCCGACATACATGACGTCGCCGATCTGCTCCAGCGCCTGCACCTCGACGTCAGCCTCGCCGCTCGTGCTCCCAGCCGTCCCGCTGACCCCCCAGGGGTTCACCATCGCCCGGCTCTCGGCGGCCGGCGTCATCTCGATGGGAGCACTGCCGTCGTCGGGTAGGTCCGTGAACACGACGTCAGCGGTAGTGAGCCGGGGCCGCAGATAGACCTCCGCGTATGGCAAGGCGCTGCCCTGTCCGTTGCTGCTGGACCAGAGGTAGGTCGTTGCCGAGTTGGTACCGATGACCTGGGTGCCGTAGGCGAAACCCCATCGGTATCCCTGTTGCGACTGGATCGAGGCGTTGACACGGTTGAGGCCCTGGCCGCTACCGAAGCTGTTGCTCTGCCCCCCCGAACCCGTCAGTCCGTCGAAGCGCCAGCCGCTAACCCGGTGCTCAGCGCCCATCGTCCATGCCCAACGGTCCCGGTTGGCGAACGAGAATCGCACTTCCTGCCACGCGGTCCCGGTCGCATCCACAGCCCGCCGCACTCGGACGCCTTCAGCGAGATTGTCCACCCGGCCACCGTCCAGGAGGGCATCGATCGTGGTCGCGGGCAACTGGACTGTGCGTGTGAGTGGGGGCTGCTCGGCCAGCAGCTCTTCGGGTCGGTCCTTGCCGTCGTAGTCGGCCTCCCATTGTTCCCTGCCAGCACCGACGCGAACCCACCCGCCTCCGTCGGTGGTCATGTCACACCAGAACTGCTCCGGCGCTGTCATCTTTGGCGTCAGTAGCCAGTACGGACCGTCCGCGGAGGCTGGGTGCAGCTCCTTGATCTCCCAACAGGAGGCTGCCGCCACATCAGGCGCCAGACCGGTCCGGGTCGCTGGATCCACCGGGACAGCCGCCGGCGGAAGCCAGCCACCCGGCGCCGCCTGGGCCATCCAGGGTCCCGTGCCCGCAAGCAACAGCGCCAGGATCGCCCCGCACACGGCGATCCATCGACCAGGGGAACGCAACAGGACAGTGTGGCTCATGACATGCACTTCCCAAACCCCTTCCCGGCGCCGACGCCGGGGACGCAAGTAAAGCGACAGTAAAGCCTGGGTCAAGGCTCAGGCAAGGGGTTCTCGACAGGATCCTTGACAACATCCTCGAGCCCGGAGGATCGTGAGCACTCGGTGGTCGCCCGTCACGCTAGCCGCATGGGCTTCGGCGGGTGCCGGATCGAGGTCAGGGCATGTCGACGCGGCTGTCCGGGAAGAGGTCGCTGCGAAGCCTGACGTCCACGCTGCTGTGCGTGCTGCTGCTGCTGGGCGTGGCTCCGACTGCACGAGCCGCCCTGTCGAGCACTCCGGAGCAGTCGTGGACACTCAATGGCCGGGTCTTCGCGTCCCAGATCGTCGGCGACACCGTCTACGTAGCCGGCGACTTCAGCGAGGCGCGCAGCCGCCAGGGCGAGGTGGTGGATCGGCGGAACGTCGCCGCGTTCTCTGTCTCGACCGGGGAGCTGCGGCGGGATTTCAGGGTCCGCACGAGCGCTCAGGTCCGGTCGCTCGCGACCGATGGGCAGTCCCTCTACCTCGGCGGCTGGTTCGGCTGGGTGAACGGCACATCGCGGGGCCGGATCGCCCGCGTTTCGCTGGCCACCGGCCAGTTGCACACAGAGTTCGTCGCTCACGCCGACCGAGGAGTTCTGGCCATGGAGTACCTGGCCGGGGAGCTCTACGTTGGCGGGGCGTTCACCGAGATCGGCGGGGCACCTCGACCCCGGCTGGCCAAGCTGCATCCAATTACTGGGGCGGTGGACACCGGCTTCAACGCCCGCCCCAATGACGAGGTGCTGGCATTGGTGAAGTCCCCGGGCTCTGCGGTTCTCTACGTCGGTGGCCGGTTCACCTCCCTGGGGGGCGCCAGCCGCACCGGGGTCGGTGCCGTGTCATCGACGACCGGCGGCGCGCTGCCACCCGTGTTTGCCGACACCGTCCGCGCCGTGCTGGACCTGACTCTGGACGCAACCGGCACCCGCCTGTTCGGAGCGCTTGGGGCAGGACTCAACAACATCACCGCTTGGGCCACCAGCACCGGGGCCCGGCGGTGGCACATTCGAGTGGACGGTGACGTGCAGGCTGTCGAGTACCACGGTGGCCACACCTACTTCGGCTTCCACGACGGCTACCAGGGCGACAGTGAGCTGAAGCTGCTCGCGGCGGATGCCGAGACTGGGGCACTCACGGCCTTCGAGCCTCGGTTCGACCGGTACTGGGGGGTGTACGCCATTGCCGCCTCGCCCGACGGGCTGGTCGCCGGCGGGGACTTCACCCGGGTCAGTGGGGTGCCCGCCCAGGGCTTCGTCCGGTTCGTGGGCGACCCGGGCAGCGACCACGCACCGACTCCCCCTCCCCCGCCTCCCGATGACGAGCCGGGCAGCACGGACGTGACGTACATCGCACCCTCGGCGGCGGGCTGGCGTTACTGGGACGGTGGACCGCGGCCGCCAGGGTGGGCCGCCCCGGAGTTCGACGACTCCTCATGGCGCGCTGGACCCGCGGAGCTGGGGTACGGCGACGGAGACGAGGCGACTGTGATCGGGTTTGGGCCCTCAAGCTGGGAGAAGTACATGGCCAGCTACTTCCGGATGTCCTTCACTGCAGAGCAGGAGCCAGTCGAGTTGACGCTGCGGCTGCTCGCAGACGACGGTGCCGTCGTCTACCTCAACGGCCACGAGGTGGCCCGCGACAACATGCCCGCAGGGACGGTGGACGGCGCCACCGCGGCGGCATCCGGTCGCTGGGGCAACGCAGAGCGAGCCTGGCGATCCTTCTCCCTCAACCCCTCGCAGGTAGTGGCGGGGACAAACGTGCTCGCCGTCGAGGTCCACCAGGACCAGCCCACCTCTAGCGACCTCAGCATGGACGCCGAGCTGCTAGGGGTCACGCAGACCGGCTAGTCAGGAGCACGCACTTTGGGTGATGGTGAGCCGGTCGCCCATCACCCACATGTCGACGGGCGCCCTCGTACAGTCAGTTCTGCAAGTCCCGCATGGCCTGGGCGTATGCGCGACGCGTCAGCGGCATGTTCTCCATCGTGTAGTTCCCCAGTGGCCCGGAGTTGCGGTGGAAAAGGGTCACGAACGCCAAGTCCAGACGGCGCGCGGCCTCGGGCGCCTGCTTCCAGAAGGCCGCACCCTTCTCGTCCGGGTGCCTGTTGTCGAAACCCGTCTCGCAGAGGCCACGGGTCTTGCCCTTGCCCCACGAGCGGCTGTCAAGCCAGGTGCTGAAGCTAGACCAGAGTTGGTAGGGCGTCATGTCGGGAGACTTCCCGGCATGCACGTAAGGGTCCCAGCAGATGATGTCGACAGCCTCATCGCCTGGGTATGCCCGCTGGATCAGGTCCCGGTGGCTGCCACCGACCCAGAAGGTGAACTTGACGTTGGGCGCCTCGGCGCGAACGAGCCGGGAGATCCGACGGTTGGCGGCCGCATAGTCCTCGGGCGTCCAGTGCGAGGGCACCTTACCGTGGTGCATCTTCACCGCCGGCTCCTGGTCGAACGAGAACCAGATCTCCCCCTCGAGGGCTGCCATCTTCCGACCCCAGTCCCGGATCTCCGCGTCGTGCTTACCGGCCGCGATGTCGGGCCACGCCATGAAGGAGTCGGGTCCGCCTCGCCGCCAGTTCTTGGCCTGGATGTCGAGTAGCAACGTCGTGCCGTTGGCCAACCGCTCCCGGTCATGAGGCTTGGGCCAGTAGTCGTTCACCTCACCCGAGGTGTAATACGAAGCGGCGTGCGTCAGCGGCATGCCACCGAGCAGCTCGAGGAGCGCCTCGTCGTCAGTGCCGCCCATCCCGTTGTAGAAGCCGGTACTCACGGACGTGCCTGGGCTGGGCGACGGCTCCGGCGTGTCGAGCCCGGGCGCCGTCGAGGGGTCATAGCCGGCGAAGACGGACGAGAGCGCGGAAGAGACCAGGCTCGTCTGCGTCAGCGAACTGCCGGCCTGCTCGACGCCAACCCCCTCAGGGAACGTCGCCGTGGCCTGAGCCACGAGGTCGCGGACGTCGTAACGTCGGGTCACCTTGCCACTCGTACTGAGCGACGCGGCATGGCTGGCCACCTTGTTGGACACGATCCGCGTGCTACCCACGACCAGGATGTCTCCGACGCCCAGCCGATTGAGGTGATTGACAGCCGCATCGTGCAGCTTGCCGCCCCCGGTGAGGAACAGGGGGAGGTTGTGCCGTCCAGCGAGATAGGCCCCGGCCAGAGCATGTCTGGGATAGCGGCCGCTGGCGACGATCGCGCGTGGCCGCTGCTGAGGAAACCGGCCAGCCACCTTGGCCACGATCTGGTACCGGCCCGTGCCCGTGACCGTGTTCACGACGCCGGACCTCGCGTGCTTCCGCAGTCCCTGGAGGACGCCGTCAGAGACGTCACCCCCGACGACAACGATACGCTCGGGCTGCAGGTGCCGAAGGGCTGTGGCCGTCTCCGCGGGCAGCGAGCCCTGCCGGGTCAGCAGAGTGGGGGCATCGAACAAGGAGGCCTGCGTGGCAGCCGCGGTCGACACGTAGTAGCACCCAGCACAGACCACGTACACGCGGTCGACACCGGTCGGCCAGGCGGAGGCGATGTCACGAGCTACCCCGAAGCCTGTGACATCGGCTGTTGCCGTGACCGCGGCGGCGGAGGTCGAGGAGGACGCCGCCACGGGTTCGACTGACGAGACAGCCGAGTTGGCCGCTACCTGGACACCCGGCCCGGCGTGGGCGACGGCAGGACTCGCGAAGGCGGAGGCAAGGAGAGCCAACAGGCTCAGGGCAGGGACGGGAAGGCGTAGCACGAAGAAGCTCTCTTGCTCGGGGCACGGGGCTTGACTGGGCACGTCCAGTATGGTGAGAGTTCACGCCGCCGAGTCCCAACCTTAAGAAGACCTCGCTTGAGGGCGACCAAATCCGAACCTTTTCTCAAGCAAACGTCAATCTCCTGCGGGTGCCTGGGCGGGAGCCACAGGGCCCGACTACTCGTCGATGCGGAGGACCGGGTTGGCAACCTGACCGTTGAACTGGTCGGTAGCCGAGCGGATCAGCTCGCCCCCTGGAGCGAACTTGGCGCCAACCGAGAGGGGCGGGGTGGCCTGGTTCCAGGTGATGGCACCCACTGGCCCGGTGACCTCCCGGCTCTGCACCTCCTGTGATCCTGCGCCGACGAGCGTCGTGACGCTCAGGGTCAGGAGGTCGCCCTCCCGGACGCAGGTGATCCGGTACCACGTCCCGGCCTTCACCCGGTCGTGCGCGCGGACTTCAACCGCACCCTCGGAGCCTTGGAGCCGACACATCGGGCGGGCATTGTCCAGCTCGATCTTGAACTGGCTTTCATCCGAGGCCAGGCCCCGCTGCAGCAGGTTGTCCCCGTTGTCCACCGGGTTACCCGTTGAGCGAGCATCCAGCCTCGCCTCTACTGACATGGTGAAGTCCCGATTACCCGGCGTCAGCGCGTCGTCCAAGGGGGTGACGCGAATCGCCGCACGCGGCGGGTTGGGCACGTCTTGAAACGGGGGGAGACCGAAGGCGGGCTCGCCCGACCGGTCGGGGGCGACCCGCACTGCACCGTCGCGGAGGCTCACGACGTCGACCTGGACGTCAGCACTGCCGAGCTGCTCGATGCGCTCGACGATCGCCCCCACGCGGGCGTCAAACGGCAAGGCAAGCTGTAGTTCGACCGTGGGTGCAGGTGTTGTCGTTGTAGCGCTCGTCACACCAGGCGGCGGGCTGGTTACCCTGCCCGCCGAGCCGCTCGGAGGAGACCCACCATCGTCGGGCTCAGCGAGGGCGCAACCTCCCGCCGCCGCTGCCACGGACAGAAGCATGACCGGCAGCGCCCGTCGTCTGGTCGTCCCACAACGACTCATAGCGCAACAGCATACGGACACGCGGACCATTCGCACTCCAGTGCGAGCGTGCTGTCGAGCACGATCACGGGCCGGCCAGCGTGACCATTGAGCTGGTCAGTCGCGGAGCGGACGAGCTCACCAGTCGCCCCGAGCTTTCCCCCGATCGCAACTGGCGGCCCGTCGCTGTCCCAGGCCACCTCTCCGAGCAGCCCGTGCCGGGTGCGGGACTGCGCCTGGACGGACCCGTCGGGCCGATGCTCAGCCACCCAAAGAACGATGGCCTCCCCCAGCCGGCTGCAGCGGGCGGTATACCACGCACGGGGATCCACGGAATCTCCGACGTGTATCCCTAGGGTGCCACGGGAGCCAGTGACGTAGCAGGCGACGCGCCCCCCGGAGATCTCAAGCTTGTACTGGCTTGCGTCCGAGGCGAGTCCCCGCTGGATGACGTTGTCCCCGTCGTCGTAGCGGCCCCTCTGGAGCAGGCTGGGACGGAAGTCAGCGCCGAAGCTGAAGGACCGGCGGCCAGGGCTGAAGGCGTCACCCCCCTGAGTGCCGTCGGGCGCCCCCAGGTCACGCACTGCCAGAACGGCTCGCGGCACAAGCACGTCTGAGGTCGGCTGGGGGAAATCGACGACCAGGCCGCCTACTGGATGGTCCGCCCACTGGGCCGACCCGCCGTCCAGCGTCCCGACCGAGACGTCCACACGCGCGGTTCCGTGCTGCTCCAACGTGTCGACGGTCTGCCCTGACGCGGCGTCCGCTGGTGGGCGCAGGTCAAGCACCACATCGACTGGGGGCCTCTCCGCCTGCGCCGGGAGCGGGACCAGGGTTGAGGCAGCTGACACCAGGGCGCACACGACCGCTGCTCGAACCCTGAACACCACTCCCCCGTCCGCTCCAGTGCAACAGCCGCCAACTGATCGCCTCAGTCTAGAGGAAAACTTGACCTTCAGCGGCCCTGAGGGCGAGCGACCCGTGAGGAAGCCGACCTCCCGGCGTCACCGAGCGAAGGGAATTCTCGATTTGCTCTTGCGCTCGAGGTAGCGGCTCCGCAAGTATAAAGCGCTAGTAAGCGCTACCCCAAGGGATCGTAAAGATGGGGCCGCTTCGACAGGTGGGAGCAGACCGTGGCAGCCGAACCGTTTCCAGAGCACCCGGGGCAGGGGGTCGCAATGGCGGAGCACCCCGTGGCGCTCATCCCCGTGGGGGCGGAAGCCGCCGCGCTCTCGGAGACCACCGCCCTCCTGATGGACGTCGCCGTCCCCTACCGCGTACTCGCGCCAGACACGGCCGCGCTGGAGCGCCTCGACGTCGACCCGGCCATGGTGATCGTGCAGTCCGCGCGGCTCACGGTGGACGTCCTGGACCTGGTGCGGCGGCTGGCTCAGCAGCACCAGTCCGTCCTGGCCCTGGTCGGTGACCTCAACGAGGAGGGCGAGTCGATCGTCCTCGACGCTGGAGCGCTGGACGTGATGGGTCTGCCCACCTCGCGGCGGCGGCTGCGTACCCGCATCGTCACGATGCACCGCTACCTGGTCGACCAGCGGGCCGAGGACCGGGAGGGCGAGAGGTACCGCGTCGTCGACGTCGTCATCGACCCCGCCCGCCGAGAGGTCCACGTGCACGGCACCCCGGTGCCGCTGACCAAGACCGAGTTCAACCTGCTGCTGCTGATGGCCCGCCATCCCCGGCAGGTACTCACTCGGGAGGAGCTGACGTCCGACGCCGGCGACGGTCGCCCGCTGGGACCGCACGCGCTGGAGTCACATCTCAGTCGGCTACGCAGCAAGATCGAAGCCGTTGGTGGACCGAGGCTGGTCGAATCGGTGCGCGGGGTCGGTTACCGGCTCCGCGGCTGACCCGCAAGTCCCCTTCTTCACCACCGCAACACCAGCCCGCACCGGGAAGGCGTCACGTCATGGAGTCCACACAGCTGCCTGCTCGATCGCGTCGTGGGACGGGGCGACTGCTCACTTCCCTCCTCCTGGCCGTGGGACTGGTCCTCACCGGAGCGCTTCCCTCGTCGGCAGCCGTCTCCGACCAGCACACCCGCACCGCACAAACCAACGGGGTCGTGTACGCAGTGGCCCAGGTGGGTGGTCTCACCATCATCGGGGGCGAGTTCACCGCCGTGGGCAACCAGCCACGGCAGAACTTGGCAGCGCTGCGCGCCGACGGCACCGTCGACCCCACCTTCGCCCCATCGGTGGACGGCGTGGTGCGTGCCATCGACGGCAGTTCCGATGGCACGACCGTCTTCGTCGGAGGGGAGTTCGCCCACATCAACGGGGCACCACGTGCCGCGCTGGCGGCGCTGTCGGTAAGCGGCGGGCTCGTGGACTGGCGGGCTGACACCAACGGCATCGTCTACGCGGTGGAGGTCTCCGGGGACAGGCTCTACGCGGCCGGCACCTTCACCTCGATCGCCGACGTGGCTCGTCGCCGGCTGGCGGCGCTCGACGTGTCCACGGCTCAGGTCTTCAAGCCCTTCAACCCCTGGCCCGCGTGGACCGTCAAGGACATCGCTGTCTCTCCGGACGGCACCAAGGTCTACGCGACCGGTGGGTTCAACCGGATCGGCGCTCAAGACCGCAACGGTGCCGCCGAGGTGCTGGCCAGCACTGGCGAGGCGACCGACTTCAATCCGCAGCGTGGTGGGGTCGGCCTCGCAGTGGGGCTGAGCCCGGACGGCTCCCGGTTCTTCTTCTCCACCACGGACAACAACCTCTACGCCTACGACCCCGCGGTCTCGAGCAGCCCGGTCTATGCGATCAAGACGGGAGGTGACACCCAGGCCATCGCGGTGTCAGATACCGAGGTGTACTTCGGGGGACACTTCCGCAACATCAACACCTTCAAGGCAAAGCGGAACCTGCTGGCCTCCATCACGCTGGACGGGCAGCTGACCAGCTGGGACCCGCACCTGGGTGGAAACATGGGCCCCTGGTCGATCGATCTTGCCAGTGACCGCGTCCTCGTGGGTGGCGACTTCGGGTGGGTGGCCGGCATCCCACAGCACGGGATCGCAGTCTTCCACGGGACACCGTGATGTCCTGACGCGCCGGGGCGCGTGCCGCGCCCAGGGGAGCAGGGAACAGCCCGCCCGGACGGAGCTCCTCCGGGCGGGCTTTCTCACGGCCGAGGCCGGGTGCGCCGAACTGGTGCGTCGACCGACGCAGACATGGCGGGACGCGGGGCCCCGCTCGGCCCCGCGTCCCGCACTCGGTCCTCGGCTGACTGACGGGGCCCCACGGTGGTCTTCGCCTCCACAACCCGCGTTCAGCCTCAGCTCGGGGGCTCCCCAGTCGGAACTCCGCTTGCGCGGTTGCCCTGTTCCGGATCTGGCTCGCCGTGTCCCTGCCGGACCTGCGTCGAGGCCGTCGTCCACGTCCCTGAGGACTCGACCTCGACATGGACAACACTGCGGCATGATGCTCAAGTATCCTTCACGATTAGGTCACGTTCCAGTAACGAAGGAATCAGCAGGGCGCCAGGAAGGTCTGGAAAGCGTTCGCCTCAGCCGAGGACCTGCTCAGCGGGCACGGCGGACAGGCCGTGCGCCGTCGCGACCGGCTCGTTGGTGACCTGGCCGGCGTGGGTATTGAGCCCCGGCGCGAGCACCGGGTCGTCGGCCAGCGCCTGCCGCCAGCCCTTGTCCGCCAGGGCCACCGTGTAAGGCAGCGTGACGTTGTTCAGTGCGTACGTGGAGGTGTGCGGCACCGCCCCCGGCATGTTCGCCACGCAGTAGAAGACCGAGTCGTGCACCTGGAAGGTCGGCTCGGCGTGGGTCGTGGGGCGGGAGTCCTCGAAGCAGCCGCCCTGGTCGATCGAGATGTCAACCAGGACGCTGCCCGGTCGCATCCGCGACACCAGCTCGTTGGAGACCAGCGTCGGCGCCTTGGCGCCGGCCACCAGGACCGCCCCGATGACCAGGTCGGCCCGCAGCACCGCGTGCTCGATCTCGTAGGCGTTGGCGATGACGGTGCGGACCCGGCCCTCGTACTGGCGGTCCACGGCGCGCAGCTTGTCGACGTTGGTGTCGAGCACCGTGACGTCACCCCACAGGCCGGTGGCCATGGCGACGGCGTTCGAGCCGGAGACACCGGCGCCGATCACGACGACGTCGGCGGCGCGCACCCCACTGACACCACCCATGAGCACGCCACGGCCGCCCTGGGCGCGCATGAGGGTGTGGGCTCCGACCTGCGGGGCCAGGCACCCGGCGACCTCGCTCATCGGGTACAGCAACGGCAGCGCGCCGTCCGGGCGCTGCACCGTCTCGTAGGCGATCGCGGTCGTCCCCGCCTCCAGCAGCGCCTTGGTGCAGGGCTCGGAGGCGGCCAGGTGCAGGTAGGTGAACAGCACCAGGTCCTCCCGGAGCCGGTGGTACTCCTCCTCGATCGGCTCCTTGACCTTGAGCACCATCTCGGCCTGCTCCCAGACCTCGTCGGCAGTCTGGAGGATGGTCGCCCCCGCCGCGACGAAGTCCTCGTCGCTGATCGAGGACCCCGCGCCGGCCCCCTGCTCGATCACCACCTCGTGGCCGTGCTGCACGAGCTCATGCACGCCAGGCGGCGTGATCGCCACCCGGTACTCGTGGACCTTGACTTCCCTGGGCACGCCAACGCGCACGGGCCACCTCCTTCGCTGGAACCCTGTCGCCAGCAGTGTGGCAGACGCCGCCGCTACCCGTGCTGGCGGTCGACCTCGTCGGCGAAGGCGGCCATGGAGGGGTACTCCGCGTCGTAGCTCCACGCCTCCGCCGGCTCAGGGGTGGCCCCCCAGCCGGGCCGGTCATGGCGCCGGTTGATCCAGACCGAGGACAGGCCGCGCCGACGGGCGGGCACGTGGTCGTGGAAGAGGCTCTGCGCCACGTGCAGCAGCTGCTCCCGGCCCACGCCCAGCTCCTGCAGCGCACCATCGAGCGCGTCGAAGTGCGGGTCGGCCGGCTTGTAGGCCCCGACGTCCTCGGCGGTGATGACCCTGGTGAACTCGCCGCGCAGGTGCCGGTTGCTGCCCGCGAACCCGTCGCGGTGCACGTTGCTCACGATCACCAGGTCGTAGTGGCGGCGCAGCCGGGCGAGCGCGTCAGCAGAGTCCGGGAACGCCGGCCAGTCCGGCACCGACCCGCCGAGCCGCTCGGCCCACGGCTGGCTCACCTCACCCCCGAGCGACACACCCGTACGGCCGAACGCCTCGGCGAGCACGTCGGGGTAGCGGAAGGTCGGGTGCTCGCGCATCACCGCGGCCTCGTGGCCGGCGTAGGTCTCCAGCAGCGTCTCGCCGTCGTGCTCGAGCCCCTGCTCCCGGCCCCAGGGCAGCAGCACCGCGCTGATCCCCTGCTCCCAGTCGATGAGGGTGCCGTAGCAGTCGAAGCTCAGCACGCGGAAGGCGGTCAGGTCCAGCGTCATCTCAGGCCTCCGTCCGGGCGGCGTCGGGGTCGGTGGGTGTCTCGTCCGCAGCGTGACCGCCCCGGTCGGGCAGCGCGAGGCTGACCACGACCAGCGTGATGAGGGAGACCGGCAGCGACACCAGCACCGAGTTCAGGTCGAAGGGCTGGCCGAGCTGCTCCCAGGTGATGGTCACCACCGTGCTGAGGACCATCGAGGTCAGCGCGCCCCACTTGCTGGCGCGCCGCCACAGGAAGACCGCCAGCACCGGCGGGGCGATGGCCACGCCGTAGACCGTGTAGGAGTACATCTGCAGCTCCAGCACCGTCGGGAAGAACCGGCCGAGCACGTAGGCGACGAGTGCGATGGCCAGCACCGCGAGCCGGTGGATCACCAGCCGCCGGCGGTCGTCCATCGGCACGCCGAACATCCGCTTGGTCACGTCGTACACGACGTTGCCGGCGCCGGAGAGCAGGAACGAGGAGCCGGTGGTGATGATGAAGGCGAGCGCACCGGCCAGCAGCAGACCGCCCATCACGACCGGCAGGTACTCCTGGCCCGCCAGGGAGAGGACCGCGGTGTCCGGCTCGATGTCGGGCATCAGGATGATCGCGGCCGAGCCCAGCAGCGCCACGGGCACCGTCACCAGGAAGCTGGTCAGGAAGAAGCCGCCGGCCGACATCCGGGCCTCGGACTCATCACGGGCGGCCCCCAGCCGCTGGTACATGTTCTGGTCGGCCAGGATCAGCATGAACAGCGGCAGGAAGAAGCCCAGCAGCTGCAGCGCGGTCAGCCCGCCGCTGACGGTGCGGTGGGACTCGGGCAGCCCCTGCCAGTACTCAGCCATGCCGCCGAGCTCGACGCCGAGGACGAGCGGCAGCGCGGCCACCAGGACGGAGACGATCACCAGGGCGGAGAGGAAGTCGCTCCAGGCGACCGACTTCAGCCCTCCTCCCACCGCGAGGAAGGTCACCAGCAGGGCCACCACGATGGCGCCCTGCCCGGGCGACAGCGGGGTGATGACGCTGACGATGTAGCCGCCGCCGGTGAACTGGTAGGCCGTGATGCCGGTGTAGGCGAGCACGGTGATGACCGCGGCGATCATCCGGACGGCGACGCCGTAGCGGCTCTCCAGCAGCTCGGGGACGGTGTAGGTGGAGCCGCGTCGGATCCGGCGGGCCAGGAAGTACAGCACCACGATCCCGACCGGGGTGCCCGCCAGGAAGAAGATGGAGGCCAGCGGGCCGTAGGTGTAGGCGAAGCTCGCTCCACCGATGATCGTGCCGGACCCCACCCAGGTCGCCAGCAGTGTCCCGATCATCACGGGACGGGGGAGGTTGCGGCCCGCGAAGACGAAGTCGTCGCCGGTCGCGACCTCCTTGGAGCGCGTGAACCAGGCGCCGATCCCCACCATGAGCAGCAGGTACAGCACCAGGACGGTCACATGGGTCGTCTGCATGACGCCTCCGGGGTCGTGAGTGATCCGTGCGGCGGGACCGGGCCAGCGGCCGGCCCGCCCGGGGATCGGGTGGGCCCATCAAACCCGCTCGCCCCGCAGAATGCAATGGCTATTGCAGATCCTCGCCCGGGTCCGGGAACAGCCCGTAGCGCGACCACACCCCCTCGACCCGGTCGCTCCATCCGGCCGCGGCGGCCGGGTCGCAGGCCACCAGCGCCGCGATCACCGACTGCACGACGGTGATCGCGGCGACCAGGGAGGGGAACATGCTGGCGCCCTCGCTCGGCATCGCCACCAGCTCGTCGGCCACCTCCACCAGGTCCGCGCGGACCTGGTCGCTGACCAGCACGACCGAGGCGCCGGCCGCGGCCGCTACCTGCATGGCGTGCCGGATCTCATGGGGCGTGCGCCAGAGCTGGAACACCACCAGGCAGTCGTGCGGGCCCAGCAGCGAGACCGCGTTGAACAGCGAGGTGCCACCCACCCGCTGCAGCCGGACGTCGTGTCCGATCGTCTGCGCCAGGTGGGACAGCTGCAGACCGGGGGCGGCGAAGCTGCCCGACCCCAGGACCAGCGTCTTTGGTGCGCCGTGGATGATCCGGGCCACCCGCTCCACCTGGTCCTCGTCGAGCAGCCGCGCGAGGTCCTGCAAGTTGTGCAGGTCCCGGCGCAGCGTGGACCAGGCCGGCCCCTGCTCCGCCTCCTCGTCGTGCTCGCTCAGCACCTCGGAGGCCGACAGCCCGGACAGGTACGGCGACCGGATCTCGGCCCGCAGCGCGGGCCAGCCGCTGAAGCCCAGCTGCTGGGCGGTGCGCACCACGGTGGCGACGTTCACCTCCGCCGCGGTGGCCGCGGCCGAGGTGCTGGCGTAGGACATCTGCCGCGGCTGCGTGGCGATCGCCGACAGCACCCTCCTCGCGCCGGCCGCCGGCCGCCGGTCCCCGAGACGGGCAGTCAGCCAGCCGGGCAGCACCTGGTCGCGGAGCTCGTCCACCGCGTCGTCGCCGGAGGTCACGCCACCATCATGCAACAACTATTGCGCTCGCGCGGGCCTGGCTGGCACGATGCGGACAGCCAGCCGCCCGCCCGGGCTGCGGGAAGGGAGCTCATGACCTCGGACACTCTCATCATCCGTCGCGGCGTCGTGTGCGACGCCGCGACCGGCGAGGCGCGCGGCGCCGACGTGCTGGTGCACGACGGCGTCGTCCAGGACGTGGGCAGCGGGCTGCGCGCACCGGAGTCAGCCCAGCAGGTCGACGCGGCCGGGCGGCACCTGGTGCCCGGGCTCATCGACGGGCACGTGCACGTCACGGCGTCCAGCGCCGACCTCGGGGACGTGGCCGAGCAGTCGCCTTACTACGTGGCCGCGCACACCAGCCAGATCCTGCGCGGGATGCTCCACCGCGGCTTCACCACCGTCCGGGACGTGGGTGGTGCTGACCACGGCATCGCAGCCGCCGTCGAGGAGGGCCTCTGGGCCGGCCCCCGGGTCATCTTCGGGGGCAAGGCACTGTCGCCGACCGGTGGCCACGCCGACCTGCGCAGCGCCGGCCGGCAGGTGCTGGACGACCATGCCTGCTGCCCGAACCTGGGGCTGGTCTGCGATGGGGTGTCCGAGGTGCGCCGCGGCGCCCGGCACCAGCTGCGGACGGGCGCCGGCCACGTCAAGCTGATGCTCTCCGGCGGGGTCGCCTCCCCGACCGACCGGGTGGACTCGCTGCAGTTCTCCGCCGAGGAGATCCGGGCGGCCGTCGAGGAGGCGACCAACGCCAACCGCTACGTCACCGGGCACGCCTACACGGCGCCCGCGGTGAACCGTGGCCTGGAGCTCGGCGTGCGCTGCATCGAGCACGGCAACCTCATCGACAGCTCCAGCGTGCGGCTGTTCGTCGAGCGCGGTGCCTTCCTGGTCCCGACGCTGGTGACCTACGAGTACCTGCACCGCGAGGGCGCCGCCGCCGGCCTGCCCCCGGCCAGCCAGGCCAAGGTCGCCGACGTGCTCGAGGCCG
Organism: Ornithinicoccus halotolerans; assembly: GCF_009602535.1. GTDB lineage: Bacteria > Actinomycetota > Actinomycetes > Actinomycetales > Dermatophilaceae > Ornithinicoccus > Ornithinicoccus halotolerans. The sequence goes on along the minus strand of NZ_WIQI01000002.1, from coordinate 14,165 downwards.
GCCTGCACGCCCTCGAGCTCGCCTGGAAGGGCGGGGTCCAGCTGGTCTTCGGGACCGACCTGCTCGGGGCGATGCACCACCACCAGAGCGAGGAGTTCCGCATCCGCGGACAGGTGCAGCCCGCGCACGAGGTGCTGCGAGCGGCAACCGTCACCGCCGCCGCCCTGCTGGGACGGGAGGGCCAGCTCGGCGTCATCGCGCCCGGGGCGACCGCCGACATCCTGCTCGTGGACGGTGACCCGCTGACCGACACCGACGTCCTCGCGCAGCCGGAGCGGCACCTTCGCGCCGTCATCCAGGGCGGAGAGATCGTCGCGGGACGGCCCTGAGGTGGCACCCGCCCTGGTCCTCCGCGGTGGCCAGGTCTGGGACGGCCTGAGCAGCGGGCCCCGTCCTGCCGACGTCGTGTGCGAGGACGGCCTGGTGCGGGAGCTGGTCGCGCCGGGAACGGCCCGGACCGGCCGGGAGGACCTGGCGGTCGACGTCGACGGGTGCGCGGTCCTGCCCGGGCTGGTCGATGCCCACGTCCACCTGGTGTGGGACGGCAGCACCGACCCGGTCGCCCACGTCGCCGAGGACGGTGAGCAGCTGACGACCGTCCGCGCCGCCGAGTACGCCCGCCGCTACCTGCCGGCGGGGATCACCACGGTCCGCGACCTCGGCGGCAACTGGGACGTCGCCATCACCGTTGCCCGCGCCGTGGACCGCGGCCACCTGGACGGTCCCACGATCGTCGCCGCCGGCCAGACCGTCATCATGACCGGCGGGCACGACCCCTTCTGGGGCGTCCCGTGCGACGGTCCGGACGCGGTGGTCCGCGGCGTACGGGGCCAGGTCGCCAAGGGCGCCGGCGTCATCAAGACCGCCGCCACCGGCGGGGTCTACGGGCAGGCGCACGGCGAGGAGGTCGGGGCCAGCGAGCTGACCTACGAGGAGCTGGCCGCGCTCGCCGGAGAGGCTCACCGGCGGGGACGCAGGGTCGCTGCCCACGCGCTGGGCGAGGACGGGGTCCGCAACGCGGTCCGGGCCGGCATCGACACCATCGAGCACGGCGTCTTCCTCGCCGAGGACGTGGTCGCGGACATGGTGCGCCAGGGCACCGTGTTGTGCCCCACGGTCGAGGTCTACCGGCGCATGGCCGGGGGTGCGGCTCCCGGCTACGCGGTGCAGAAGGCACGTGAGGTGGTCCAGGCCCACCGCCGCAGCGTCGCGATGGCGGTAGCGGCGGGCGTGCCGGTGATCGCGGGGACCGACGCCGGAGCTCCCGGCATGGCGCACCCGAGCCTCGTCGACGAGATCACGGCGCTGCAGGACTACGGGCTCTCCCCGCTGCAGGCGCTGCGGGCCGCGACCTCCGCGGCCGCCGACGCGCTCGGGCTGCCCGCCACCGGCCGGATCCGGCCCGGCTCCCCGGCCGACCTGCTGCTGGTCGACGGCGACCCGTTCTCCGACCCGGCTCTGCTGCGTCGGCCGTGGGGGGTCGTGCGCCGGGCACAGCTGCGCCGGAACTGAGCGCAGTCCGGCTCGCTGGCCGGAAGCCCCCGGTTCACCGCGACCGATGTCGGAGCCGTCAGCCACACTCGGAGACATGCACTGGGATGACGCACGCACCATCAAGCAGCAGCTGGCGCGGTGGGCCGAGGAGCTCGCCGACGAGGAGGGCGTCGCCGCGCGGCCGAGCAGGCTCGGCCGGGAGGGGGTCACCGCCGAGGACGTCGTCAACGCGCCGACCCTGGCCCTCGGCCTCGCCCCGCAGGCCGAGGACGACTACGGCATCGCGGTCCGGTACCGCCTGGACGTCCCTCGGGCGCGGGAGATCGCCGAGCGGGTCGCCGCCGAGGCCGGGCCGGCGGCGGACGTGCGGCGCATCGGCCGGATCGAGAGCTTGACCGCGTCCTGGACCGGCGCGGCCCTGCCCGTGGAGGCGGCGCAGGGCCAGACGGGGCGAGTCCGGCCGCTGCGTCCCGGCGTCTCCATCGCTCATGCCGACGTCTCCGCGGGCACGCTGGGCGGGTTCGTGACACGGGGCGCCGGCGGCGAGGTGTACGCCCTGTCCAACTGGCACGTGCTCGCCGGCTCCCCGTCCGCGCAGCCCGGTGACGTGGTGCTGCAGCCCGGACCGGCCGACGGCGGGACCGCCCCGGCGGACCGGGTCGGGACGCTCGCGGACCTGGTGCCGCTGCGCCCCAGCCAGCCGGCCGTCGTCGACGCCGCGATCGCGATGCTCGACGACGCCGGGGTCGACCTCGGCTACCCGGTGGGACCGGTCAGCGAGACGGTCGAGGCCCGTGGCGGCGAGGCCGTCGGCAAGGTCGGGCGCACCACCGGCGTGACGGCCGGGCGGGTCTCGGCGATCGAGCTCGACGGCCTCGTCGTCGGGTACGGCGAGCTCGGTGCCATCAGCTTCGACAACCAGGTCGAGGTCGAGTCCACCGGCGCCGGTGCGTTCTCGCGAGGCGGTGACTCCGGCTCGCTCGTCTACCGCCCGGACGGTGTCGCACTCGGGCTGCTGTTCGCCGGGTCGGAAACCGGGGGTCCGGGCGGGACCGGCCTCACCTACGTCAACCCGATCGGTGCGGTGCTCGAGTCGCTGGGCATCACCCTGGTCACGGGCTGAGCGGCCGTCACCATCGGCCCGTCCGCGCGGTGCCGCCACCCGCCGTTCGAGGGCACAATGGAGCCCGGAGGTGATCACCGTGGCCACCATCGAGCAGGCACGGGCGGCCAAGCGCCGACTTCGCGAGGCCCTCGCCGGCAGCCAAGGAGTGACCGGGATCGGGCTCGCTCCGGTGACGGCGGGTGCCGCTGCCTCGGACGCGGGTCGCGAGCCCCCGCGCGCCGGCGATGAGGACTGGTGCATCCGGGTCGACGTCGTGTCCTCGGACACGGCCGGAGACGTTCCGGCCGACATCGACGGCGTCCCCGTGCAGGTGTGCCTCACCGGGGAGATCAGCGCCCTGTGACTCCGGGCCGCACGGACCGGCAGCGCCGCTCCCTCCGTGGGCCCGCCACCCAGGTCTCGGCTGGCGCGGCCGCGGTAGGACAACGAGTGCGCTCGAGGGCACCCCTTGCCCCACCGCGGCGCGCGGCTCAGCCCGCCGGCGGGATCCGGTGCGCGGCGCGGAACAGGTCACCCGGGTCGTAGTCGCGCTTGACCCGCCGCAGCCGCTCCCAGGCGGGCCCCGGGAACGCCTCCCGCAGTCGGTCGGCGTCCAAGACCCCCAGGAAGTTGAGGTAGCCGCTGCCGTCCCCGTCCCGCAGGGCGGCGCCGGTGCCGGCGACCCAGTCCTGGGCGAGGCCGTCACCCTCCGGACCGACCGACCCGGCGTTGACCACGAGCATCATGCGACGCCCCCGGTGGACGTAGGCGGTGGCGTCCGCGGGCGCCCGGTCGATCGCCCCGCCCAGCACCCGCACCTGCACCCCGCGCATCGGCACCGCCTCGGCCACGCCGTCCCCCGGTACCTCCAGCCGGGCCAGCGCCTGCTCGGCGGTGGCCACGTCGAAGGCGTCACGGAAGGCGCTGGTCGCGACCGCCCGTGGCCGGAAGCCCTCAGGCTCGGGCGGGAACATCTCGGCGTAGGTGATCGGCGCCAGCTGGTCCGCCAGCGGGGTGGCCAGGCTGCGGAACGGCGCGAGCACCTGCTCGGCCTGCTCCGCCGGCCCGGAGTAGCACATCATGAGCAGCACGACGGTGCGGCCGTGGGCGGCCTCGGGGAGGAACGGCACCGGCGGGGCCACCATCACCTGGATGATCACCGACAGCTCCTCCGGAGCCGTCTCTGCCGCGGCGACCGCCCCGGCGAGCACCTCCGGCGACGCGGGAAGCACCAGCATCCCGCCGACGACGGCGGAGACCGGGTGCAGCCGCAGCCGCATCCCGGTGACCACGCCAAAACCACCGCCGCCGCCACGGATGGCCCAGAACAGGTCCGGGTGGTGCTCCTCGTCGACCTGGAGCACCCGGCCGTCCGCCATCACGACCTCCGCCGCGAGCAGCTGGTCGACCGTGAGCCCGAACCGGCGGCTCAGGTAGCCCACCCCACCGCCCAGCAGCAGGCCGCTGATCCCGACGCTGCCGCTGTCACCGAACCCGGTCGCCAGGCCGTGCTCGGCGGCCCGGGCGGTGTACTCCCCCGCGGTCAGCCCCGCCTGTACCCACGCGGTACGGCCCGCCACGTCGATCTCCAGGCCGGTCAGCTCCCGCAGGTCCAGCACCACCGCCCTGTCACCACCGCTGTGGCCCGCCATCGAGTGCCCCCCGCTGCGGACCGCGACCGGCAGCTCGTGGTCACGCGCCACGGCCAGCACCGCCGCGACGTCCTGGGCGTCGACCACCCGGACGATCACCAGCGGCCGCGCATCGACCCACCCCAGCAGCACCGCCCGCAGCGCGTCGTAGTCGCGGTCGCCGGGCCGCACCACCCGCCCGGTGACGCGCTCCGAGAGCTCGTCGTCCCACTCCAGCTGTCCCTGCACCTCAGCCATGCTCGGCTCCACCTCTCCTCGGTCCCTGCGGCGGCGATACGCCCGGTCCACAAGCCGGAGGAGCGAGCCGCCTGCTACCGAAGCGTAGGAATCAAAGGGTTCGATGTCTAATGTTTAGTCGTCAACGCTTTCGCGGTAGGCTCGTAGTCATGACGGACGACAGCCTCCCCGGGCCCACGGAGCCGCCCATCGGCCGTGCCCTGTGGGACGCGGTCACCGTGATCGCCCGCCGGTTCGAGGAGACGCTGGCCGCTGCGGGCGGGAGCCGGTCGATGTGGTGGATCCTGCTGGCGCTGGTCCGCGACCCGGGAGCGACGCAGCGAGAGATCGCCGGCGCGGTCGGCATCAAGGACGCCACGCTCACCCATCACCTGGCCGGGATGGAGGACAGCGGGCTGATCGTGCGGCGCCGCTGCGAGCGCAACCGGCGCGCGCACACCATCGAGCTGACGACCGAAGGTCACGCCGCCTTCCGACGGCTGCAGCAGGCCGCGCTGGGCTTCGACCGCCAGCTGCGCGGCGGGGTCTCCGCGGAGGAGCTGCGGGTGCTGCGCGACGTCCTCGACCGGCTGGTCGCCAACGCCACCCGCCCCCCGGAGTGAGGCCCCCTCAGGCCCAGTCGCGGGTGTCCACCAGCGGCCCGGCGTTGGCATCGTCGCCGTCACCGGGGAGCGCCTCGACCGCGACCACCTCGGCGTTGAACCGCAGCCCGTCGCGCACCCGGCGCCGCACCTCGTCGGCGACCCCGTCGCTGGAGGCGCCCGGCTCAGGCACCACCTCGCAGCGCAGCGTGTCGCGGTGGTTCTCCCGCCCGATGACGAACCGGTAGCGGCTCACCGGGGCCCCGGCCATCACCTCGGCCACCTGGCGGGGGTGCAGGAACATGCCGCGCACCTTGACCGCCGCGCCGGAGCGTCCCAGCACCCCGCGCAGCCGCGGCGAGCCGTCGGGGCCGACCTGCCAGCCGGACAGGTCGCCGGTGCCGAACCGCACCAGCGGGTAGTCCGGCCGCAGCAGCGTCACCACGACCTCGCCCTCGGTGTCGTCCTCGACCGGCCGGCCGGTGCCCAGCTCGCACACCTGCACCAGCACCCCCTGGGCGAGGGCCAGCCCGTGCCCGTCGCCGGTCTCGTGGGCGAGCAGCCCGGTCTCGCCGGTGCCGTAGGCCATCTGCACGTGCGGCACCCGCTCGGTCAGTACCGCCCGCAGGCTCTCCGGCAGCGGCTCGGCCGTCACCATGGCCCGCGTCAGCCGCCACCTTGCCGGGTCCAGCCCGGCCCCGTCGTAGCGCTCCAGCAGCGCGTTGAGGTAGCTGGGCAGCCCGGTGTAGGCGGTCACCCCCAGGTCGGCGATCGCGCGGACCTGCAGCTCCTGGCTGCCGATCCCGCCGGGCACCACCCGCGCTCCGACGGCCCTGGCCCCGGACTCCATCATCGCCCCGGCGGGAGACAGGTGGTAGCCGAAGCAGTTGAGGACCGTGTCACCGGCACCCACGCCGAGGCCGGCCAGCGCCTGCCCCCACCGCCACGGGTCCTCGCCCGCCAGCTGCGGCTCGTACAGCGGGCCCGGGGACTGGAAGACGCGCACCACGTCGGCACCGTCGGCGAGCATCCCCCCGAAGGGCGGATCGGCCCGCTGCACCTCCAGCACCTCGTCCTTGCTGAGCACCGGCAGCGCGGCGAGACCGGCCACGCCGGTCACGTCCTCGGGGGCCATCCCCGCCCGGGACAGCCGCTCGGCGAGCGCGGGCACCCGGCGGCACCCGGCTGTTACCGCGTCGGCGACGGCGGCGTCCATCCCGCTGCGCGCATGGTGGCCCGCCAGCGCCTCGGCGATCGTGGTCATGGTCGGTTGTCCTCCCGGGGGTCAGAGCCAGCGCTTGCGGCGCTTGTAGTGCTTGACGTCGCGGTAGCTCTTGCGGCCCCCCTCCTCGCCCAGGCCCAGGTAGAACTCCTTGACGTCCGGGTTCTCCCGCATCTCGGCGGCCGGGCCCTCCAGCACGATCCGGCCCTGCTCCATGATGTAGCCGTGGTCGGCGACCTCCAGCGCGCGGCGGGCGTTCTGCTCCACGACCAGCACGGTCATCCCGCGCTCCTCGTTGAGCCGCTTGATGTAGCCGAAGATCTCCTGCACTAGCAGCGGCGCCAGCCCCAGCGAGGGCTCGTCCAGCATCAGCAGTTGCGGCTTGGCCATCAGCGCCCGCCCGATCGCGAGCATCTGCTGCTCACCGCCGGAGAGGTAGCCGGCCACCCGGTTGCGCATGTCGGCCAGCTTGGGGAAGAACTCGTAGACCTCCTCGAGCAGCTCCGCGGAGTCCGAGGCGTTGGTGTAGCAGCCCGCGACCAGGTTCTCGGCCACGGTCAGGTGCTCGAAGACGTGCCGGCCCTCCATGCACAGGCTCATCCCGGCCCGCACCCGGTCGGGGGCGTCCATCCGGGTGATGTCCTGGCCGTCGAAGAGCACCTGCCCGTCGGTCACCTCGCCGTGCTCGCTGGGCAGCAGCCCGGTGACCGCCTTCAGGGTCGTGGATTTGCCGGCGCCGTTGCTGCCGAGCAACGCCACGATCTGGCCCTTCGGGACCTGCAGCGAGAGCCCGCGCAGCACGAGGATGACGTCCTCGTAGATGACCTCGACGTTGTTGAGGCTGAGCAGGGCCGGGGGGCCGGCGGGGGCAGCGGTCGCCCCCGCCGGTCCCGTGGCGGGTGCCTGGCTCATGGCTGGGCATTCTCCTGGACCTCGACCATCTGGCCGCCCTCGGCCCGGTAGATGCCGGTGCCGCTGGTCCCGCGGTGCGACTCGGGGCTGAACTCCACCTCGCCACCGCCGACGACGCCGCCGGTGTCGATCGGGCCCATGGTTTCCAGCGACTCGCGGATCGCCGGGCCGGTGAGCTCGTCGTTGTTCTGCAGCGCGTGCCGGATGCCCTCGGTCATCACGTGCATGACGTACCAGCCCTGCACCCAGGAGGTGGACTTGTCCTCCGCGGACTCGCCCTGCTCCTCCAGGTACTCCACGATCACCTCGTGGCCGGGCTTCTCGGCGGTGACCGGCGCGAACGGCTGGATGAGCAGGTGCCCCTCGGCGGCCTCCTCACCGGCGGTGGTGATGAACAGCTCGTTGGCGCACCAGTTGAGGCACACGATCGTCATGTCCAGCCCCTGGGCGGCGATGTCCTTGGCGACCTGCGCGGCCGGGGACGCCACGTTCTGGATGACGATGTACTTCGCGCCTTGCTGCTGGGCCTGCGACAGCAGCCCCACGTAGTTCTGCTGGCCGGTGGGCATGGCGTAGGACTCGTAACCGAGTCCGTAGCCCTGCTCCTCGATCCACGCCTGGCCGTCGGCGACCGGCGCCTGCCCGAACGGGCTGTCGTGGTGGAAGACCGCCACGTCGCCCTGGCTGCCGGAGTCCTCGTGGATCCAGTTGAGCGCCACCCGCATCTGGTCGGAGTAGGTGGGCGCCACCACGAAGTTGTAGGGGCTCTCCTCCGGGTCGGTCAGCGACTCGGCGAACGAGCCGGACATGAACGGCACCTCGTCCTCGGCCACCCGGGAGTGCAGCGCCTCGGTGTCGCCGGTGCCCCAGCCCTGGATGACCACCGCGCCCTCGTTGAGGTAGCGGCGGTACAGGTCCTCGGCCTGCGGCACCTCGTAGGCGTAGTCGTTGCTCATCGGCTCCAGCTCACGGCCCTCGACGCCGCCCTCGGCGTTGACGTGCTCGATGTAGGCGAGCATCCCCTCGTTGTAGGGGGTGCCGACGTCGCCGGTGGCGCCGGTCAGGTCGGCGATGATCCCGACCGGGATCGGGTCCTCGCTGTCGGCGCCGCCGGCGCCGCCGTCGCCGCCGCCGCAGGCGGACAGGCCGAGCGCCAGCGCGGCGGTCGCCGCCGTGAGGGTCAGGCGTGCGGTGCGGGTGGTGCGTGTCGTCACGGACATGGGTCTCTCCTTCGGGTGGGCCCGCTAGTAGCGGAACGGCCAGTAGCGGACGTACTCCTTGATGCGTTGCCAGATGCGGTCCAGCCCGCGTGGCTCGACGATGAGGAAGACGATGATGGTCAGGCCGAAGACGGCGTTCTGAACCGCCGGCAGCTGGTCGGCCAGGAACGGCACGACCGGCTCCAGGCCGTCGGCGCCGGTGCGGATCAGCACCGGCAGCACCGTCATGAAGATGGCCCCGTAGACGGCGCCGGCCACCGATCCCAGCCCGCCGACGATGATCATCGCCAGGTAGAGGATGGACACCTCTAGGGTGTAGCGCTCCCAGGTGACGATCTCGGTGTAGTGGGCGGTCAGCGCGCCGGCCAGGCCGACGAACCCGGAGGAGACGGCGAACGCCGTCAGCTTGGCCCGGGTGAGGTTGACCCCGATCGCCTCCGCGGCGATGTCCTGGTCGCGCACCGCCTGGAAGGACCGGCCCAGCCCGGTACGGAACAGGTTGCGCGCGGCCAGCACCGACAGCACCGTCAGCGGCAGCAGGATCCAGTACCACTGCTGCTCGAAGACCATCCGGTCCAGCCGCCAGCCGGCCACCTCGAGCCGCTCGACGTTGATGTAGCCGGCGCCCTCGGTGAGCCAGCCGCCGTAGTCGCGCCGGATGATGAACTCGATGATCTGCTGGCTGGCCAGGGTGGCGATCGCCAGGTAGAGCCCCTTGAGCCGCAGCCCGGGCAGCCCGAAGAAGGTGCCGACCACGGCGGTCATCAGCACCGCCAGCAGGATCGACAGCGGCACCGGCAGCCCGATCCGGTCGGACAGGATCACCGAGGTGTAGGCGCCGACCGCCAGGAAGCCGCCCTGGCCGAGCGAGATCTGTCCGGTGTAGCCCACCAGGATGTTGAGCCCCACCGCGCCGATGACGGCGATGAGGATGGTGTTGGCGATGGACAGCCAGTAGTTGTCCAGCACGAACGGGACCGCCAGCAGCACCACCGTGAGCAGCCCGAGTCGGGCGTACTCGGCCCGGGTGGCGCGCAGCGCCAGCTCGGAGCGGTAGCTGCGGTGGTAGATCCCCGTCGCGGTCGCGGCCATGGCTGCCCTCACACCCTCTCGATGCGGGTCTCGCCGAACAGTCCGTAGGGCTTCACCAGCAGGATCAGCACCAGGACGATGTACGGGAGGACGGTGGACAGGCCCGGGTCGAGGTAGCCGGACACAAACTGCTTGAGCAGCCCGATGATCAGGCCGCCGACGATGGTGCCGGGCACCGAGTCCAGGCCGCCGAGGATCACGACCGGGAAGACCAGCAGCCCGAAGGCCGCCAGGTTCTGGTCGACGGCGGAGATGTCGGCCAGCAGCACACCGGCGATCAGCGCGCTGACCGCCGCCAACGCCCAGGCCATCGCGAACACCCGGCGCACGGAGATGCCCATCGTCATCGCCGCCTGCTGGTCGTCGGCGACCGCGCGCATCGCGATGCCGTGCCGGGACCGGCGGAAGAAGACGGTGAAGGCGACCAGCACGATGCCGGCGATGAGGATGACCAGCAGCCGGTTGAGCGGGATGGTGGCCCCCAGCATGCTGATCGAGCTGCGCGGCAGCACCGGCGGCTGGCTCTTGGCCGAGGTGCCGTAGAACATCTGCACCAGGGCGCGCAGCAGCATCGACAGCCCGATGGTGACCATGATGATGCTGATGGCGCTCTCCCCGACCATCGGCCGCAGGATGAGCCGCTCCACCAGCACGCCGATGACGGTGGCGACCACGACCCCGGCGACGACGGCGAGCAGGATCGGCAGCTGCAGGACCACGAACGCCGTGTAGAACATGTAGGCGCCGACCAGCAGGAACTCGCCCTGGGCGAAGTTGATGACGCCGGTGGCCTTGTAGATCAGCACGAAGCCCAGCGCGGCCAGCGCCAGGATGGCGCCGTCGGCGAGCCCGTAGGCCAGCAGGTTGACGAAGGTGCTCATCGGCGGCCGCTCCAGACGGGGCGCCGGCCCCGGCCCTCGGGGATCCGGTAGGTGGTCAGGTCGAAGATCCGCAGCGGCAGCTCCCGCTCGACGCTGGTGCCGTCCTGGTAGGTGACCCGGCTGCGGATGGTCACCTCGTCGTCACCGGTGGCCCGCTGCAGCGCGGTGATGATGTCGGCGTAGCGCTCGTTGATGACGTTGCGGCGCACCTTGCGGGTGCGGGTGATCTCGTCGTCGTCGGGGTCCAGCTGCTTGTGCAGCAGCATGAACCGGCGCACCCGGATGCTCTCCGGCAGGTCCTCGTTGGCCCGGGTGGCCTCCTCGGCGATGAGGTCGTAGACCTCGGCCTTGGCGGCCAGGTCGGTGTAGGTGGTGTAGCTCAGCCGTTCGTGCTCGGCCCACGAGCCGACCGTGGCCGGGTCGAGGGTGACCAGCGCGGTCATCCCCTGCCCGCTGGACTCGGGGGCGAAGACCACCGCCTCCTCCACGTACGGCGAGAACTTGAGCTTGTTCTCGATGAAGGCGCTGGAGTACCGGGTTCCGTCGGGGGCGGTGAGCACGTCCTTGGCGCGGTCGATGACGACCAGCTGCCGGCCGTTGTCCTCGTCCAGGTAGCCGGCGTCGCCGGTGTGCAGCCACCCGTCCTGGTCGACGGTCGCCGCGGTCTCCTCCGGCTGCCGGTGGTAGCCGCGGAACACCGACGGCGAGCGCAGCAGGATCTCCCCGTCGTCGCTGATGCGCAGGTCGGTGCCGGGGATGGGGGTGCCGACGGTGTGGAAGGCGATGTCGTCGTCGCGGTGCACGACCGCGATCCCGCAGATCTCGGTCTGGCCGTAGATCTGCTTGAGGTTGACGCCGATGGCGTGGAAGAACCGGAACACGTCCGGGCCCAGCGGGGCGCCACCGGTGTAGCTGCGCTTGATCCGGGCCAGCCCCAGCTGGTCGCGCACCGGGCGGGTGGCCACCCAGTCGGCGACCTTGTGCTTGGCGGCCAGCCAGCCCCCGGGCTGCTGCCCGGTCACCCGCATCCGGGCGACCTGGTCGCCGACGTCGTAGCCCCAGCCGAAGACCTTTCGCTTCAGCCAGCCGGCCTCGTCGATCCGCACCTGCACCTCCGAGAGCATCGACTCCCAGATCCGCGGCGGGGAGAACATCACGTCCGGCCCGATCTCGCGCAGGTCCGCCCGCTGGGTCGCCGCGTCCTCGGGGAAGGACAGCGTCAGCCCCCGCGACAGCCCGCACGCCACCGCCAGCATCTGCTCGCCGATCCAGGCGAACGGCAGGAACGACACGTACCGGTCCTTGGGCCCGATCGGGTCCACCTCGGTGAGGTGGTCGGCCATCGCCAGCAGGTTGGCGTGGGACAGCTCGCCCAGCTTGGGCTTGGAGGTGGTGCCGGACGTGGTGCAGATGACGGCGATGTCCGCTGCCGCCCCCGCCGCTACCTGCTCGTCCAGCCACCCCGGGTGCGCCTCGCCCCAGTCGCGGCCGGCGGCCTCCAGCTCGGCGATGTCGGTGAGCAGCTCGTCGCGGTAGTGCTCCAGGCCGTGCGGGTCGTAGAACACCACCTGTTCCAGCCGTAGCGGCTCGCCACCACCGCTGCCGCCGTCCCGCTCCAGCCGCCGGGCCTCCTCGTCGCGCAGCCGGAGCAGCTTGTCCACCTGCTCCTGGTCCTCGGCGACCACCACCCGGCACCGGCCGGTGGTGAGGATGTGGCGCAGCTCCTCCCCGATGGAGGTCGGGTAGATCCCGACCACCGCCGCACCGATGCTCTGCGTGGCCAGCTCGGCGATCAGCCACTCCGGCCGGTTGTCGCCCAGCACCGCCACGACGTCACCGCGGCCGACCCCGAGCGAGGCCAGCCCGTGGGCCAGGTCGCGCACCCGTTCGGCGTACTCGGCCCAGGTCATCGGTTGCCAGATGCCGTAGCGCTTCTCCTGCATGGCGACCCCGTCGGGTCGTTCCCGGGCCAGCCCGGCCAGCAGCTGCGGGAAGGTGCTCACCGCTCCTCCCCCTGCCGGGCGACGGCCTCGCGGACGTCCGTGTCCTCGTCCTCGGCGCCGAGGTAGGCCTCGATGACCGCGGGGTCGGCCTTGACCTCCTCAGGAGTGCCGTCGGCGATGAGCTTGCCGAAGTCGAGCACGCTCACCCGGTGGGAGATGTCCATGACCACGTTCATGTCGTGCTCGATGAGCACCACCGAGACCCCGGCCAGCTCGTGCACGTCCAGCACGTAGCGGGCCATGTCCTCCTTCTCCTCGGCGTTCATGCCGGCCATCGGCTCATCCAGCAGCAGCAGCGCCGGCTGCAGGCACAGCGCCCGGCCCAGCTCCACCCGCTTCTGGATGCCGTAGGCGAGCGAGCCGACCGGCTTGCCGCGGTGGGCCTGCAGCTCCAGCAGGTCGATGACCTCCTCGACCAGCTGCCGGTGGGCGATCTCCTGCCGCCGGGCCGGGCCGAACCACAGCATCGAGGCCAGCACCGAGTGCCGCATGTGGATGTGCCGGCCGAGCATGAGGTTCTCTAGGACCGTCAGGTGGGAGAACAGCTCGATGTTCTGGAACGAGCGGGCCACCCCGAGCCGGGCGATGCGGTGCGGCGAGAGCCGGGTCAGCCGGTGGCGGTGCTCCTGCCCGGGCGTGCCGTCCGGCGCCGGGGCGTCGGCGGTGTGCAGCACCACCTGGCCCTGCTGCGGGTGGTAGAGGCCGCTGATGCAGTTCAGCAGCGAGGACTTGCCGGCGCCGTTGGGGCCGATGACCGCGTGCACGTGGCCCGAGGTGACCGTGAAGCTGACGTCGTCGAGGGCCTTGACACCACCGAACCGCAGCGAGACCTGGTCGACCTCCAGCACCGGGCGGCCCGCCGACAGCTGGCTGCCGTTGAGCGAGTGCTGGTACGCCCTCGTGAGCACGCTCGTCTCCTGGTGTTCCTCGGTGTCCTCGTCGAACCGGTGCTGCCGGACCTGACACTACGATTCCACTATCTGCAAGCGCAAGGATCCTGAGCGAAATCGTGTGACACGATCTGGTCACGACGGGTTCGGTGATGGAAGATGGGGGCCACCATGAGAGAGCAGCGCCGTGTCCCAGGCTGAGCCGGCCGGCCCGACCGCCCGCGGCCAGGGCGGCCTGGGCACGGTGCGCAACGCCGTCCGGCTGCTGGAGCTGCTGGGCGAGGGGGCCGCCTACCAGCAGCTCACCGATCTCGCGGACCGCTCGGGGCTGTCGGTCCCGACCGTCCACCGGCTGCTGCGCTCGCTCGTGCTCGCCGACCTGGTCGTGCAGGACCCGCGCTCCAGCCGCTACGGGCTGGGCCCGGAACTGACCCGGCTGTCCCACCGCTATCTGTCCCGGCTGCCGTTGCTGGGCGCGCTCGGGCCCTACCTGGCCGGGCTGCGCGACAGCGTCGGCGGCACCGTGCAGGTGCAGGTGCTGGTGCGGGGGGAGGTGGTCTCGGTCGACCGCGTCGACGGCGGCGAGCACGGCCCCTACCGGGAGACCCACCTGGTGCTGCCGGCGCTGGAGTGCGCGGCCGGCCGGCTGCTGGCCGCCCGCGCCGACGAGGTTGGCTGGCAGCACGCCCTTGAGCGTGCCGCCGGGCCGGTCCGGGAGGAGGCGGCGCAGCGGCGCAGCGACTGGGCGGGCAGGGAGTGGCTGCTGGTGACCGGTGGCGACCCGACGGTGCCGGGCACGGTGGCGGTGCCGGTGGTGGACGGGCAGGGGCAGGCGGTCGCGGCGCTGGCCGCGGACCTGCCGCACGACAGCCGGGA
>NZ_WIQI01000199.1 GCF_009602535.1 Ornithinicoccus halotolerans | reverse complement strand
CGGACCGGGCGGGCCGACCGGGGCCGCCGGCGTCGGGTGGGACGCCGCGGCGGTGCTGGCCGCGCTGCGCGGTGCCACGACGCCTGACGTCGTCGTCGTCGCCGGGCCGGAGGGGCCGCTGGCGCTCGAGGTCCTGCCTGCTCCCCCGGCCGGTTGAGACGGGCCCAGGTGGCACGGCACGCGGCAGGGGCCGCTCCCTCGGTGGGAGCGGCCCCTGACCGGTGTGCTGGTGTGGTCAGCCGGTGTAGGCGCTGAGAAACTCCTGGGCGGCCTGGGTGTCGGTCCGGAACGAGAAGTCGGTGCCGGCGCAGTGCCCGGTGACGCCGAAGGACGTCACTGCCACGACCGTGGTCGTCTCCTCGCCGGTCGCCGGGTCGATCCAGAAGGCGGGCCCGCCGGAGTCACCCGAGCAGGTCCCGCCCGGTCCGGTGCCCTGGCCCGGGGTGTTGCTCAGCTGGACGTTCTGGCTGCCCTGGGTGCTCGAGCGGCCGAGCCCCGTGATCGTGGCGGTGCCGCGGTAGCGCTCGTAGTCTGCCTGCGCGAACGCCGGGACGGTGCCCTGCAGGCCGTACCCGACCACGGCCACCTGCCGCTGCGTGGGGGGACCCTTGCGCGTCAGCAGGCTGTCGAGCATGCCGGCCTCCGGCAGCGTGCCGTAGACCCCGCCGGTCTCGATCGGCTCGGCGAGCTCGACGACGCCGACGTCGAAGGTGTCCGGGAACGCGGCGAAGCTGTCGTACTCCGGGTGCGCGGTCGCGGTGCCCTGTACCCAGTGCTCGCTGGTCTGCAGGAAGCCGAGGATGCCGCCGCCGGCGTAGTCGGCGACCGGCTCGGGGTGGTTGCTGACGAACGTCAGGTCGTTCGGTGCCCCGGACACGCCCTCGGCGCAGTGGCCGGCGGTGAGCACCAGCGTCGGCGACAGCAGGGTGCCGGAGCAGCGGAAGATGGCGCTCTGCCCGTCCTGGGTGTACATCAAGGTCACCACGTGGGGATGGGCCTCCCCGTCCGGCTCCCCCCAGGTGATGGCCTGGGCGGTGGTGCTTCCGACCAGGAGGGTGAGCACGGACAGGACAGCGACGGCGAGTCTTCGCATGGGTTCTCCTTCAGGTGGAGCAGGGACGTGCACAACCTACTGTGCGGCCGCGGCGACAGCGATCACCGCGACCGCCCGGTCCAGCAGGCCGGGCTCGTCGTGCTCCAGCCAGTGGATCCGCGGGTCCGGGCCGAACCAGGACTGCTGCCGGCGCGCGAACCGGCGGGTGGCGCGGGCGGTCTCGGCGCGCGCCTGCTCCGGGGTGAGCGCGCCGTCCAGCTGGCCCAGCACCTGGGCGTAGCCCAGCGCCCGGGAGGCGGTGGGCCCCTCCCGCAGCCCAGCGGCTTCCAGCCGGCGCACCTCCTCGACCAGCCCCTGCTCCCACATCCGCTCCACCCGGGCGTCGATGCGTGCGTCGAGGACGTCCCGGTCGGCGCGCAGGCCGAGCTGCACGGTGGGCCGCAGGTACTCCCGGCTCGGCAGGGTGGCGGTGAACGGCCGGCCGGTCAGCTCCACCACCTCCAGCGCGCGGACCAGCCGGCGGCCGTTGCGGGGCCCGATCCGGGCGGCGGCCTCGGGGTCCAGCTCGGCCAGCCGGGCGTGCAGCGCCGG
>NZ_WIQI01000198.1 GCF_009602535.1 Ornithinicoccus halotolerans | reverse complement strand
CGGAGGCCACCCTCGACGAGGTCCTGGCCTCCTGAGCCTGGGGGCCATCCTGGTCGCTGCCGGCCAGGGCACCCGCCGCGGCGTCGACCAGCCCGTAGGGGCGTCCGTCCGGTCCGGTGACCACGGCGGCCGGGTGCCCGGCGGAGCCGGCGGACTCAGCAGACCCGGCGGGGTGACGGTCGAGCTCGGACACCGGGCGGCTGCTGTCCAGCACCGGCAGCACCCGCAGCAGCGGCTGCAGGCTGCGGCCCTCCAGCGCCCGCCGTGCCCGACCGAGCGCCAGCCCCTGCGAGGAGCCCGCCCAGAGGAAGAACCCCAGCAGCCCCACCCACAGCAGCCTGGTCAGCGAGGGCCGGTCCCCCTGCAGCAGCGGCCAGGCCAGCACCCACAGCGCCAGCGCCACCACCAGCAGCCGGCCGCTCCAGGCCGCGACCATGGTGCCCAGCCCACGGCTGCCGGTGAGCCGCCAGACCACGGCGTCCAGCACGTGGCCACCGTCCAGCGGCAGCCCCGGCAGCAGGTTCACGACCGCGACGAACCCGTTGGCGAAGGTCAGCCCCAGCGTCAGCAGCACCAGCACCGGGTTGTCCAGCAGCGGCAGCAGCAGCCAGCCCAGCAGCGCGAGCGCGGCGTTGGCCAGCGGACCGGCGGCAGCCACCAGGGCGGCCCGCCCGGGGCCCGACCCGGCCCCCTGGTAGGCGGTGTGCCCGCCCCAGAAGTCGGCCACGATCCGCACCACCTGGTGCCCGCTGCGGGCGGCGACGACCGCGTGCGCGGCCTCGTGCACGAGCACCGACAGCAGCAGCAGCACCGCGAACGCGGCGGCGACGGCGTAGGCCCACGGACCGCTGCCGGGCAGCGCGTCGCGCGCGACCGGGCCGAACAGCAGCACGATGACCAGGGCGATGAGCAGCCAGCTGCGGGCGATGTAGACCGGGACGCCGCCGACCTGCCCGAGCCGCCACCCCGGGCCCGCGCCCGTCACCGCCTGCGTCATGCGGTGAGCCTACGTGGGCGCGGGCGAACCCTTTGTCGGCGCCGGTCCGTACCCTGGCCGTCATGACCCCCGCTCTGTCTCCCAGCCGGGCCGCGGACTTCATGCAGTGCCCGCTGCTGTACCGGTTCCGGGTCATCGACCGGCTGCCGGAGCCGCCGACCGCGGCGACCGCCCGGGGGACGCTGGTGCACGCGGCGCTGGAGCGGGTGTTCGACCTGCCGGCCCCCGAGCGCACGCCCGAGGGCGCGGTCGGGCTGCTGCAGCCGGAGTGGGAGCGGATGCGCGCCGAGCACCCGGAGCTCGCCGCCCTGGTGTCCGGGTCCGCCCCCGCGGCCGGGTCCGGCTCCGCGGCGGGACCCGACGGGGCCGAGCAGGCCTGGCTGGAGCAGGCGGCGGTGCTGGTGCGTCGCTGGTTCGACCTGGAGGACCCCAGCCGGCTGGAGCCCGCCGAGCGGGAGCTGTACGTCGAGGCCGAGGCGGACGGGCTGGTGCTGCGTGGCTACGTGGACCGGCTCGATGTCGCCCCGGACGGCCGGCTGCGGGTCGTCGACTACAAGACCGGCCGCTCGCCCTCGGAGGCGTTCGAGGGCAAGGCGCTGTTCCAGATGAAGTTCTACGCGCTGGTGCTGTGGCGGGCGCGCGGCGTGGTGCCGACGCTGCTGCAGCTGGTGTACCTGCGGGACGGGCAGCTGCTGCGCTACGCCCCGGACGAGCAGGACCTGCGGGCGACCGAGCGCAAGCTGCAGGCGCTGTGGCAGGCGATCGAGCGGGCCGCCCGCACCGGGGACTGGCGGCCCCGTCCCGGCCGGCTGTGCGACTGGTGCCACCACCGTTGACGTGCGGGAAGTACCGCTGCACGGCGTCGCCTTCCTCGATCTCCACGTAGTTGCGACGCTTC
>NZ_WIQI01000197.1 GCF_009602535.1 Ornithinicoccus halotolerans | reverse complement strand
CGCGAGGAGCGTGACCGCCGCGGGCCGCGCGAGGAGCGTGACCGCGGCGCCGACCACCGTGGTGAGCGACGGCCGCGGCCACCGGAGCCGGCGCTCGATGAGGACATCGTCGCCAGCGACCTGGACCCTGCCGTCCGGCGGGAGCTGCGCACGTTGTCCAAGGACAACGCCGACACCGTCGCCCGGCACCTCGTCGCCACCGGGCTGGCGCTGGCCGAGGGTGACCTGGTGCGTGCCCGGGAGCACGCCGAGGCCGCCGGCCGCCGGGCCGGGAGGATCGCTGCCGTGCGCGAGGCCCTCGGGATCGTCTACTACCGCGACGGGGAGTGGGCCAAGGCGCTGGCCGAGCTGCGCACCGCGCGCCGGCTCTCCGGCTCCAGCCACGTGCTGCCGCTGCTGGCCGACTGCGAGCGAGGCCTCGGCCGGCCCGAACGTGCCCTGGAGCTGGCCCAGTCTCGGGAGGCAGCCGGGCTCGCAGCGGAGGAGCGCGTGGAGCTGGCGATCGTCGCCGCCGGGGCCCGCCGGGACCTGGGGCAGACCGAGGCGGCCGTGCTGGACCTCCGGGACCTGCTGCGCGCCCAGCCGCAGCCCACAGCGCGGCTGTCCTATGCGTACGCGGACGCCCTCGAGGCCGCGGGCAAGGGCGAGCAGGCACGGGAGTGGTTCAGCCGGGCTCTCGAGGCCGACCCGGAGGGGGAGACCGACGCCGAGGAGCGGCTCGCGCTGCTGCAGCCGCCGGGACAGGCCGGCGGGGCAGGTCCGTGAGCGTGGAGCACGGCTCGGTGCGCGGGCTGATCTGTGACCTCGACGGCGTGGTGTACCGGGGGAGCCAGCCCTGCCCGGGCGCCATCGAGGGACTGACCGAGGCCCGCCAGCGCGGGATCGCGATCCTCTACCTGACCAACAACGCCGGCCACACCGCCGCGGGCATCGCCGAGCGGCTGGCCGGTATGGGCGTGCCGGCGATGGAGGCCGAGGTTCTCACCAGCTCACAGGTCGCCGCCGACGAGGTCGCCGAGCACCCCGAGCGGGACGAGGCCCGGCGGGTGCTGGCGGTCGGCGGCCCGGGGGTCCGCAGGGCGCTGCTGGACCGCGGGGTCGCGACCGTGACCGCCGGGGAGCTGGCAGGGGGCGAGGAGCCGGTGCCGTGGGCGGTCGTGCAGGGGTACGGCACGGACGTGACGGTCACCGACCTGACCGAGGCGGTCTACGCCGTGCGCGCCGGTGCGCTCTGGGTGGCCACCAACACCGACGCCACGCTGCCCACGCCACGGGGGCTGGCCCCCGGCAACGGTGCCCTGCTCGCGAGCGTGGCACACGCCACCGGACAGCAACCGGGCCTGATCGCCGGCAAGCCGCACGCCCCGGCCTACCGTCGAGCGCTGCAGCTGCTCGGGCTGCGGGCCGAGGAGGTGCTCGCCGTCGGCGACCGGCTCGAGACCGACATCGTCGGCGCCCGTACCGCAGGCATCCCGACCGCGCTCGTGCTGACCGGTGTCCACGGTCGCGAGGACGTCGAGCAGGCGTCACCGGACCACCGCCCCGACGTCGTCGTGGACAGCCTGCACGATCTCGCCCGGTGGTGGGGCTAGCGTGGGAGCGATGAACGAGCAGCGCGAGCAGCAGACCCCGACGACCGGCCCCCCGGTCACCGGCGACTCGGTCGTGGACCAGGCGCTGCGCGAGCTGGACCGGGCGAGCGGGCAGACGCTGGCGGACCGCGCCGAAGCCGCCGCAGCCGCACACCGGGTGCTGCAGGAGCGGCTACGCGCGCCGGGCGCAGGGGGCGCCGGGGACGGGGACCCCCCGGCGTGAGCGGCCCGCAGCCGGTCGGCGCGGGTGGGCTACTACTACCCCGGGACGGACCTGACGGCCCTCCAGGAGGAGATGCGCGGCTACACCGACCGCGGCTACACG
>NZ_WIQI01000196.1 GCF_009602535.1 Ornithinicoccus halotolerans | reverse complement strand
GCCGCCGAGGAGGACCCCGCGGCCGTCCCGGGCCGGGAGGACGTGCCCGAGGACCTGCTGCCGCTGGAGGAGCTGCGCTACGACCCGGCCACCATGGGGCTGCCGCCCGCCGCGCACGGCCGGCCCGACGCCGAGCCGCCGGCCGAGGAGCTCCCGGAGGCCGAGTACACCTCCGAGCCGCAGGAGGAGGACGTCGCCGCCGAGGCCGCGCCCGCTGTGGTGAGCGGCCCGGACGACATCGCCGAGGCGCCCTCCCCCGACACCGAGGGCGAGACCGAGGGCGCCGAGGAGACCGGTGACGAGGAGGCCGGTGACGAGGAGGCCGGTGACGAGGAGGCCGGTGAGGAGGAGGTCGAGGACCGCAGCCCCCGGGAGGCGACGCTGGAGGACTTCTTCGGCGGCGACTTCGAGGACGACGAGGGCGACGAGGGCAAGCAGTCCGACGAGGACGAGCTGACCGCCGAGCAGCCGGAAGAGGCCGAGGAGCCGGAGGAAACCGAGGAGCCGGAGCCGGAGGAGCAGCAGAGTC
Source organism: Ornithinicoccus halotolerans (assembly GCF_009602535.1). GTDB lineage: Bacteria > Actinomycetota > Actinomycetes > Actinomycetales > Dermatophilaceae > Ornithinicoccus > Ornithinicoccus halotolerans. The sequence goes on along the minus strand of NZ_WIQI01000196.1, from coordinate 1,409 downwards.
GGGAGTTCGAGGGTGACCTCGAGCCCGAGCCGGAGCCCGAGCCCGAGCCTGAACCAGAGACCGAGGAGGCGCCGGCGCAGCGGGGCGAGCAGGAGCCGGCCCGGGAGCAGCCGGCGGAGGAGGTGTCCCGGCCGCACGTGGAGGAGGACGCCGGGCCGGCGCTGGTGGCCGTCGCCGACCCCGAGGACGTCGAGGACGAGCCCGCGGGGTCAGCTGCGTCCACCGAGAGCGAGGAGCCCCCGGCCAAGCCCGCCGGCTCCCGTCGCAAGGGCCGCCCCAGCGTGCCGAGCTGGGACGACATCATGTTCGGGGCCCGCGACCAGCGCTGAGGGCACCCGGCTCGCCGCCCCACCACGCCGGCGCCCACGGCTGGGCGCCCCCTCGGGTCAGGTCACGGGCGAGGCGTCGGCAGCGGGCACAGGTCCAGGTCGAACGGCAGCGTGTCCGGGGACGCCGCCTGGGCCCGCGCCGCCTGGGAGCTCATCCGCCGCATGTAGTGGCGACGGCACAGCACCTCGTACTCGACCCGACCGGGGCCGGGCGCCGCCGCGTCCTCGGGCCCGTCGCCGACGTCGCCGACCACGACCTGCTCCCCCTCGACGACCATGGTCCCGTCGACGACCCGGGCGTTGTGGGTCGCCGTCCGGCCGCACCAGCACAGCGCCTCCACCTGCAGCACCTCGGTCCGGTCGGCCAGCTCGATCAGCCGCTGGGAGCCCGGGAACAGCTGGGCGCGGAAGTCGGCGGTGATGCCGAAGGCGAAGGCGTCGATGCTCACCTCGTCCACCAGCCGGGCCAGCTGCTCGACCTGCGCGCGGGTGTAGAACTGCGCCTCGTCACAGATGAGGTAGTCCACCCGCCGGCCGTGGGTGACCTGCCGGACCACCAGCTCCCAGAAGTCCAGCTCCTCGGTGACCTCGATGGCCTGCCGCGACAGCCCCAGCCGGGAGGAGAGCAGCGACTGGCCGGCGCGGTCGTGCTGGGAGAAGATCAGCCCCGCCCGCCCCCGGGCGGCGTGGTTGTGGTCCATCTGCAGCGCCAGCGTCGACTTCCCGCAGTCCATGGTCCCGGTGAAGAAGACGAGCTCGGCCACGGCAGGGAGTCTACGAGGGCGGCCGGTGCCGCAGCGGCAGCGCCGTCTCGGCGAGCGTCAGCGAGCCGTGGTGGCCGCGCAGCGCGACCACGCGCGACCGGAGCTCCCGCGAGTCGAGCACGGTGCTGGTGCCCCGCATCGCCACGACCAGGTCGCCGATCCGCGGCAGCACCTCGGGGTCCACCCGCGGACCGAACCACCCGGCCGCCACCGCCTCCTCGCGGGTCAGCACCAGCGCCGCCGTGCCCAGCACCTCGCGCCAGGTAGCGGCGACGTCGGCCGCCGCACCCGGGCGCACCGTGTGGACCACCCGCTG
>NZ_WIQI01000195.1 GCF_009602535.1 Ornithinicoccus halotolerans | reverse complement strand
CCACAGTGCGGGTATCGCGATCGCGACGCCGAGCCAACCAAGTGCCGGCGGCCGCTCGCCGCGCGCGACCGCTCCCACCAGCACGGGGATGGCCACTCCTCCCACCGAGGCCCCCACCCGGCTGGCGCGCGAGTGCGTCCAGTCCGCCCGGTCCGACCTGGGCATCGGGCAGGTGCACCTGCCCGAGCCGGAGGTCCTCGGGGTCCGCGGGCTGACCGAGGCCCAGCAGGAGCTCACCGAGCGGTGCCAGGCGGCGGCGCCCCGCCGCTACCCGGGGGCCGGCGGCGCGGCGCTGGAGCGGGTGCACCGCCGGCTGGCGGAGGAGCTGGACGTGGTCGCCACGCTGGGCTACCCGACCTACTTCCTGACCGTCGCCCAGGTGGTCGACCTGATCCGGGAGATGGACGTGCGGGTCGCCGCGCGCGGCTCCGGGGCCGGCAGCCTGGTCAACTACCTGCTGGGCATCAGCGGGGTGGACCCGATCGCGCACGACCTGCTGATGGAGCGGTTCTGCACGCCGCTGCGGGCCCAGCTGCCCGACATCGACATCGACGTCGAGTCCGCCCGCCGCACCGAGATCTACGAGCGGATCCTGCAGCGGTTCGGCTCCGAGCGGGTGACGTGCGTGTCGATGATGGAGACCTACCGGGTGCGGCACGCCATCCGGGACGTGGCCGCCGCCCTGGGCATGCCGCCGGGAGAGGTGGACGCGCTGGCCAAGGCCTTCCCCCACATCCGGGCCCGGGACGCCCGGCAGGCGGTGCAGGACCTGCCCGAGCTGCGCCGGCACGGCCTGGACACCCCGCGGATGCAGCAGCTGCTGGAGCTGGTCGAGGGGCTGGACGGGCTGCCTCGCCACGTGGCGATGCACCCGTGCGGGGTGCTGCTGTCCGACGCCCGGCTGCTGGACCGCACGCCCGTGGAGGCCAGCTGGCTGGGGTTCCCGATGAGCCAGTTCGACAAGGACGACGTGGAGGAGCTGGGGCTGCTGAAGCTGGACGTGCTCGGGGTGCGGATGCAGTCGGCGATGGCCCACGCCGTCACCGAGGTGGAGCGGGTCGACGGGCAGCGGATCGAGCTGGACGACCCGCAGCAGGTGCCGCTGGACGACCCGCTGACCTACTCGCTGGTCCAGTCCACCCGCACCCTGGGCTGCTTCCAGATCGAGTCCCCCGGCCAGCGCGAGCTCATCGGCAAGTTCGCCCCGGAGACCTTCGAGGACATCATCATCGACATCTCGCTGTTCCGGCCCGGCCCGGTGAAGTCGGACATGGTGCGGCCGTTCCTGCAGGCACGGCAGGGCTGGAGCGATCCGCAGCTGCTGCACCCCACCCTGGCGCCGTACCTGCGCAGCACCTGCGGGGTCGTCGTCTTCCACGAGCAGGTGCTGCAGCTGGTCGCCCGCACCGCCGGGGTCAGCCTCGCGCAGGCCGACGAGGTGCGGCGGGCGATGGGCAGCCCGGACGGGCAGCAGGAGGTGGAGCGGTGGTGGCGGCCAGCGGCCGCGGCCAACGGCTACACCCCCGAGGAGGTGGACCGGATCTGGCAGGTGCTGGCCGCGTTCGCCTCGTTCGGGTTCTGCAAGGCCCACGCGGCCGCGTTCGCACTGCCGACCGTGCAGTCGGCGTGGCTGAAGGCCCACCACACCGCCGCCTTCCTCGCCGGCGTGCTCACCCACGACCCCGGCATGTACCCCAAGCGGCTCCTCCTCGACGAGGCCCGCACCATGGGGGTGCACGTGCTCGGGCTGGACGTCAACGCCTCCGACCGGGTCTACCGGGTGGAGCCGGTGCCGGCGGGCACAGGCACCGGCGCGGGCGCGGACCTGGGCGACGGTGACGGCGGCTGGCCGGACTGGGCCGAGGCCGGCCCCGGTAGCGGCGGGGCCGACCCGCCGCTGCGGCAGCGTG
>NZ_WIQI01000194.1 GCF_009602535.1 Ornithinicoccus halotolerans | reverse complement strand
GACCGCGGTGCAGGCGGTCGCGAGGGCGCCCAGCGCGCAACCCACGCCGGTGACCTTGGTCAGCCACGGGTGGCCGTTGTGCACCCGCACCACCCGGACGCCGTCGGTGAGGTGGTCGACGGCTCCGCTGACCGCCACGACGCAGCCGAGCTCCTCGGCCAGCCCCCGGGCCGGCTCCAGCGCCTCCTCCGGCGTCTGGATGCTCTCCACGCCCCGGCCGCCGGCCCCCCCGGTCAGGGCGGTCACCTCGGAGGCGTTCCCACGCAGCACGGCCGGCGGGGTGGCCGCGACCAGGTCCAGGGCGATCCGGGTGCGCCAGGCCAGGCCGCCGGCGGCGACCGGGTCGAGCACCCAGGGGGTGCCGTGCCGGTAGGCCGCGTGCACGGCGGCGCGCATGGCGTCCGTGGTCTCCCGGTAGGGCGTGCCCAGGTTGATCAGCACCCCCTGCGCCACCTGGGCGAAGTCGGGCGCCTCCTCGGGGTTGTCCACCATCGCCGGGGAGGCGCCCACGGCGAGCAGCACGTTGGCGGTCAGCGGTGCCGCCACGATGTTGGTGAGGCACTGGATGAGCGGTGTCTGCTCCCGCAGCGCGGCCCAGGTCTGGGCGATCTGCTCCGGCCCCGGCGTGGGGCGGGACTGGGCGTCGATGAGGCTGGCCTCCCCGGAGGCGGCCTGGGATGGGGTGGTCTCGGATCCGGCGTCCACGTGACGTCCCTTCGCTAGTACGGCCTAGATCAGGTTCGACGGGTGTGCTCTCAGCCACCCGCGGCCAGGCCGTCGAGGCGACGGCCGCGCGTCGTTCCGCGCCCCGTCCCGTCGAGTCGTGCCGCCGGTGGCACCCCGCGTCACCTCGACCCTACCTTCCGTGCCGTGCGCGGTAGCGGCCCCCGCCGGCTCCGTGCCGCCCACACCGCCGGGCCCTCGGGCCGTCGGGCCGCCGCGCTAGCCTGGTGCCAGCGGCCGGGGTGACGATCCGGGAGCACCCCGGCACAGGCACCGGAGGGTTGGTGGGTCGACATGGAGCTCGGCACCATCCGCTACCACGCGCTGGCCAAGGAGGGGGCCTGGGTGGACGCACCGTGGGAGGACCAGGAGGTCGCCAAGGTGGCGGACAAGGTGTTCTGCTTCCTCAGCGACACCTGGATCGGGGTCAAGTGCGCGCCGTCTCGGGAGGAGGCCGACGAGTGGCTGCACCGGTTCCCGGACGACGCCACGCCGATGCCGTACCTGCGTCAGCACGGCTGGAACTCGCTCCGGCTGCACGGCGGCATCCCGGACGACCAGCTGGAGGAGGCGGTCGACGAGTCCTACCGGCTCGTGGTCGACGGCCTGCCCGTTGCCCGCCGCCCGCACGGCTGGAGTGCCGTCACCGGGGAGGCCACCGGCCAGGAGGCGCAGTGACGACCGCCGGGCAGGGGAGCGGGGAGACCCCTGGTGGGGCGCGCGGCGAGGCGCCCGGTGAGGAGCAGGACACCCCGACCCGCCGCCGGATGAACCTGCAGCACATGCAGACCTACGTCGAGCAGACCATCCAGCAGGCGCAGCGCCGCGGCGACTTCGACGACCTCCCCGGCAAGGGCCGGCCGCTGCGGGGGCTGGACCAGCCGGACGACCCCGACTGGTGGGTCAAGCAGCTGGTGGAGCGGGAGAAGCTGGACCTCTCCGAGGCGCTGCCGCCTCCGGTGGCGCTGCGCCGTGAGAAGGCTGGCTTCCCCGAGTCCCTCGTCGAGCTGGCCGACGAGGCGCTGGTGCGCGAGCGGCTGCGGGACTTCAACGCCCGGGTGCTGGAGGAGCGGCGCCGGCCCTGGTTCGGCACCAGCTCGCCGCCGATCGTGGGCCGGGTGGACGTCGAGGAGCAGGTAGCGGCCTGGCGCCGGCTGCGCGAGCAGCGGGCACGGGAGCTGCGGGCGCGGCAGGAGGAGGAGCGTGCCCGCGCCCGGTCCGCGGAGGCGCCCCCGGCCGGCGC
>NZ_WIQI01000193.1 GCF_009602535.1 Ornithinicoccus halotolerans | reverse complement strand
GCCGGGGTCGCGACCATGCTGGCGATCCTGGCCAGCTCGGCGGCCAGCGTCACCGCCACGGTGGTCCGGCCCGGCGCGCCGGTGGGGCCCCACACGGCGACCACCCTCCCGTCCTCGCCCCGCTGCGCTCCCGCGTCACCGGCGTGCGCACGGTCGGCGTCGCCAGTGGTTCCCGGCGACGCACCGGGGTCGTCGGCGACAGCACCCGCCCCGGGCAGCGGGGAGGCGCAGAGCACGTCGATCTCGTGGGCCAGCCGGTCCTGCCCGGCGTCGGCGGGCAGCACGTGCCGCAGCCCCCAGGCGGCGAGCCGGTCGGCGGCCTCCGGCTGGCCCGGCGGGTGCACTCCCAGCACCCGGGTCCCGGCGTCGTGGAGCCGGCCGACCACGTCCCGGTCCACGCCCCGCAGGTCGCTGGAGACGACGACCACGGCGCACAGCCCGGCCTCGACCGCGCCGAGCAGCTCCGCGACGTCGGCGCAGCGCCGCACCAGGTGCACGCCCGGGCACCGCCCGAGCCGCTCGGCGAGGTCGGCCTCCCAGCGGTGGCCGACGGCGGTCAGCAGCGGCAGGCTCTCGCTCACCCGGTGCCCCCGGCCCCGGGCACGAGGGTCACCTTGCCGCCCTGGTCGACCGCGGCGATGACGGCCGATACCTCCTCCTGGGGGACGACCACCTGCACCGCGGCGCTGCTGCTGCCCACGCCCAGCGCGCCGCGCTCCTGGGGAAGCCCGGCGACCGTCGCCTCCTGCAGCACCAGCGCCGGCGCCTCGTACCGCTCCCCGACCGCCTCCTCGTCGCGAGCGCTCACCCAGATGTCGACGCTGGCACCCTGCTGCAGGCCCTCGACGGTGGCGGGGTCGACCGGGACGGTCACGGTCCGGTCCCGGACCTGCCGCTCGCTGCCGACGGCCGCCCGCGGCAGCAGCTCACCCTCCCCGACGACGCGCAGCGCGTACAGCTCCCCCGGCCAGCCCTGCCCCGCGTCGACGTAGCGGCTCGCGCCCTCCGCCAGCCGCACGTCGACCACCACGAGGTCCTCCGGGTCGACCCGCTCGCCCGGGACCAGCACCTGGCCGGCCGCGTAGACCGGCGTGGACTCCTGCACCGATGCCACCAGCCGGGCGCCGCCGGCGACCGACAGCAGCACCAGGGCGAGGCCCACCAGCAGCCGGGTGTCGTTCCACGCCGGCCGGCGCACCCTGCGGGCGGTGGCTCCCTGCTCCCCGGACATCGTTGCCTCCCCGTGCTGCGGCACCCGCACCGCAGGGTAGTGGCCCCGGACCGGCCGCGGCAGCCGTCCACAGCACGGTGGCCACCGGACCGGCACACCGGTCCTCCACAGCCGTCCCGGGACCAGCGCCGCGTCGGTAGACTCCCCGCGTCCCGACCGGCACCGCAAGGAGAGCCCGTGACCCCCCGGTTCCTGACGCTGACCGACGTGGCGGAGACGCTCAACGTCTCCCTCACCCAGGTCAAGCTGCTGGTGCGCAGCGGGGACCTCCCGGCCATCAAGGTGGGTGGCCGCGGTGCGTGGCGGGTGGAGGCCAGCGAGCTGGAGGCCTACATCGAGCGGCTGTACGCCCAGACCCGCGAGGCGATCGAGCGGCAGCAGGCGGGCGGGCAGCCGGTGACCCCCGGGCCGGGCAGCGGTGAGGAGGACACGGCCGACGGGCGGCAGGACGACCGGCGGCCCTGAGGCGGGCGGGTCAGCGCTCCCAGCAGGCCGCCAGCGCCGCGAACGGCACTGACCACAGCTGACGGACCTCGCCCGGGCGGGGCGGGACGTCGTCGGGATGCTCGGCGAGGTCGACGTGGTCCCGCCCGACGCCCTGCAGGGTCCCGTGCAGGGCGGCGCCGTCCACGTCGACCAGCCGGACCGGGCGGCGGTCCCGCGCCAGCGCGCGGAGCACCTGCCGCAGGTCCAGCCGGCGTGTCCGCCGCGGCACCGGGTCGGCGCGTCCCCCCAGCCCCCGCACCGAGACCGCACGGCAGTCGTTGCTGACGGTGGAGCGCACCGGACGGCAGGTACTCAACGAGATGCGGCGCACCGTGAGCCTG
>NZ_WIQI01000192.1 GCF_009602535.1 Ornithinicoccus halotolerans | reverse complement strand
TGCCCGTCACCGAGTCCGTCGCCGGTGACCGGTACGCGTGGGGGGACGCCGCCGCGGGGCGGCTGCAGGCGGCCGTGCTGTGGCCGGTGCCGAGGCCGGTGGCCGCGGGGTCCGCCGCCAACAACGGCAGCGTCGTGCTCGACCTGCGGGTGACCGGCCGCAGGCTGCTCACCACCGGTGACATCGAGCGGGCCGCCGCGCGCGAGGTGCGCCGGGCGCTGCGTGCCGCCCCTGACGGTCCCCGGGCCGACCTGCTCAAGGTGCCGCACCACGGGTCCGCCGACCAGGACCCGGCGCTGCTGCGGGACGTCGCCGCACCGATCGCCCTGCTCGGGGTCGGGCACGCCAACAGCTTCGGGCACCCGGCGCCGTCGGTGCTGCGGGTGCTGGCCGAGCGGGGGACGGTCGTGCTGCGCACCGACCGGCACGGTGACTACGCGGTGGTGGAGCGGGACGGCCGGCTGGCCGTGGTGACCTCCCGGGCCTCAGCCGGGGAGGGCGGCGCCGCTGCCGGTGAGCTCCCGGGCGCTGTGGCACAGCGCGTCCAGGGTGGCCGCGACAGCCGGCACCCGCCGCAGGTCGGCGGTGGTGACCATCTGCACGACCCGGCTCGAGTGCGGCTCGACGGGCCGGGTGACCACCGCGGGGTGGGACACCGAGGTCAGGATGAGCTGGGGGACCAGGGCGACCCCGAGACCCGCGGCGACCAGGCCCAGCACCGCGACGTAGTCCTCGGTCTCGAACGACACCTGCGGCTCGAAGCCCGCGCCCCGCCCCATCGCCAGCAGGTGCCCCCGGCAGCGGGGGCAGCCGGCGATCCAGGATTCCGCGTCCAGGTCCGACATCCGCACGACGTCCTCGTCGGCGAGTGGGTGGTGCTGGGGGAGCGCCACCAGGACCGGGTCGTCCATGACGTCGATGACCTCCAGCCCCTGCAGGTCGTCCTCGCCGCGACCGGCGTCGGTGCCGTCGTAGGTGAACGCCACCGCGAGGTCGCAGGTGCCGGCTCGCAGCGCAGCCAGCGACTCCGGGGGCTCGGCTTCGGAGAACTGCACCGTCACGCCGGGGTGGGCCGACTTGACGCTGGCCAGCGCCCGGGGCACGAGGGTGGCCGAGGAGGACGGGAAGGCCATCAGCCGCACCCGTCCTGACTGCAGGCCCGCGATCGAGGCCACCTCGGCCTCGGCGTTGTCCAGGGCGACCAGCACGTTCGCGGCGTGCCGGGCCAGCACCTCCCCGGCCTCGGTCAGCCGGACGCTGCGGCCCTTGCGCTCCACCAGGACCGTGCCGGTGCGCTGCTCCAGCCGCCGGACCATCTGGGAGACCGCGGGCTGGGTGTAGCCCAGCGCGTTGGCCGCTGCGGTGAAGCTGCCCTCCTCGGCGATCGCGCGCATCACCCGCAGGCCGGCAACGTCGAACATCCCCCTAGCCTACCGGCGCTCCATAACTCGGCGTAACGTCTGGCCGCGGCGCCTGCGTCGGGATGTGATGCCCACTGCGGTAGCGGCACGCCCCCAGCCGTCACGGCGGCGTCACCCGCTCGGGGGTGTGCCGTTCACCGCGGCGTCACCCACGGCCCGGACGCTGGGAGCCGTGGTCCACCACGACCTGGAGCCCGCCCACCGGCCCGACCCGCCCACCGGAGACCCGGTTGCCGCCCAGCTGCGGGCAGCACGCCTCCAGGCCCACCACGGCCCCGCCGCGACCGGACCCCGCCACGGCACCGCCCTTTGCCTGTCCGGCGGTGGGTTCCGGGCGGCCCTGTTCCACCTCGGCGCGCTGCGGCGGCTGGATGAGCTCGGTGTGCTCGGGTCGCTACGCACCGTCAGCGCCGTCTCCGGCGGTGCGCTGGTGGCCAACCTGCTGACCGACCCCCGGCTGGAGTGGCCCGACCCGGCCCAGAGCGGCCGGGTCGGCGGCTTCGACGAGCTGGTCGCCCGGCCGCTGCGGGCCCTGACGGGCCGCAACGTGCGCACCCCCGTGATGCTCTCCCGGCTGCACCCTCGCTGGTGGCGGCGAGAGGAGGGCGCCGGTAGTCCGCTGGCTGACCGGCTGGCCGCGGCCGTCCCGGAGTGGGAGGAGGACCTGCGCGAGCTGCACCGCGACGGCCCGGTGGTGCTGACCGGCGCCACCGAGGTCGGCTACGGCGTCAGCTGGCTGTTCGCCGACGCCGCCAGCGCGCCCCCGCGCGGCCGGATCGGGGACCACCGGCTCGGGTGGTCCGCCCCGCCGCCGGG
>NZ_WIQI01000191.1 GCF_009602535.1 Ornithinicoccus halotolerans | reverse complement strand
CCCGCGCCGGGCGGGGTGTGGGCCATCGACGTCGTCGACGGCGAGGAGCCGGTGCGGCGGGCGGCCGCGCAGCTGCTGGCCGGGGTCGTGCTCGTGGCTGACGCCGCCGAGGCCCGGGCGGTGCGGTCCCGGGACCCCGCGCTGACCGCGGTGACGGCCCAGGGCGACGTCTACGGGCCCGGCTGGGTGCGCGGCGGCTCCGCCTCGGCGCCCAGCCTGCTGGAGGTGGAGGCTGCGCTCACCGCTGCGCAGGAGGAGCTGGCCGAGGTGACCGCCCGGCAGGAGCGGGCCTCGTTCGCGCTGTCGGCCGCGACCGAGGAGCTGACCGGCCGGGAGGCCGAGGCGGAGGAGACGCTGGGGCGGTTGCACGAGAACGACGCCCGGATGGCCGCGGTCGCCGAGAAGCTGGGCCAGCTGGGCAGCACCGCCCGGTCGGCGCGCAGCGAGCAGGAGCGCACCACGGCGGCCATCGCCCAGGCCCGCTCCCAGCTGGAGCAGCGGCAGGCCGAGCTCGCCGAGCTGCAGCAGCGGCTCGGCGACGCCGAGCACGAGGAGCCCGAGGACGCCGAGCCCAGCACCGACGAGCGCGAGCGGCTGGCGGAGGCCGCCGCCCGCGCCCGGTCCCGAGAGACCGAGGTGCGGCTCGGGCTGCGCACCCACGAGGAGCGCGCGCGGGCCCTGCAGGGACGGGCCGACTCCCTGGAGGCCGCAGCCCGCAACGAGCTGGCCGCCCGGGAACGCGCCGCGGCGCGGCGCCGCCGCCGGGAGCAGGAGAGCGCGGTCGCCGCCGCCGTGGCCGAGGCCGCGCAGTACCTCGTCGGGCAGGTGGAGCGGCTGCTGGTCGAGTCCCGGGCCGAGCGTGACCGCGCCCGGGAGGCGCAGCAGCGCCGCGAGGCGGGCCTGGCCACGGCACGCGGCCAGGTCACCGAGGCCTCCGAGGAGCTGCGCGAGCTCACCGACTCCGTCCACCGCGACGAGGTGGCGCGGGCCGAGCAGCGGCTGCGCATCGAGGCGCTGCAGACCAAGGCGGTCGAGGAGCTGGGAGTCGACCCCGAGGTGCTGGTCGAGGAGTACGGCCCCGACCAGCCGGTGCCGCCGGTGACGGCCGGTGACGCGGCCGCGGACCAGGACGGCGAGGGGGAGACGGAGCCGGAGCCGGAGGGCGTGCCGTTCGTCCGCCAGGAGCAGGAGAAGCGCCTCCGCAAGGCCGAGCGGCGGCTGAGCTCGCTGGGCAAGGTCAACCCGCTGGCGCTGGAGGAGTACGCCGCGCTGGAGGAACGGCACAAGTTCCTCACCGAGCAGCTGGAGGATTTGCGCCGCTCCAAGGAGGACCTGCTGGGCATCGTCAAGGAGGTCGACGAGCGGGTGCAGCGTGCCTTCGCCGAGGCCTTCGAGGACACCGCCGAGCAGTTCCGGCGGGTCTTCGACCGGCTGTTCCCCGGCGGCGAGGGGCGGCTCACCCTCACCGACCCCGACGACATGCTCACCACCGGAATCGAGGTGGAGGCCCGGCCCCCGGGCAAGAAGATCAAGCGGCTCTCGCTGCTCTCCGGGGGTGAGCGGTCGCTGACCGCGGTGGCGCTGCTGGTGGCGATCTTCAAGGCCCGGCCGAGCCCGTTCTACATCATGGACGAGGTGGAGGCCGCCCTGGACGACACCAACCTCGGCCGGCTCCTCACGCTGTTCGAGGAGCTGCGCGACGCCAGCCAGCTGATCGTGATCACCCACCAGAAGCGCACCATGGAGGTGGCCGACGCCCTCTACGGCGTCTCCATGCGCGGCGACGGCATCACCACCGTGGTCTCCCAGCGGATGCGGGACCTGCAGCCGCAGCCGGCGTGAGGAGCCGGCCGCGGTGCGGCAGCGGGGCCACCCGCTGTGCGCCGGCTCAAGGTTCCCTGTGAATCGGTTGACCCGCCGCCGCTGCGCTTGGTATAGCGACCCGGGTGAGGCACCCTGGACTCATGACCGCTGTCGTGATCGCGATGCTGCTGTGCGTCGCTGCAGGCCTCGTCGTCGTGGGCTACGTGGCTATCGAGGCGCGCCGCGACGGTCGGGGGATCTGGACGCCCGAGGGCGAGGAGATGATCGCCCACGCCCGCCGGCAGGGCGAGCACCTCGTCGAGCGCGGTGAGCGGCTCGGCCGCCGCACCGCCTCCACCGTCCGGCGCGGCCGACCCGGCCCCGGCGAGGAGCCGCAGCAAGCCGCTGAGGCCGAGCAGCAGG
>NZ_WIQI01000190.1 GCF_009602535.1 Ornithinicoccus halotolerans | reverse complement strand
CCGTCCGGGCGCGCCTCGTAGGCGTCCTTGAGCCGTGGGATGCCCAGCACCGGGTCGACGCCGCCGGGGTCCAGGTCGAAGGTCCAGCTGTCGGCGTCGTGGGTGGGCCCGCAGACGCCCATGCTGATGGCGTCCTCCAGCCCCAGCAGCCGTCGGGAGATCACCGCGCGGTGCGCCCACGGGCAGGCCCGGCTGACCACGAGCCGGTAGCGGCCGGCCTCCACGGTGAGCCCGTCCGGCCGGCCGTCGGCGGTGATCCGGGTCGGGATGTAGCGGGTGTCGCGCTTGAACTCCCGCTCCACGTAGCTGCCCTGGTTGCCCGGCGCGCGGGACTGCGACTGCTGCTCGGTCTGGCTCATGCGTCTCCTCGGGTGCTGGCCTGTTGGGCAGTGCTCCGGGCTGGCCGGCCGAGCCGCTCCAGCAGCAGCGTCTCGGCCAGGCAGACCCGCTCGAACTCGCCCAGGTGCAGGCTCTCGTTGGCGGCGTGGGCGCGGGTGTCGGGGTCCTCCACGCCGGTGACCAGGATGGCTGCGTCGGGGAACCGCTCGGCGAATGCGGCGACGAACGGGATCGACCCGCCCACCCCGATGTCGACCGGGTCGGTGCCCCAGGCGTCGCGGAAGGCGGCCCGGGCCTCGTCGTAGACCGGCCCGTCGGCGTCGGCGGCGAAGCCGGGCCCGTCGTCGTAGCGCTCCACGCTGACCCGGCAGCCCCACGGGGCGCGCTCCTCCAGGTGCGTCTTGAGCAGCTGGAAGGCCCGCTCCGGGTCCTCGGCCGGGTGCAGCCGCATCGACAGCTTGGCCCGCCCCACGGGGGTGAGCAGGTTGGCGGCGGTGGCCACGGTGGGCGCGTCGATGCCGATGACGGTCAGCGCCGGTTTCGTCCACATCCGCGACAGCAGCGACCCGGTGCCCAGCGGCGGGACCCCCTCGGCCAGCCCGGAGTCGGCCCGCAGGTCCGCCTCGGTGTAGTCCAGGTCCGGCGCCTGCGAGCTGAGCAGCCCCTCGACGGCCACGTCGCCGGCGTCGTCGTGCAGCGTGGTCACCAGCCGGCACAGCGCCGTCAGCCCGTCCGGGACCGCCCCGCCGTAGAGGCCGGAGTGCACCCCGTGCTCGAGCGCCGTCACCTCGACGACCACCCGCAGCATCCCCCGCAGCGTGGTCGTCAGCGCCGGCACGCCGACCTTCCAGTTGTGGGAGTCGGCCAGCACGATCGCGTCGGCCCGCAGCGACTCCCCGTGCCGCTCCAGGATGGTCGGCAGCGAGTCGGAGCCGATCTCCTCCTCGCCCTCGAGGAACACGGTCACCCCCACCGGCGGGTTCCCGTCGTGGGCACGCAGGGCGGCGACGTGGGCCATCACGCCGGCCTTGTCGTCGGCGACCCCGCGGCCGTACAGCCGCTCCCCCCGCTCGGTCGGCTCGAACGGCGGGCTCAGCCAGTCGGCCTCGTCCCCCGGCGGCTGCACGTCATGGTGGGCGTAGAGCAGCACCGTCGGTGCGCCCTCCGGCCCTGGCCGGTGCCCGATGACCGCCGGCCGGCCGCCCTCACGGACGACGTGGACCGCCAGGCCCTCCTGCCGCAGCAGGTCGGCGACGGCCTCGGCGCTGTGGTCCACGTGGTGCTGGTCGAAGGAGTCCAGGGACACCGACGGGATCCGGGTCAGCACCTCCAGGTCCTGGCGCACCGCGGGCATCTGGTCGTGCACGCGCCGCCGCAGCTCGGCAAGCCGGTCGGGGTCCAGGTGGGCCGCTGTCACGGCCGGGTCGCTGTCGCTCACCCTGCCGACCCTATCGACCGGCCGGCCGGGAGTCGCTGCGGCCGCCGGCCTCCTCGTCCGATTGCGGCCCGCCTGTCCTCGCCGGACGATGAGCCTCCAGGACCCCCCGTGAGGACGGAGCGCCCGTGTCCGAAGAACTGCTGCGCCAGGGCGTGGACTGGCTGGTCCGGCTCGTCGAGGCTGCCGGTGCCGTCGTCATCGGCGTCGGCGCGGTCGTCGCGTTCGCGATGTTCGTGGTGACGGTGGCCCGCCGGGACACCCGCGGCTTCGTGCGGGTCCGGCTGCTGATGGGCCGGTTCCTGGCGCTCGGGCTGGAGTTCCAGCTCGCCAGCGACGTGCTCACCACCGCGGTAGCGCCGACCTTCGAGGAGATCGGCAAGCTCGCCGCCGTCGCCGCCATCCGGACCGCGCTCAACTACTTCCTCGCCCGGGAGATCAAGGCCGAGCGCGAGGAGCTGGAGCGGCCGGAACCGGCTGCCGCCCAGCCGCCCCCGCCGTGACCGGGCTGCTGCACGGCGCCGCGCTCGCGGTCACCGCCGCCGGCGTGCTGGCGGGGGTCGGGTGGCGGGTGGTGGTGGGCCCTGGGGTCAGGTCCCCAACCGCTTCCTGCGCGGGCCGCCCGGCG
>NZ_WIQI01000019.1 GCF_009602535.1 Ornithinicoccus halotolerans | reverse complement strand
TGGCCGGTGAGGTCGTGCTGGTCACCAAGCTGGCGCACGCGGAGACGTCGGACACGCTGTCGTCGATGGCCCGGCCGGCACTGGTGGAGCCGTGGGTGCTGCCGGAGCCGCTGCTCCCGGTGGCGGTGCACGCGGCGGCGGCGGGTGAGGAGGACAAGCTGGCACCGGCGCTGCAGCGGCTGGTCTCCGAGGACGTCACCGTCCGGCTGGAGCAGAACCCCGACACCCACCAGGTGGTGCTGTGGACGCTGGGCACCGCGCACGTGGAGGACCTGCTGGCGCGGCTGCGGGAGCGCCACCACGTGGAGGTGGAGGTCGAGGAGGTCCGGACCTCGCTGCGGGAGACGTTCGTGCAGAAGGTCGCGGCGCAGGGACGGCTGGTGAAGCAGAGCGGCGGGCACGGCCAGTACGCCGTCGTGCAGCTGCAGCTCGAGCCGCTCGAGCGCGGGGCGGGGATCGAGTTCGTCGACGAGGTCGTCGGCGGAGCCGTCCCCCGGCAGTACATCCCGGCGGTCGAGAAGGGCGTCAGCCAGCAGCTGGCAGACGGTGTCCTGGCCGGCTACCCGGTGGTCGACGTGCGGGTGCGCCTGGTCGACGGCAAGGCCCACTCGGTGGACTCCTCGGAGCTGGCGTTCCAGACGGCCGCGGCGATGGCGCTGCGCGAGGCCGCCAACGACGCCACCGTGTCGCTGCTGGAGCCGATCGACCGCATCGAGGTCACCGTCGCCGACGACGCCGTCGGCGCGGTGATGGCCGACCTGCGGGGCCGGCGGGCACAGGTGCACGGCACCCAGGCCGCCAAGCTCGAGGGGCACACCGTGGTCGTGGCGGAGGTGCCGGCGCACGAGCTGTCGCGGTATCCCATCGACCTGCGGTCGGTGTCCCACGGCACGGGCAGCTTCACCCGCGAGTTCGTCCGCTACGACTTCATGCCGCCGCAACTGGCTCAGCAGCTGATGGCGTCCGGGTGATCCCGCCGGCGTGAGGGCGTCGAGGGTGCCACGGGCGCCGGGGAAGGACTCGGACCCGATCCGTGTTGCCCGACCATGCGCATCGCCATCTTCGGAGGACACGGCAAGATCGCCCGCAGGCTCGAGCCGCTGCTGGTGCAGGACGGGCACGAGGTCGACGCGATCATCCGCAACCCGGCCCACGAGGACGAGGTCGCCCAGACCGGCGCCCGCCCGGTGCTGGCCGATGTCGAGCAGCTGGACATCGACGGCGTCGTCCGACTGCTGGAGGGCGTCATTGTGGCCATCTGGTCCGCCGGCGCGGGCGGCGGCAACCCGCAGCGGACCTATGCGGTGGACCGCGACGCCGCCATCCGGTCCATGGACGCGGCCGCGCAGGCCGGGGTGAGCCGCTACCTGATGGTGTCCTACTTCGGCGCGGGGCCGGACCACGGCGTGCCCGAGGACGCCGCGTTCTTCCCCTACGCCGACGCCAAGGCCGCCGCCGACGCCCACCTGCGGGAGAGCGGGCTGGCCTGGACGATCCTCGCCCCGAGCCGGCTGACGACGGAGGAGCCGACCGGCCGGATCGAGGTGCCGGGCGTCTCCGAGGGGGTCGACAAGGGTGAGGTGTCGCGCGCCGACGTCGCGGAGGTGATCCGCCAGACGGTGGCGCGACCCGGGCTGGCCGGCGTGACCGTCGAGTTCAACAACGGTGCGACGCCGATCGAGGAGGCGCTGGACGCCGTCCAGCGCTGAGGCCACCAGCGAGGCCGACCGGTCGCCGCCGGGCGCTCCGGTGGGGGCCGGCGCCTACTGCGGGGACGTCTGCTGGGCTGCGACCACCGGGGCGGAGGGCCGGCTCCGCCGCAGCCCGCGGCGACGGGCCGGGGAGCCCGCCGGTCGGGAGTCGCCGACCGGGCTGCGCTCGTCCAGCTTGACCGCCACCACGCCGGCGAGGATCAGCGCGCCGCCGGCCAGCTGGACCGGTGCCGGCACCTCGCCGAGCAGCAGCCAGGCGAACAGCACCGCGGCCAGCACCTCGGTCAGCCCGACGAACGAGGCGAGCTTGGAGCCGAGGCGGCGCGTCGCCGCCACCCCGGCTGCGTAGGCCAGCGCCCCGGTGACGACGCCGAGCACGGCCACCGCCACCCAGGCCGGGACCAGCACGCCGGCGAGCCCGACCGTCACGGCCGGGGAACGCATCGGGAGGATGCCGAGGGCGCCGGCGGTGAGGAGGGCGGCTGCACCCACGGCCAGGCCGAACGAGGCGACCACGAGCGGCGGCAGCCCCGTGCTCTCGTCCGCCGACACGATGAAGAAGGTGGCCAGGCCCGCGGCCGCACCCAGGCCCCACAGCACGCCGACCGGGTCCACCTGGACCGCGCCGAACACGTCGAGCACCAGCAGCAGCCCGGCAACGGCCAGGCCGACGCCGGCCAGCGTGAGCGGCCTCGGTCGCTGGTGGTGCCGCAGCCACAGCCACCCGACGACGAGCACGATGCCGAGGTACTCCAGCAACATCCCGACCCCGACGCTCACGCGCTCGATCGCGAAGAAGTAGGACAGCTGGCAGAACGCCACCGCCATCAGCCCGAACGCGGCTACGCTCGTCCAGCCGCGCCGCAGGAGGCTCCAGTGGCCGCGCATCTGGTAGCAGGCCGGGAGGGCCAGGATCAGCGCCGCGACCCCGACCCGCCAGGTGACGGCCGCCGCCGGGGTCCATCCCGACTCGAGCAGTCCCTTGGCCAGCGCGCCGGAGGACCCGAACGAGACCGCGGCGACCAGACCGAGCGCCAGCCCGGTGACGATGCGGCGCTCCATGGCGTCCTCCCACTCCTCGTACTCTGGTGGCAGGCGCACCCGCCGGCGTCATAAGCAAATTGCAGTACGCTAATGACGCTACCCCCGCCGACGTCAGGAGTCAAGGTGCATTTCGCTCATGACACCGAGGTGGTCCTGCTGAGTGCCGCCGCCCTCGTCAACAGCGTCGGCGGCGGTGACGACACCGACGAGCTGGACTCCGTGGCGGCCCTGGACGACTTCGTGGCCGAGTGGGAGTTCACCGGTAGCCGCACCCACGACGAGGCCGAGCTGGCCGCCGTCCGCCGGCTGCGCCCGCGGCTGCGCGGCATCTGGACCTCCGACGAGGAGACCATGGTCGGCCTGGTCAACGAGCTGCTGCGCGAGCACCAGGCGCTGCCGCAGCTGGTGCGGCACGACTCCTTCAGCTGGCACATCCACGCCGTGAGCTCGGAGGAGCCGCTGGCGACCCGGATGGCGGTCGAGACCGCGATGGCGCTCGTCGACGTGATCCGGCTCGGGGAGACCGAACGGTTGCACAGCTGTGATGCCCCCGACTGCGACGACGTCCTCGTCGACCTCTCCCGCAACCGGTCCCGCCGCTACTGCGGTGCTGGCTGCGGCAACCGGATGGCCGCGCAGGCCTACCGGGCCCGGCAGGCGGGCGAGAGCGCCTGAGGGCCGGCCGGACGCGGCGGCTACCCTGCCGCTCGTGACCGACGCGCGCGAGCCCCACGACCTGCACCCGGCGACCCGGACCGTGGCGGCGGGCCGGCCCGACCGGCAGCCCGGCGCCCCGGTGAACCCGCCGCTGGTCTTCACCAGCACCTACATCGCCGACGGCCCGGTCGACTACGCCCGCGTCAGCAACCCCACGTGGGAGCCGCTGGAGGAGACGCTCGGGTCGCTGGAGGGCGGGCGGGCGCTGGCGTTCGGGTCCGGCCTGGCGGCGGTGGCGGCCGTGCTCGCCCTGGTCCCGCACGGTGGCGTGGTGGTGGCGCCGCGGCACGCCTACAGCGGGACGTTGGCCAACCTCGCCGAGCGGGAGGCCGCCGGGGGCGTCCAGGTGCGCCGGGTCGACATCGCCGACGCCGACCAGGTCGAGGCGGCGCTGGAGGGGGCCGACCTGTTGCTGCTCGAGACCGCCACCAACCCGATGCTGGAGGTGCCGGACCTGCCGCGGCTGGCCGCCGCTGCGCGCGCGGCGGGGACGCTCACCGTCTGCGACAACACGTTCGCCACACCGCTGCTGCGGCAACCCCTCGCCGACGGGGTCGACGTGGTCCTGCACTCGGTGACCAAGTACCTCGCCGGGCACTCCGACCTGGTGCTCGGCGCGACCGTCACCGCCGACACGGAGCAGGGGCGGGAGCTGCACGAGCGGCTGCACCGGCACCGCACCCTGGCTGGCGCCATCCCCGGGCCGATGGAGGCCTGGCTGGCGCTGCGAGGCATGCGCACGCTCGACGTCCGGCTCGAGCGGGCCGGCCGGACCGCAGCGCTGATCGCCGAGCGTGCCGCCGGCCACCCCGCCGTCACGAAGGTGCGCTACCCCGGGTGGGGAGCGATCGTCGCGATCGAGGTGGACGGCGCCGAGGCGGGCGAACGCGTGGCCGGGGCGGTGCGGGTCTGGACCCACTCGACCAGCCTCGGCGGGGTGGAGTCGCAGCTGGAGCGCCGTCGCCGCCACGCGGCCGAGGCGGACACGGTGCCGGAGGGGCTGCTCCGGCTGTCGGTCGGCATCGAGCACGCCGAGGACCTGTGGGCCGACCTGGCGCAGGCGCTCGACGCCGCGAGCGCTTCCCGCGGCTAGGGCGTGCCGCCGCGGCGGCGGGGTGGCAGCCGGATCCGCGCCAGGTCCCCGGCGAGCGGGCGTCTGGAAGACGGTGCCCAGGAGCACCAGCCCACGCACCGAGCTACCCGTAGCATCGAGGGTCATGACCACCTATGCCGTGCGCTACGAGTACTCCGACGACACCGAGACCCGGATGGAGCACCGTCCGGCGCACCGGGAGTTCCTCACCGGGCTGGGGGAGGAGGGCACCCTGGTCGCGGCCGGCGCCTTCCAGGACGACGGTGAGCCGGCCGCGCTGCTGATCATGCGCGGCGGGAGTGCCGACGAGGTCCGCGAGCTGCTGCGCGAGGACCCGTTCCAGCAGCAGGGCCTGGTCACCGCGGTCGAGGTGCGGCAGTGGGAGCCGCCGCTCGGCCCCATGGCCGAGGCGCTGCGCGGCGACTGAGCCGCTACCGGTCCTGGTCGGGGGTGACGTAGGTCCCCTGCGTGCCGGTCGCGAGGTCGACGGCGTGCGCGAGGCTGCCGATCGCTGCGGCCCTGCCGCTGCTCTCGACGAACCGGCACACCGCCTCCACCTTCGGCCCCATCGAGCCGGCCGGGAAGTCCATCGCGCGTAGCTGCCCGGGCGTCGTGTGCCGGATGGGCGTCGCCTCCGGCGTGCCGTAGCCGGCCACGACCGCCGCCACGTCGGTGAGCACGAGCAGCCGGTCGGCCTTCAGCCGCTGGGCGAGCAGCGCCGCGGACAGGTCCTTGTCGATGACCGCCTCGACGCCCCGCAGGTCACCGGTGCCGGTGCGCACGACCGGCACGCCGCCGCCGCCGGCGCAGACGACGATGATCGACTCGTCGAGCAGGTGGTCGATCAGCTTGGTCTCGATGATCTCCCGCGGCCGCGGAGAGGCCACCACCCGGCGCCACTGGTCGCCGTCCCGGCGCACCTGCCAGCCGTGCCGGTCGGCGAGCGTGCGTGCGTCCTCCTCGGAGAAGGACTCCCCGACGAACTTGGTCGGGTCCTCGAACGCCGGGTCCTCGGCGTCCACCAGGGTCTGGTTGATGATCGAGGCGAACTGCCGGTAGGGGCGCTCGTTGCCCATCGCCTGCAGGATCCAGTAGCCGATCAGCCCCTGCGTCATCGCCCCCAGCGCGTCGAACGGGTAGGACCGCGTCAGCCGCGGGTCGGCGGCGCTCTCCATCGCCAGCACGCCCACCTGCGGGCCGTTGCCGTGGGTGATGACCACCTCGTGGTCGTCGGTCAGCGGGGCGAGCGCACGGGCCGCCGCCCGGATGTTCTCCACCTGGGCGTCGGCGTCGGGCACCTGCCCGCGCCGCAGCAGGGCGTTGCCTCCCAGCGCCACCACGATGCGCACGTCCGGCTCTCCTCTCCCTCGGCGAGGAGGCCAGTATGCAGCCCGCTGGCCAGGGACCCCCCGGAGCCGCCCCTGAGCGCGACCCGGACGCGACCCTGGAACCGGCCGCCACGGCGGTGACCAGGGGCGATGGTGGACAGGCAGTCGTCCCACGCCGCTACGGAGGCATCGCCGTGACCACCCCCACCCGTCCCCCCTACCCGCCGGTCCCACCCGCCCCGCGCCGCCGCCGGCGCTCCCCGGCCCGTGTCCTGCTCGCGGTCACCGCCGCGGTCGTCGGGTTCGTGCTGCTCCTCGTGGGTGGCGGCCTGGCGGTGGCCTGGTTCGCGCTGCGGCCGATCGACACCGTCGGCGAGGTCGAGTTCGACCGGGCCCTGGCCGTCCCGCCGCTGGCCGAGTCGCGGGTCGACGAGCAGGGCCGGCGGGTGTTCTCGCTCACCGCCCAGGAGGGCCGCTCCGACCTCGGTGGGTCCGGCACCGCCGCAACCTGGGGCTTCAACGGCGCCCACCTCGGTCCCACCCTGCGCGCCGGCCGCGGCGAGCAGGTGAGGGTCGAGGTCGACAACGAGCTGCCGAAGACCACCTCGGTGCACTGGCACGGCATGCACCTGCCGGCGGCGATGGACGGCGGGCCCCACCAGCCGGTCGAGCCCGGCGGCACCTGGACCCCGGAGTGGACGGTCGACCAGCCGGCCGCCACGCTCTGGTACCACCCCCACCCGCACGGGGAGACGGCCGACCACGTGGCGCGCGGGCTGGCCGGGATGTTCATCCTCGACGACCCCGTGGAGCAGGCACTGGACCTGCCCCGCGAGTACGGGGTCGACGACGTGCCGGTGATCGTGCAGGACGTCTCCCTGGAGGACTCCGGCCGGCTGGAGGAGGGGCGGGACCGGGGCAGCACCGTGCTGGTCAACGGGACGGTGGGCCCCTACCTGGAGGTGACCACCGAGCGGGTGCGGCTGCGGCTGCTCAACGCCTCGATCCACCGCACCTACGCGTTCGGGCTCGACGACGGGTCGCCCCTGGTGCAGATCGCCAGCGACGGCGGGCTGCTGCCGGAGCCGCACCGGACCGACGCGGTGCTGCTCTCCCCGGGCGAGCGGGCCGAGGTGGTCGTCACCATGCAGCCCGGGGAGACCCGGGTGCTGCGCAGCCAGCCGGGCCACGTCAGCGGAGGCGGGCTCAGCGACCGGCAGGTCGGCGGTGCGGACCGGCTGGACGTCATGCAGCTGCGGGCGGCCGCGGAGCTGCAGCCCTCCCCGGAGGTGCCCGACCCGCTGGTGCCCGACATCGCTGACCACGCCGGGGACGAGGCCGACGCCGTGCGGACGCGCTCGTTCGAGCTGCAGGGCCGGCAGATCAACGGCAAGCGGATGGACATGGAGCGCATCGACGAGGTGGTCGGGCTGGGGGACACCGAGGTCTGGGAGGTCCGCAACGCCGGCGGTGAGCCGCACAGCTTCCACGTCCACGACGTGCAGTTCCACGTGCTCGGGGTCGACGGGCGCGAGCCCGGGCCGGGGCTGGCCGGCTTGAAGGACACCGTGCTGCTGGCGCCGGGAAGCACGATGCGGCTCCTGATGACCTTCCGCGACCACGCGGGACCGGCCGGGGACACCTCGGTCCCGTACATGTACCACTGCCACCTGCTCCGCCACGAGGACGAGGGCATGATGGGCCAGTTCGTCGTGGCCGAGGACGGGGAGCTGGCGGGCCCCGGAACGGGCGGGGCGGCCGGAGCCGCCACCGGGCACGGCCAGCACGGCCGGCACGACCACTGAGACGATGGCCGGGTGCGCGCCTTCCTCGCGATCGTCCCGCCGCAGGAGGTCGTGGCCGAGGTGGAGCAGTTCCTCCGGCCGCGGCGTGACTCCGACCAGCAGCACCACCGCGACTGGCGGTGGACGCTGCCCGAGCAGCTGCACGTGACGCTGGTGTTCCTTCCCGAGCTGACCGAGACCGCCGCGGACCAGCTGCTGGAGGCCGGCTCGGTGTGGGCCGCCCGGCGCGAGCCGCTCCCGGTGCGGGTGCAGGGTGCCGGGGCGTTCCCGGCGCCGGACCGGGCGCGCGTGCTCTGGCTCGGCGTCGGTCCGGAGGACACCGCCGCCGAGCTGCGGCGGTGGGCCCGGGCGCTGCGCGACGCGGCCGGCCATGCCGGCGCCGTGGTCGGGGGCACGCCGTTCTCGCCGCACCTGACGGTGGCACGGTCGGGTCGCCCCAAACGGGCCGGTCGGTGGGTGCAGACACTGGACACGGTCGACGGGCCGGAGTTCACCGTGTCGGAGGTCGTCCTGGTGGAGTCCCATCTGGGTGAGGGCCCGGGGCGCCGGCCGCGGTACGAGGTGCGGGCGCGGCTGCCGCTCGGCGGGGCGGGCCCGCCCTGAGGCCGTGGTCCGGGCTCAGCCTGCGTCCTCGTCCTCCCAGTCCTCCGGGTCGACCTGGCCGACCTGCTCGGTGCTGACGCCCGCGTCCGGGCCGCAGCTGCGCGGCTCCTCCTGCTCGGGATCCAGCGGCGGGGCCGGCTCCTGGGCGATCGTCGAGCCGTTGATGACGCTGACGTTGTCGAACTGGGGCCGGCCGGAGACCAGGTTGCGGTAGGTGTAGCGGGTGACCGACTGCACCGAGCAGTCCTCCCCGAACGCCAGGATGTCGAAGGCGTAGGGCTGCCCGACCAGCTCACCGGCCAGCTCCTCGTCCTCCTCGTCGGTGCCGGGGGCCTGGAAGTGGTTGACCAGGCCACCGCCGGTGAACGTCCCGATCTGCACCCGATTGTCGGCGAGGAGGGTGCTGTGCATGTGCCCGTTGAGCTTGACCTGACCGGACTCGAGCTCATCCAGCGCGTAGGGCTGGTGGGTCATCACGACGTCCGGGACCGGCCGGTCCCCGATCGCGGTGCGGTAGCGGCTCGCCGCGGCCTCCTGCTGCGCGGCGAAGTCCTCGTTGGCCTCACCGAAGTGCCGCCAGTCGTTGTAGCCGGAGAGGCGTACACCGTTGACGCTGGCCTCGACGTACTCGCCGGCGGTGGGCTCGAGCAGGATGACGTTCGGGATCTCGGACATCCGCCGCAGCAGTGCCTCGTCGTGGGGACTGACGGCGTCGTGGTTGCCGCGCACGAAGATGTAGGGGACCCCCAGGTCCTCGATGTCGGCGAAGATGCCGGACATCTCGCCCTCGGCGGTGCGGCCGAAGTTGAGCAGGTCACCGGTGTCGATGACGGCGGTGATGCCCTCGTCCTGGATGACCTGCTCCATCAGGGCGTAGTAGTTCATCCCGTGGATGTCGCTGACCAGCAGGAACCGGGCGGCGGTCGGGCCGGTGGCCTCCTCTGGGAGGAACTCGGCCTGCAGCGCGTCGGAGAGCGCCAGCAGGTTCTGCACGTAGGGGGTGGCCTGCTGGGCCTGGCCGCGGATGTCGGTGAACATCCCGGCGTTGCTGCGCACCGTGCCCAGCAGGCTGGTGGTGGTGAAGGTGACCAGGTTGCCCTGCCGGTAGGTGAGCAGCGCGGCGGTGCCGGGCACCGCGGCCGCGAGCACGGCGGCGCTGACGATCGTCGCCGCCGCCGGGTGCCAGGCCCACCGGGGCCGGCCGAGGTGCCAGAGCACGACCACGAGGCTGACCGTGGCCAGGGCACCGCCGCCGAACTTCCACATCAGCTCCTGCAGGCCGTCGCTCAGCGCCTCCCGCAGCTGCCCCTGGTCCGGGTAGAGGGCACCGATGTCCACCCGGCCGCGGGTGAAGACGTCGGTGATCTCCTCCTTGACCTGCACCTGGCTCTCGATGCCCGGGGCGGGGACGGGGCCACCGAACCGCAGGTCGATGTCGCCGAACACGGTCGGGTTGTGCACCGTCGAGGCCTTGAAGAACGACGGCGACACCCGCACCGCCGCGGAGAAGTGGTCGGTCTCGACGTGGATGGGCCACAGGCTGGTCGTCGCGACCCCACCCCCGTAACCGAGCACCGCCAGCAGCGCCGCGGCCAGCACGCCCCGCAGCGGGCGGCGGCCTGGCGTCCACCAGCGCGCCGACCAGGCGGAGAGCGCACCGGGCCGGGCCGCTCGGTTGGCCCCGTCCGGAGCCTGGTCCACGTCCGACATCGTTACGGATCCTAGGACGATCGGCAGGCCGGGATGTGGTTGGCTGGCCTCATGGGCAGTACGGGTCGCGGCGCGCGGAGGGTGGCGGTGACCTGCGCCGTCGCCATGCTGCTGGTAGCGTGCTCAGCTGACGAGGGGGAGCCGGACGGCCCGCCGGGGGCAGCCGACGACGAGGGCACGGCGACCGTGGAGCCGACCGGAGACGCCACCGAGCTGCCCGACCCGGTGCCGACCACCCTGCCGGGGCCCGACGAGGGCAGCGGCAGGGACGACGGCGAGGAGACCGCAGGGCCCGGCGCTCCGGGCGGCGACGCGGCGACCGAGACACCGGGCACGGAGCGCACCGTGCTCACCCGGCTGGAGTTCGAGATCCCCGCCGACTGGGAGGTCGAGGACATGGGTGAGGCCCAGGCGGCCGACCCCCAGCCCGGTGAGATCCCGCCGCACCAGTGGTGCCTGGTGCCTCCGGGCGACCTGGCACCCGTCGACGGCTGCGGCGGGGTGGTCGTCGCGATCGGCGGCGACTGGCTGCCGGGGGCCAGCGGGAGCCGCTACCAGCCCAACCAGGCCGGCGCCTGGTGGGCCGGCCAGGACGAGCCCGCCTGCCCGTTCGGGGAGGAGGCCGGTGGCCAGCGCGACGAGGACGCCGAGGGCGCCGAGGGCGAGGAGGGTGGCGCCGGCGAGGCCGCTGGCGAGGCCGCTAGCGGTGAGGACGGCGCCGGCGGCGCCGTCGACCCGGCCGTCACCGCCAACGACGGGTTGCCGCTGACCAGCCAGACCACGACGGTGGGGCCGCACGTGGCGCGCTACGAGACCTGGCGGGTGAGCTGCGAGCAGAGCGGGCAGACGCTGACCCCGCAGCTGTGGCACCTGCCCGAGCTCAACGTGCTGGTCAAGGACTACTACGGGCACCCGGACACCGTCGCCGTGCTGCACGGTCTGCAGCGGCCCTGACGTGGCGGGCACCGGGCGGCGGCGCTGGCTGCACGACGTGGCGTTGCGGGTGTTCCGGGGGCTCCCGGGCCCGATGAAGCGGGGCCTGGTCGCCGGCGCCACCCCGAACTACACGCTGGGCGCGGTGTGCGTGCTCGTCCATGACGAGCACGTGCTGCTGCTCGGCCAGCCGCACCGCCCGGGGCTGTCGTTGCCCGGCGGCCTGCTCGACCGAGGTGAGACCCCGGAGGCCGCCGTGGCGCGGGAGGTCGCCGAGGAGACCGGTCTGCGCGTCGACGCCGGGGACCCGGTCATGGTGGCGGTCCATCCCGACGGGCATGCGGTCGACGTGGTGTACCAGGTGCGGCTCCGGGAGCGGCCGGAGGTCCGCCTGGACAGCGAGGCGCGGACCGCCGCCTGGCGGCATCCCTCCGAGATCGACAAGGGCGAGGTGGACGCCACGACCCGGCGCATCCTGCGGGTGTGCGTGATCGAAGGGCACCAGCCCCGGGCCGGCGCGGTGCTACCGGCCGACGGCGGACACCCCTGACGCGGCCGAGCGGGGCGGCCTATGGTCCAGCTGCAGCGTCGGCTTGTAGTGCACCGCGAACAGGTGGCTGGCCAGCTCGCCGCGGGACCGGGTGCCGGTCTTCTCGAACAGTGCCTTGACGTGGTCGCGGACGGTGTGGGGTGAGATGACCAGCCGGGCGGCGATCTCGTCGGTGCCGCGACCCGCCACCACCTCCACCAGCACCTCCTCCTCGCGGGGGGACAAGTCGTAGCAGGCCACGACCATCGCCAGCACGTCGGCCGGCCGCGACTGCTCCAGCACCACGTGGGTCGCCACGACCGTCCCGCCGGCGTCACGGGCGCACTCGGCGCGGAGGGTGAGCCAGCCGTGCGTCGGGGAGGGGATGCGCACGACCGCCTCCGGCAGGTCGACGACGCCGTCCCCCGGACGACCGGCCCGAGCCTGGGCCTGGGCCTGGGCCTGGGCCAGGCTGGCCACCACGTGGAGCTCGCCGGGGGCCCCCCGCGGCACGGCGGCGGGCAGCAGAATATCCGCCACCGGGAGCATCGACAGGCCGTCCACCAGCTCCGCGGCGCGGTCGGTCATGGCGACGACGCGCCCCTGCTCGTCCAGCGTCACGACGCCACAGGGCTGGTCCGGACCGGCGGGACGCGCCAGCTCGCGCAGCGTGACCTCGCGCAGCCGCGTCGTCACCAGCCGGCTGCTGCCCGCCACCAGGGACAGCTCGGCGTCGGTGAAGTCGCCATCGCCCTCCGCGCGCAGCAGCGTCATCGCGCCCCAGCAGTGCCGTGCGGTGGAGAACGTCGCGCGCAGCTCGGGACCGAGGCCCAGCTCGCGGTTCACGGTGCGGGCGCGGGGACTCCGGTCCGGGCGGCCCCCGGTGGCCCGGTGCAGCGTCGTCACGTGGCCGCGCGGACCGGCCCGGTGCAGCGCGGCGACCTTGTTGACGTCGTGCTCGTGGAACTCGTTGTGCACGATTGGTGCGCAGCTGCTCCCGGGTACCCCTTCGGTGATGACGGCCCGGGAGTAGAGCGTGGTCTCCGGGTCCGTCCCGCTGATGTAGGCGGCGTCGAAGCGCACCAACCGGTGCAGGTGCTCCAGCGTGGCGTGCAGCACGCCCGCGACGGTGTCACTGCGGCGCAGGCCGGCAGCCGAGGCGCGGTCGTCACGCGACCGCCCGGGTGCGTGAGTCACGGTCACGGCGGCCAGAGTAGTGCTAAGCATCCTTGATCACCAGGGTCGGCGGCCGCGCGAATCCCCACATCGGGGGATTGCCGGCGCGGGGTGCTCCGGCGAGCGTGGAGGCGCGCGGGCACCGCCGTGCCCGGCAGGGAGAGGGAGACAGCCATGACCGAGGAACTCATCGCGCCGGTGGCGCCGGCCGGACCGCTCGGGCTGCGCCCGGGTGAGCCGGGTTACGCCGAGGCCTGCCTGGCCTGGAACCGGCACTACCGCCACGAGCCGGACGAGGTAGTGCTGGCCACCAGCATCGAGGACGTGGTGGCAGCGGTGCGGCGGGCCCGACGTGAGGGGCGCACCGTCGCGGTGCAGGCCACCGGTCACGGAGTCGGGCTCACCGCCGGGCCCGGGTCCACGCTGCTGGTCACCCAGGGGCTGGCGGGGCTCACCGTGGACCCGGTGGCGCGCACCGCCACGCTCGGCGCGGGACTGACCTGGGCGCCGGTGCTCGCTGAGGCCCAGCGCCACGGGCTCGCGCCGCTGCTCGGGTCGACGCCGCACGTGGGGGCGGTCGGGTACACCCTGGGCGGCGGGTTCGGCTGGCTGGGGCGCCGCGAGGGCTTCGCCGCCGACCGGGTGCGCTCGGTCACGGTGGTGCTGGCGGACGGCACGGTGGTGGAGGCCGGACCGGACCGGGAGCCCGAGCTGTTCTGGGCGCTGCGCGGCGGCGGTGCGGGCAGCCTGGGGGTCGTCGTCGAGATGACCGTGGACCTGGTGCCCGTCACCGACGTCTACGGGGGCAACCTGCTCTACCCGGTGGAGCAGGTGCGGGAGGTCTTCGGCCGCTACCGGGCGTGGTCGGAAGGCCTGCCGCCGGAGATGACGTCGGCCTTCACGGTCATGAACTTCCCGCCGCTGGACCTGGTGCCCGAGCCGGTGCGCGGCCGCTCGTTCGCGATCGTGCGCGGGTGCTACTCCGGCGACCTGGCCGACGGTGCCGCCCTGGTCGACGAGTGGCGGCGGTGGCGGCAGCCGGCGCTGGACATGTTCGGGCCGATGCCGTTCGCGCAGGTCGCCGAGATCTCCCAGGACCCGGTCGACCCGTTGCCGGCGCTCACCACCGGGTCCTGGCTGGGCGGGCTGGACGAGGAGGTGCTCGAGGGGATGCTGGCGGCCACGGCCGCCCCCGGGCCGGTGCTGTTCGCCGAGCTGCGCCACGGCGGCGGGGCGCTGGCCACGCCGGTCGCGGCGGGACCGGCTGGGGCGATCGCCCGCGGCGACGACTGGCTGCTGGAGACGGTCGCCCTGGTGACCGGCCCGGAGGCGGTGCCCGAGGCGGAGGCCCGGTTCGGCGGGCTCTGGCAGCGGCTGGAGGGGCAGACCAGCCGGCCCTACCTCAACTTCATCGAGGGACCCGGCCGGGTTGCGGCCTCCCGGGCAGCGTTCGAGCCGGCGGCCTGGGAGCGGTTGACCGCGGTCAAGCGGGCCGTCGACCCCGACCGGATGTTCAGCCACGGGGTGGACCTGGCCACCGGCTGAGAGCCGAAGGCGGCGGCCAGCGCAGCCAGCGCGGGTCGGTCAGAGGTACTGGCCGGTGCCCCTGCTGTCGTCCGGTCCGGGCATCGAGGGCTGCTGCGGCATGCCCTGCCCGCCCTGGGCCTGGGGGTGGCCGACCGGCAACGCCCGGCGCATCTGCTGCAGCTGAGCCTGGGCGGCCATCTGCTGGGCGACGATCGCGGTCTGGATCCCGTGGAAGAGTCCCTCCAGCCAGCCGACCAGCTGGGCCTGGGCGATCCGGAGCTCGGCCTCGGTGGGTGCGTCCTCGGTGAACGGCAGCGTGATCCGGTCCAGCTCCTCGACCAGCTCCTCCGACAGGCCGCGCTCGAGCTCGGTCAGCGAGCGCCGGTGGATCTCGGCCAGCCGCTGCCGGCCGGCCTCGTCCAGCGGCGCGTTGCGGACCTCCTCCAGCAGCTGCTTGATCATGGAGCCCAGTCGCATCACCTTGGCCGGCTCCTCCACCAGGTCGGTGGGCCGGCGCTGCTCCTCGTCCCCGTCCTCACCGGGCTTGCGGGCCACCCCCATGCCGCCCTCGGTCAGCACGACGACGCGCTCGCCCTCCGGCGACTGACCGCGCTGCTGCTGGGAGTCCTGCTCCGCTGGCTGCTGCTGTGGCTCCGTCATGGTCCCATCCTGCCTCGCTCGCGCGGTCCGGGCACGGGGACGACGCCGGTCGTGGGTGGCAGCACCGGTCACCGGACGTCGAGCAGGATCTTGCCGACGTGGCCGCCGGCCTCCATCAGCCGGTGCGCCTCGGCGACCTCGGCCAGCGGGAACCGGCTGTGCACGACCGGACCCACCCGCCCCTCGGCCAGCAGCGGCCAGACGTGCTCGCGCACGGCGGCCACGATGGTCGCCTTCTCCGCGCGGGGGCGGGCCCGCAGCGAGGTGGCGATGACCGCGCCGCGCTTCGCCAGCAGCCGGCCCAGGTCCAGCTCCCCGGTGCGGCCGCCCTGCAGCCCGATCACGACCAGCCGGCCGTTGGTGGCCAGGGCGCGCACGTTCCGGTCCAGGTACTTCGCGCCCACCACGTCGAGGATGACGTCGGCGCCGCGCCCGCCGGTCGCACCGCGGATCTCCTCGACGAAGTCCTGCTCACGGTAGTTGATGAGGGTCCCCGCGCCCAGCTCCTCACAGGCCCGCAGCTTCTCGGGCGTGCTCGCGGTGACGGCCACGTGGGCGCCGACCTCCCGGGCCAGCTGCACGGCCATGGTGCCGATACCGCTGGCGCCGCCGTGCACCAGCAACGTCTCGTCCGGCTGCAGGTTGGCGGTGAGGAACACGTTGCTCCACACCGTGCACACCACCTCGGGCAGCGCGGCGGCGTCGCGCAGGTCCACCGCGCCGGGCACCGGCAGCACCTGACCCGCCGGCGCGACCACCTGCTCGGCGTAGCCGCCACCGGCCAGCAGCGCGCACACCTCGTCACCGACCTGCCAGCCCTCGACGTCCTCGCCGAGGCCGGCGACCACTCCGCTGACCTCCAGCCCGGGCAGCTCGGACTCCCCTTCGGGCGGCGGGTAGTGGCCCATCCGCTGCACGACGTCGGCGCGGTTGACTCCCGCGGTGAGGACGTCGATCAGCAGCTCGCCCGGTCCGGGCGCGGGCGACTCGACGTCGGCCAGGGTGAGGGCCTCGGGCCCGCCGTGCTCGGGAAGCGTGATCGCCTTCATGGTCCCCACGCTAGGCGCGGCGGTCGGCCGAGGGCGACCGGCCGACCTGAGCCGGCGGGGGGCGGCCGTGCCCGAGGCGGGTGGACAGCTCCCGCGCGCAGCGGCGGACCGCCTGCACCAGGCGGGTCCTCTCGTGGTCGTCGACCTCCTCGACGGGGTAGGTGGTCGCCACCCCGGCGACCGGGTGGCCGGTGTGGTCGAGGGCCGGCGCGCCGACCGACGCGAGCCCGGGGGTGACCGAGCCGACCTCCTGGGCGTAGCCGTCGGCCCGTACCCGGCTCAGCAGCGGCCGCAACCGCGCCAGCGAGGTGGGGCCGGAACCGTGGCGCTGCACGAAGGCGTCCGGCTCCGGGTAGAGCGCCCGCACCTGAGGTGCGGGGAGCGCGGCGAGGATCGCCAGCCCGCTGGCGGTCAGCGTGGCCGGGAGCCGGACCCCCACGTCGGTGACCAGCGAGGGCCGGCCGGCGACACGCTCCTCCAGCAGGTAGAGCACGTCGCGCCCGTGCAGCACGACCAGGTGGGCGTTGTGGCCGGTGCGGTCGGCCAGCCGGGTCAGCAGCGGGCGCCCCAGCCGCTCCAGCGGCTGCTGCCGGGAGTAGGCCGACCCCAGCTCGTAGGCGGCGACCCCCAGCCCGTAGCGGCGCTCCTCCGGCAGGTGCACCACGAAGCCACGGTCGGCCAGCACGGTGAGCAGGTGGTAGGTGCTGGACCGCGGCAGCCCCAGCTCCCGGGCGATGGCGGCGGCCGGCATCGGGCCGGCGTGGCGGGCCAGCAGGGTGAGCACGGACAGGGCGTGCGCCGCGGCGGGTGCGTTGCGCCGCGGCCTGGCGCCGCCCGCGCTCACCGGGAGGCGTCGTCGGCGGGGGCTCCGCTGCTACCGCCCCGGCGGGCGTGGTCGAGCACCAGGTCGCGCGGGGCGTGGCAGGCCCACGCGCTGTGCAGGAGGTACTCCAGGTCCTCGTCGTCCAGGTCCACCAGCGGGACCACGATGCCGATCCGCTCGCCCCGCTGCCGCAGGTGCTCCGCCCGCGGGTGGGTCGCCACGGCGGCGTCGGCCATCCCCTGGTTGACCAGGAGCTCCACCCGGCTGTCGCGACAGAGCAGCGCGTAGGGTCTGCCCCGCACCGAGAACGCCGGCATGTCGACGTGGACGCCCTCCTCGGTCCCCGGCAGGGCCGTCGCGGCGGTGCGCAGCTCCTCGAGCGTGGCCATAGTTCCAGGGTATGAGGGTTTCCGGCCCCGCGGTAGGGCTACTACGGTCGGCAGATGAGCCGGACCGAGATCGACGCGTTCTGGGAGAACGCCCGGGTGCGGGCGGGCCTCAACCCGGCCCGCGCGCACCTCGGGCCCACGGTGACCGAGACGGTGCCGCCGCCGGCGTGGTGCTACGGGGACACCGCTGAGGAGGCCGACCGGTTCGTCGAGCTGGTGCTGGAGGGGCGGGCGTCGGCGCTGACGAGCGCGCGGTCGGACTTCGGCGACGAGGACGAGCTGCCGCAGCCGGGGGACCTGGCCATCCTGCTCGACAGCGCGGGCCGCCCCCGCGCGCTGCTGGCGACCACCGCGGTGCGGGTGGCCGCTGTCGGGGAGGTGGGCGCCGAGCACCTGACCGCCGAGGGGGTGGAGGCCCCCGACCTGCCCGCGTGGCGGGCGGGGCACGGCGAGGGGGTGAGGCTGGTCCTCGAGCGGTTCAGGGTGCTGGTGCCACCCGGGGTGGGAAGCCACCGGTCGCGATCGGTCCCCACCCGGTGATGGTGACCCGGATGAGGCACTTGCCCTGCCGCTGCATCGCCTCCCGGTACTCGTCCCAGTCGGGGTGCTCGCCGCTGATGGAGCGGAAGTACTCGACCAGCGGCTCCAGCGCCTCCGGCAGGTCCAGCACCTCGGCGGTGCCGTCCACCTGCACCCACGGGTCTCCGCCGCCGTCGGAGAGCACGCAGAGGCTCACCCGGGGGGCGCGCCGGGCGTTCCGGACCTTGGCGCGCTCCGGGTAGGAGCTGATGACCAGGCGCCCCTCGGGGTCCAGCCCGCAGGTGACCGGGGACAGCTGCGGCGCGCCGTTGCGGCGCACCGTCTGCAGCACGGCGAAGTGGCGGCTGCGCAGGAACTCCTCGAGCCCGGCACGGTCGACGCGGTCGGTGGTTGCGACTGCCATGGCGGCAGCGTAGCGGCAGACCCCCACCGCTACGTCTGGCACCTGAGACACAGCCCGGCTCGCGGGGATCGCCCGGCGACCGCTCGGGCGCTGCAATGGGTGACATGACCGCTTCTGTCGCCTCCCCGCCCACGTCGCTGCCCACCGAGGTCACCGTCGGCACCGGCCCGCTGTCGCCGGCCGAGGTGGTGGCGGTCGCCCGGCAGGACGCGCCCGTGACCCTCGCCGAGGAGGCGCGGGCAGCGGTCGCGGCGAGCCGGCGGGTCATCGAGCAGCTGGCCGACGACCCGCAGCCGCACTACGGGATCTCGACCGGCTTCGGGGCGCTGGCGACCACGCACATCCCCGCGGAGCGCCGCGCCCAGCTGCAGCGCAGCCTGGTCCGGTCGCACGCGGCCGGCTCCGGGCCCGAGGTGGAGCGGGAGGTGGTCCGGGCGACCATGCTGCTGCGGCTGTCGACGCTGGCCACCGGCCGCACCGGCGTGCAGGTGAGGACCGCCGAGGCCTACGCGGCGCTGCTCAACGCCGGGATCACGCCGGTGGTGCGCGAGTACGGCTCGCTGGGCTGCTCCGGCGACCTCGCGCCGCTGGCGCACTGCGCGCTCGCGGTCATGGGGGAGGGGCAGGTACGCGACACCGGCGGCGAGCTGGTCGAGGCGGCCGAGGCGCTCGCCGCCGCGGGCATCGAGCCGGTCGAGCTGGCCGAGAAGGAGGGGCTGGCCCTCATCAACGGCACCGACGGGATGCTCGGGATGCTGCTGCTGGCGCTGCACGACCTGGAGGGGCTGCTGGCCACCGCGGACGTCGCCGCGGCGATGAGCGTCGAGGGGCAGCTGGGCACCGACGACGTGTTCGCCGCCGACCTGCACCGGCTGCGGCCCCACCCCGGCCAGGCGGTCTCCGCGCAGAACCTGCGCGCCCTCATGGCCGGCAGCCCGATCCGGGAGAGCCACCGGACCGAGGAGTGCACCCGGGTGCAGGACGCCTACTCGCTGCGCTGCAGCCCGCAGGTGCACGGTGCCGCCCGGGACACGGTGGCCCACGCCGCCCAGGTCGCCGCCCGTGAGCTGGCCGCGGCCGTGGACAACCCGGTGGTCACGCCCGACGGTCGGGTGGAGTCCAACGGCAACTTCCACGGTGCCCCGGTGGCCTACGTGCTGGACTTCCTGGCGATCGTGGCCGCCGACGTGGCCGGGATCAGCGAGCGGCGCACCGACCGGTTCCTGGACGTGGCGCGCAACCACGGGCTCCCGCCGTTCCTGGCCGACGACCCGGGCGTGGACTCCGGGCTGATGATCGCCCAGTACACCCAGGCCGCGGTGGTCTCCGAGCTGAAGCGGCTGGCGGTCCCGGCCAGCGTCGATTCGATCCCCTCCTCGGCGATGCAGGAGGACCACGTGTCGATGGGCTGGTCAGCGGCGCGCAAGCTGCGCCGGGCCGTCGACGGGCTGACCCGGGTGCTGGCGGTCGAGGTGCTCGCCGCCGCGCGGGCGCTGGAGCTGCGCACGCCGTTGCAGCCGTCGCCGGCCACCGGCGCGGTGGTGCGGCTGCTGCGGGGGGCTGGCGTGCCCGGCCCCGGCCCCGACCGCCAGCTGTCGCCGGAGGTCGAGACCGCCGTGGAGCTGGTCGCGGGCGGGCGGGTCCGTGCCGCGGCCGAAGAGGTGACCGGTCCGCTCGGGTGAGCGGGCCGCGACGTGCACAGCCGAGACCGACCGAAGGAGAGCCATCATGGAAGGCGCCCGCCCCGTCCGCGCCCCGCGCGGCACCACCCTGACCGCCCGCAGCTGGCAGACCGAGGCGCCGCTGCGGATGCTCATGAACAACCTCGACCCCGAGGTCGCCGAGCGTCCCGACGACCTGGTCGTCTACGGCGGCACCGGCCGGGCCGCCCGTGACTGGCGGTCCTTCGACGCGATGGTGCGCACCCTCACCGAGCTGCGCGAGGACGAGACCATGCTGGTCCAGTCCGGCAAGCCGGTCGGCGTGCTGCGCACCCACGAGTGGGCGCCGCGGGTGCTGCTGGCCAACTCCAACCTGGTCGGCGACTGGGCGACCTGGCCGGAGTTCCGGCGGCTGGAGCGGCTCGGGCTGACGATGTACGGCCAGATGACGGCCGGGTCCTGGATCTACATCGGCACCCAGGGCATCCTGCAGGGCACCTTCGAGACGTTCGCCGCCGTGGCGGACAAGCGGTTCGGCGGCAGCCTGGCCGGGACGCTGACCCTCACCGGCGGGTGCGGCGGCATGGGCGGCGCGCAGCCGCTGGCGGTCACCCTCAACGGCGGCACCTGCCTCATCGTCGACGTCGACGAGGCGCGGCTGCGGCGGCGGGTGCGCAGCCGCTACCTGGACGAGGTGGCCGACTCCCTGGACGCCGCGCTCGACCGGGTGACCCGCGCCAAGGCCGACCGGGAGGCGGTGTCGGTGGGCGTCGTCGGCAACGCGGCGGAGGTGTTCCCCGAGCTGCTGCGCCGCGGCGTCGAGGTCGACATCGTCACCGACCAGACCTCGGCGCACGACCCGCTGTCCTACCTGCCGGAGGGAGTCGCGCTGGCGGACTGGCAGGAGTACGCGGAGAAGAAGCCCGAGGAGTTCACCGAGCGCGCGCAGGCCTCGATGGCCCGGCACGTCGAGGCCATGGTCGGGTTCCTGGACGCCGGTGCGGAGGTGTTCGACTACGGCAACTCGATCCGGGACGAGGCGCGCCAGGGCGGGTTCGAGCGGGCCTTCGAGTTCCCGGGGTTCGTGCCCGCCTACATCCGGCCGCTGTTCTGCGAGGGCAAGGGCCCGTTCCGGTGGGTGGCGCTCTCCGGCGACCCGGCCGACATCGCGGCGACCGACCGGGCGGTCATGGAGCTGTTCCCCGACAACGAGCGCCTGCACCGGTGGCTCACCGGCGCCCAGGAGCGGGTCCAGTTCGAGGGGTTGCCCGCCCGGATCTGCTGGCTGGGCTACGGCGAGCGGGAGCGGACCGGCGCGCTGTTCAACGAGATGGTCGCACGTGGAGAGGTCGCCGCCCCGATCGTCATCGGCCGCGACCACCTGGACTGCGGCTCGGTCGCCAGTCCCTACCGGGAGACCGAGGCGATGGCCGACGGCTCGGACGCCATCGCCGACTGGCCGCTGCTGAACGCCATGGTCAACACCGCCTCCGGTGCCTCCTGGGTGTCCATCCATCACGGCGGCGGCGTCGGCATGGGCCGGTCGCTGCACGCCGGGCAGGTGACGGTCGCCGACGGCACCGACCTGGCGCGGCAGAAGCTGGAGCGCGTCCTCACCAACGACCCCGGCATGGGCGTGATCCGCCATGTCGACGCCGGCTACGACCGCGCCGAGGAGGTAGCCGCCGAGCGCGGCGTCCGCGTGCCGATGCGGGAGGAGTGAGCCGGGCCACCGGGCGGCTCCGGTGACCGGCCGCGGGGCGAGCAGACAACGGCGTCCGGCTTCACTAGGTTGGCCTGGACGTGGCCCGGCCCGGGGCCCGAGACCTGATGACGAGGGGACAGCGAGATGACCAACCCGCCCGGACAGAACCCCCCGCCGCCCCCGCCTGGTGGCCCCTACGGTGGCGACGAGGGGCGCGACGAGGGCAGCCAGGACCCCTACGGCCAGCAGCCGGGGCAGGAGCCGCACGGTCAGCAGCCCTACGGTCAGCAGCCCTACGGCCAGCAGCCGGGGCAGGAGCAGCCGTACGGGCAGCAGCCGTCGCCTGGCCCGTACGGCCAGCAGGCGGGCTGGGGCCAGCCCGGCGCCTACGGGCAGCCCGGCTACCCGGCCGGAGCCGGCGGCTACGGGGCGAACCCCGAGCAGGACAACAAGTTCGGCATCTGGGCGCTGGTGACCGGCATCCTCGGCTTCTGCTGCGGCCCGCTGGGCATCGCGGCGATCATCCTGGGCAAGAAGTCCAAGGACGCCGCCGCGGCCGGCACCGCCACCAACGGCGGCCTCGGCCAGGCCGGCTTCATCATCGGCATCATCGTGGTGGTGCTGTGGCTGGTCGGCTTCGTCTTCAACATCATGTTCGGCGGCAGCTTCACCGGCACCGAGTTCTGACGCAGCTGTCATGACCACGCCCACGCGGCCCCGCCCTGGCGGCCAGGCACCCCCCTCGGGGGAGCGGCCGGCCGGCGGTGCCGCGGGGCAGCGTGCGCCGGGTCGGCTGCGCACCCCGCTGCTGCTCGGTGCCGGGGTGGCCGCGCTCACGGGGTACCTGCACCAGGTCGACCCGAACGAGCCCGGCCACTACCCGGGCTGCCCGTTCCTGACGCTGAGCGGCTGGTACTGCCCCGGGTGCGGCGGACTGCGGGCGGTGCACCACCTCAGCCACGGTGAGCTGGACCTGGCCCTGGGCATGAACCCGGTCGTGGTGCTGCTGCTCCCGGTCGCCCTGGTGCTGTGGGTGGGCTGGGTGGTCAGGGCCGCGCGGGGACTGCCCGAGTGGGTGCCCTCCACGAGGGCGGTGCTGGTGATGACGGGGTTCGTGGTCGTGTTCTGGGTGGTGCGGAACCTGCCGTTCGCCGAGCCCGCTCTCTCCCGGCTGACGTAGCGGCCCGCGGCAGACCGGACAAACCCGCGGGAAAAGGTTCCCGCGGGCCTGCCGGTAACGCCGCGGGTCGGGTCAGGCGGGGTCGGTCACGTCCGCGACGCGGGCGTCCAGCACCCGGATCAGGTCCGCGGCGGCGACCGTGACCGCCACCCCGTGCGCGCCACCACCGATCGAGACCAGCCGGCCGTCCTCGGCGAGGGTCGCGTCGGCGAGGACCGGCCAGGGGCGGGCCGAGCCGAACGGGGTGATGGTCCCGCGCTCGTAGCCGGTCACCTCCCGGGCCTGGGCGGCATCGGGCATGGAGAGCCGGTTCACGCCCAGCTCGGCGCGCAGCCGCGGCCAGGCGATCTCCCGGTCGCCGGGGACCAGCACGAACAGGTAGTCGTCCTCGGCCCGCCGCACCACCAGCGTCTTGATGACGTTTCGCGGCTGCAGGCCCCGAGCGGCCGCAGCCTCCGCAAGGCTGCGCACCGGCCCGTGCCGGGTGACCTCGTGGTTGATGCCGGAGGCGGCGATCGCGGCCACGCCGCGCTCGAGGGGCTCGCTCATACTGGCCACCGTAGCCGCCTCCCACCGCAAGGAGCCCCGCGTGCGTCTCTGGTCGTTGCACCCGCGATACCTGGACCGACAGGGGCTCACGGCCGGCTGGCGGGAGGCGCTGCTGGCGCAGGCGGTGCTGGCCGGCCGCACCCGCGGCTACACCCGCCATCCGCAGCTGGAGCGGTTCCGTGCGGCACCGGACCCGATGGCGGCCGTCGGCTGCTACCTGGTCGGCGTCTGGCAGGAGGCGACGGCGCGTGGTTACCGCTACGACCTGGGCCGGGTGCTGCGGGTCGTCGAGCCGGGTGGCAGCGGGGTGCTGGAGGTGACCGCGGGTCAGCTGGGCTTCGAGTGGTCCCGGCTGCGCGGCAAGCTGGCCGAGCGCAGCCCGGCGGTGCTGGCCCGCTGGGAGGAGGTGGAGGTGCCGGATCCGCACCCGTTGTTCGCGGTCGTGCCTGGGCCGGTGGCCCCCTGGGAACGGGCTGCCTCGGCGCGCTGACGGTGGCGCCGCAGCCCCGCGTCGACCAGCAGCCCCACCACGAGGGCGAGCGCGATGCCCAGCGCCACGGCCAGCAGCGGCCGGTCGCCGAGCCAGTAGCCGGTGAGGGCACCGATGGCCACGCCGTAGCCGGCCCAGAGCGCGCCGCTGACGAGGGTGATGCCGGTGAACCGGCGCCACGGCAAGCTGCTCGCCCCGGCGCTCATCGTCACCGCCACCCGCCCCACGGGCACGTGCCGGGCGGTCACCAGCACCACCGCGCCGCGCTGGGCGAGCAGCCGCTCGGCCCGGTCGAAGGCGGCGACCCAGCGGTCCCCGGAGCGGCGTGCCAGCCCGGCCCTGCCCACCCGGCGGCCGATGGCGAAGGCGACGTGGTCACCGAGGACCGCCCCGACGGCAGCGGTGAGCCACACCGCCCACAACGGCGGGCCCCCGGTGGCCACCACCGCCGCACTGAGCGCGATCACCAGCGACTCGCTGGGGACCGGAGGGAAGAACCCGTCCACCAGGCACAGCGCGAGCAGCGCCAGCAGCACCCACGGGCCTGCGGGCGACGTCACGTCCAGTGTCACGGGGGCTCCCTCTCTCGGATCCCCCCACGCTGTCGCCCCGGCGTGGCCGCGCCTATCGGGTTCGACCCGCACCCGCCCCTGACCCGACCCCCAGTCGACCCTGGGCCCCTCGCACCGGCTAGAGCAGGTCGCGCACCGCGGTGACCGCGGCGGTGCGCGAGGAGACCCCCAGCGACCCGCGGATGCGCTCGAGATGCTTGCGGACCGTGCCCTCGGCGATGTCGAGCCGCCGCGCGATGGCCGCGTCGGTCGCCCCGTCCCGGACCAGGGTGAGCACCTGCCGCTGTCGGGGAGTCAGCACCACGCTCGACGGCGCGAGTCCGGCACCGGTCTGCTCGCGTCGCCACTGCGTCCGGGCTCGGCGGTAGCTCGCCAGCAGGTGGGGCCGCAGCAGCTCCACCAGGAAGCACTCGAAGTCGTCGAAGTCGGGCCCGTCGCACCGCCCCAGCAGCAGCCTGACCGTCCGGCCCTCGCCGCCGCCGGGAAGGGCGAGCGTCAGGTGGTGCTGGAGGCCGGTCCCCGCGAAGTAGTCCCGGTACATCGGGCTGGCGTGCCACTGCCGCTGCGAGAGGAAGTCGGAGATCCGTACCGCGCGGCCGAGCACCCCGGCGCGGTCGGGGTGGCTGCAGGGCTCGAAGTCCCAGTAGTGCCGCCAGAACGCCGGGGTGCTCGGCAGCAGCTCCGGTGGCGGCGGCGGCCCCCCGGTAGCGGCGTCGTACTCATGGACCTGGTCGGCCGCGAGGTCCTGACTCCACGAGCAGCTCCGCCGCCGGCTGTCGACGGCCCGGAAGGAGACGTGGTCGCAGCGCAGCAGGGACTGCAGCCCCCGCAGCAACGGCAGGGGAAGCCCGATCGCCGGGCCGGTCTGCTGCAGCACGTCACGGAGGTCCCGCAGCGCGTCCGGACCCGGGTGCCGCTCCCTCGTGGCAGACCTCATCGTCCTCGCTCTCGGCCTTCCCATCGTGCCGCACGGCGCCTCTCCCGGTCACCCCCTCGGCCCGTTACGCAGTTCTGCGTATGGCGCCGGGTCGCCCATCGGCAGCAGGGTCGGCAGCGAGCCAGTGCACGACACCCACGCAGGAGGAGTGCCCATGTCCACCGATTCCGACCGGCCCGAGACCACCGCCGCCAGCGACGCGGCCGACCCCGGACCACAGCTCAGCGACCAGGCCCCGATCCTGCTCGGCCTCGCGGCTGGCTACATCGGGCACCGGTGCGTCGGGCTGGGGCTGCGGTCGGGGCTGATCGCCGAGCTCGCCGACGGGGGACCGAGGACCGCGCGGGAGCTGGCCGGGCGCCGCGGGCTGGACCCGTACCTGGTGTGGGTCTGGTGTCGCGGGGCGTTCGCCGCCGGGCTCGTGGAGCGGGCTGGCGACGAGCCGGCGCTCGCGGCGGACGCCCGGTACGAGCTCGCCCCGCACATGGCCACGCTGCTCCTGGACAGCGACTCCCCGGCCTTCCTGGGCGGGATCTTCCCGCTGCTGGAGCAGCCGGAGGTCTTCGACCGGTTCGAGCGGACGCTGGCCACCGGCGAGCGGATGTGGTGGGCGGACACCAGCCCGGACTGGATCCAGGCGGTGTCGAGGTCCGGCCGCCCGTTCTACACCCGGCTCGTCCCCGGAGGCCTGGCCCAGGTGCCCGGGCTGGCGGAACGGCTCGGGCAGGGAGGCCGGGTGGTCGACACCGCCTGCGGGACCGGGCGAGGCCTGGTTCGGCTGGCCACCCACTACCCGCAGTGCGAGCTGGTCGGCGTGGACGGCGACCCCCACTCGATCGAGCAGGCACGTGCCGCCATGGCCCAGGCCGGCCTCGCCGAGCGGGTGCAGCTGGTCTGCAGCCCGCTGGAGGAGTTCACGCTGGACCAGCCCGCGTCCGTGGTGATCAACAACATCTCGATGCACGAGTGCCGCGACATCGACCAGGTCACCCGCCAGGTGCGGGCCGCGCTGGACCCGGGCGGGTGGTTCGTGGTCTCGGACTTCCCGTTCCCCGAGGACGAGCCGACGCTGCGCACGCCGCCGGGCCGGCTGATGAGCGGGGTACAGGTCTTCGAGGCCCAGATCGACGACCAGCTGCTGCCGCGCGCCGCCTACGACGGGCTGCTGGACCGGCACGGTTTCACCGACGTCGACCACGTGCAGCTGACACCCGTGCACGCGGTCACCTGGGGCCGGCGCGCCGCCTGACCCCGCTCCCACCCGAGGAAGGACACACCATGGACCTGATGCGATCCCGACGTGCGGTCGCCGCCCTGGGCGCCGCCGGCCTGGCCGCCACCACCATCGCCGGCGCCACCCTGACCGGCACTGCGGTCGCCGACGAGCACGAGCCGCCGTTCACCGCCGAGCTGGTGGCACGGGGCGCGCTCAGCAGCCCGGAGCGCACCGTGATCACCGCCAAGATCCACCTGCAGCCGGGCGGCTACGTCGACTGGCACCGCCACCCCGGCAAGACCACCGGCATCGTGACCGGCGGGGGCGCCTTCACCATCCTCGACCGCGGCTGCGGGGCGCACCGGTACGCCTCCGGCGAGGCGTTCCACCCACCACGGCAGACCCACACCGCCCGCAACTTCTCCGACGCGCCGGTCACCCTGGTGCTCACCTACGAGGTGCGCGGG
Source organism: Ornithinicoccus halotolerans (assembly GCF_009602535.1). Lineage (GTDB taxonomy): Bacteria > Actinomycetota > Actinomycetes > Actinomycetales > Dermatophilaceae > Ornithinicoccus > Ornithinicoccus halotolerans. The sequence continues at coordinate 12,483 of NZ_WIQI01000019.1, read as the reverse complement.
GAGGCCCCGACGATCTTCGCCTCACCCGAGGTCGACGACACGCTCGACGCCGCCTGCGGGCTGGAGGAGTAGCGGCCCGCCGGCCGAGCGGGCACACCACCGCCCCGATGTCTGTCCGGACGTCGGGGGCGGTGGTGTGCCCGTGGCCGGGGCCGACGCCACGACGGGCCGTGCGTGCTCCGCAACCTTGGTACGCGCTCCTGCGTATACCCGCCGGCGGCGGCGCGGAGCACCGTGGCAGGTGACGGGACGCCAGCCGGGCGCCACCGTCACGTGGAGAGGACCCATCATGAAACTGCTGCACATGCGCCGCCGCACGGCTGCTGCCCTCGGGGCCGCACTGGCCGCCGGGGCGGTGGTCGCCGCGACCGTGGCTGGCGGCGCCATGGTCGACGAGCCCGGCTCACCGTCCGCACCCTTCCCGGGCGGTGGCGGTGCCACGCACCTGATGCTCGAGTAGTGGCTCCCGCGGGGGCCACCACACCCGCCCCGGGGGCCGATGCCGGCCTCCCGGGGCGGTGCCGTGCTGGGCGGCGGGGCCGCTACAGCAGGTCCTCGGCCGCGACCGCGGCGGCGGTGCGGGAGGAGACGCCGAGGGTGGCGTGGATGTGCTCCAGGTGCTTGCGGACCGTCCCCTCGGCGATGCCGAGCCGCCGGGCGATGGCGGCGTTGGTGGCCCCGTCGCGGACGAGCGCGAGCACCTGGCGCTGGCGTGCCGTCAGCTGCGGCGGCGGATGCCGCGGCCCGGTCACGGCCACCGTCGCCCAGGCCCGGTGCGCCTGGGCACGCCGGTACGCCGCGCCGACGTGGGGGCGCAGCAGGTGCATCAGGAACCGGTCCTCCTCGGTGAAGTCGGCCCCGTCGCGACGGAACGCCAGCAGCCGCAGCGTCCGCCCCGGCCCCCCGTCGGGCAGGACCAACATCAGCTCGTGCGCGTACGGGACCAGGCCCTCGCGGTACATCGGGCTGGCCCGCCAGTCCCGGTCGGAGACGAAGTCCGACCGCAGCGTCACGCTGCCGAGGTCACCGCTGCTGTCGGGATAGTGGCACGGCTCGGAGGACCAGTAGTGCCGCCAGAACGCCGCCTCCTGCGGGTCGGCCACGGTCCCTTGGTCATCGGACTCGCCCCAGTCGCCGTCCTCGACGGTCTGCCAGAAGCGGGAGCCCTGGCGGCCGGAGTCCATCGCGTTGAAGGCGAGTGCGTCGCAGCGCACCAGCCGCTGCAGGCCGTGCAGCAGCGGGAGCGGCAGGCCGACGCCCGGCCCGGTCTCGTGCAGCACCTCTCGCAGGTCCCACAGCTCCTCCAGGCCCCGCAGCCGCGCACTCCTCGATGCAGCCATGGCCCTGTCTCTCTCCGGTCCCATCGTCCTGCAGGCCATCCCCTCGCGCCAGCCTGCAGTGTCTGGCATGCCGGACAGCGCGCCGGCGCCGTGCCCGCCTCCGGGAGCGTCCCGGCCCTACTGTCGGAGGGTGAGCAGCACGAGCGCGGCACCACCGGAGTTCGACCGGATGTGGCAGGCACTGACGCCCGTGGGGCGCGCCGCCAGCGGGGGCTACCGGAGGTTCGCCTGGACGGGCGAGGACCGCGTGCTGCGGCACTGGTTCGCCGCTGAGTGCGCCGCCCGCGGGCTGGACCTGGTCGAGGACCGGATGGGCAACCAGTGGGCCTGGTGGGGCGACCCGGACGCGGCGGTCGCCGCCGGCCGCCCCGGGGTGGCGGTCGGCTCGCACCTGGACTCGGTGCCGGACGGTGGCGCCTTCGACGGGCCGCTCGGGGTGGTCTCGGCGCTGGCCGCGGTGGACGCCCTGCGCGAGGCCGGCGTGGAGCCGGACCGGCCGCTGGCGGTGGTCAACTTCGTCGACGAGGAGGGTGCCCGGTTCGGCGTGGCCTGCGCGGGGTCGCGAGTGATCACCGGCGCGATGGCGCCCGAGCGCGCGCTGGGGCTCACCGACGCCGACGGCACCACGATGGCGGAGGCGATGCGGGCCGCCGGGCGGGACGTCGAGGCGGTGGGCCCGGACCCGGAGGCGCTGCGCCGGGTCGGCGCCTTCGTCGAGCTGCACGTCGAGCAGGGCCGGGGGCTGGTGGACCTGGGGGTGCCGGTCGCGGTCGGTCGCGGCATCTGGCCGCACGGCCGGTGGCGGTTCGACTTCCCCGGCGAGGCCAACCACGCCGGCACCACCCGGCTGGAGGACCGCCGGGACGCCATGCTCGGCTACGCCGACCTGGTGCTCACCGCCCGGCACGGGGCCGCGCGGCGCGGCTGCGTCGCGACCGTCGGCAAGGTGCTGGTGGAGCCTGGCGGCGTCAACGCGGTCCCCAGCCACGTCACCGGCTGGCTCGACAGCCGCGGCCCGGACCCGGACCAGGTGCGCGAGCTGGTGGCCGAGCTCACCGAGCGGGCCGGCGAGTTCGGGGCCCGCGTGCAGGAGGAGTCCTGGACCCCGCCCACCGACTTCGACGCGGACCTGTCGGCGCGGCTGCGGGCGGTGCTGGAGCGGGAGCCGGGCTGGACCACCGGTCGCGGCTCGGCCGAGCCGGTCGGCGTGCCCGTCCTGGGCACCGGCGCCGGCCACGACGCCGGGATCCTCGCCGGCGCCGGGATCCCCGCGGCGATGCTGTTCGTGCGCAACCCGACCGGGGTCTCGCACAGCCCGGCCGAGCACGCCGAGCGAAAGGACTGCTACGAGGGCGTCCGGGCGCTCACCGCGGTGGTGGCCGACCTGGTCGGCGGCGGGCGCCGGTGAGCGCGAGCCCCCGCCGCTGGCACGCCGGCCACGCCCAGCTGCCGGGCGGGCTGACCCGGGATGTGCTGCTGGAGGCGCGGGAGGGCCGCTACACGCGGGTGGAGCCGGGCGTGCCGGCCGCCACCGCGGTCGCCGACGGGGCCGAGCGGCTGCCCGGGGTGGTGCTGCCGGGGTTCGCGAACTGCCACAGCCACGCCTTCCACCGGGCGCTGCGCGGGCGCACGCACGACGGCGGCGGCACCTTCTGGACCTGGCGGGAGGCGATGTACGCGGTGGCCGAGCGGCTGGACCCGGACGGGTACCTGGCGCTGGCGCGGGCGGCCTACGCCGAGATGGCGCTGGCGGGGGTGACGGCGGTGGCGGAGTTCCACTATCTGCACCACGGGCCGGGCGGGCGCCGCTACCAGGACCCGAACGCGATGGGGCACGCCCTGGTGGCGGCCGCGGCCGAGGCCGGGCTGCGGTTGACGCTGCTGGACACCTGCTACCTGACCGGCGGGCTGACCGCGGAGGGCTACCAGCCGCTGGGGCCGCAGCAGCAGCGGTTCGGTGACGGCGACGCGGCCGGCTGGGCCGAGCGGGTGGGGCTGCTGCGCGACCACACCGAGGGCGGTCCGGCCCAGCTGCGGGTGGGGGCGGCGGTGCACTCGGTGCGGGCGGTGCCCCGGGAGCAGCTGGCGACGGTAGCGGCGGTGGCGCGCGACCGTGGCGCGCCGTTGCACGGGCACCTGTCGGAGCAGCCGGCCGAGAACGAGGCCTGCCTGGCCGCCCACGGGCTCACCCCGACCGGGCTGCTGGCCGAGGAGGGCCTGCTCGGCACCGACCTGAGCGCCGTGCACGCCACCCACCTGACCGGTGCGGACGTCGCGCTGCTCGGCGGAGCCGGTGCCACCGCGTGCCTCTGCCCGACGACCGAGCGGGACCTCGCCGACGGGATCGGCCCGGCCCGCGCGCTGCTGGACGCGGGCGCGCGGCTGTCGCTGGGGTCGGACCAGCACGCCGTCACCGACCTGCTGGAGGAGGCGCGGGCGCTGGAGATGCACGAGCGGCTGGCCAGCCTGCAGCGGGGCCGGCTGGCGCCGGCACGGCTGCTGGCCGCCCTCACCGCCCACGACAGCATCGGCTGGCCCGACGCCGGCCGGCTCGAGGTGGGCGCCCGGGCGGACCTGGTGGCGGTGCGCACCGACACCGTCCGCACCGCCGGGGCGGACCCGGGCCAGCTGGTCCTGGCGGCGGGCGCGCCGGATGTCGACACCGTGGTCGTCGACGGGCGCACCGTGGTGACCCAGGGCCGGCACCTGCTCGGGGACGTGGGCCGGCTGCTGGCCGAGGCGATCGCGCCGCTGTGGGATAGCGTCGGCCGGTGACCAGCGACGGCGAAGCGGCACGGGAGGGCTGAGCATGGCGATCCTCATCACCGGTATCAGCGAGCTCGCCACCTGCGACGACACCCGAGCGGAGCAGGTGGACCCCGGCGACCCCGTCAGCGGGATGGGCGTGGTGCGCGATGCCGCGGTCGTGGTCGGCTCGGAGTACGCCGACGCCGCCAGCACGGTGCAGTGGGTCGGGCCGGCGGCCGAGGCGCCGGCGGCCGACTGGGCGATCGACCTGGGTGGCAAGGCGGTGCTGCCCGGGTTCGTCGACAGCCACGCCCACCTGGTCTTCGCCGGGGACCGGTCGGCCGAGTTCGCCGCCCGGATGGCCGGGCTGCCCTACGACGGTGGCGGCATCGCCACGACCGTGGCGGCCACCCGGGCCGCCGACGAGCCGACGCTGCAGCAGCTGCTGCAGGCCCGCGTGGACGAGATGCGCGCCCAGGGCACCACGACCGTGGAGGTCAAGAGCGGCTACGGGCTGACCGTCGAGGACGAGGTGCGGGCGCTGCGGCTGGCCGGGACGGTGACCGAGGAGACCACCTTCCTCGGCGCGCACGTGGTGCCGCCGGAGCGGCGGGCCGACCGCAGCGGCTACGTCGAGCTCGTCGCCGGGACGATGCTGGCCGCGGCCGCGCCGCACGCCCGGTGGGTGGACGTGTTCTGCGAGCCGCACAGCGCCCACGCCTTCGACGCCGAGGAGTCCCGGCACATCCTGGCCGCCGGCCGGGACGCCGGGCTCGGGCTGCGGGTGCACGGCAACCAGCTGGGCGAGGGCCCCGGCGTGCGGCTGGCGGTCGAGCTCGGCGCGGCCAGCGTCGACCACTGCACCTACCTGTCCGAGGCGGACGTCGAGGCGCTCGCGGGCGCCGCCGGCACGACGGTCGCCACGCTGCTGCCCGGGGTGGAGTTCTCCACCAGGTCGCCCTACCCGGACGCCCGGCGGCTGCTGGACGCCGGCGCCGACGTGGCGCTGGCCACCGACTGCAACCCGGGCACCTGCTACTCCTCCTCGATGCCGGTCATGATCGCGCTCGCCGTGCGGGAGATGGGCATGACCCCGGCCGAGGCCATCCTCGCGGCGACCCGCGGCGGCGCGCGCGCGTTGCGGCGCGACGACGTCGGCGTGGTCCGCGTGGGCGCACGGGCCGACCTGGCGGTCGTGGACGGCCCGAGCGTGCTGCACATCCCGTACCGGCCCGGCGTGCCGGTGGTGCGCACCCTGGAGGTCTGAGCGCCGGGCCGCGCCCAGCCGATCGCTCAGTCCAGCTTGGCGACGGTCAGCAGGACGACCGAGTCCTCCAGCGCCTCCAGCGAGTGGCGTGCCTGCGGCAGGATGATCAGGTCCCCGCGCACGCCCTCCCAGGCGTCGTCCCCGGCCAGCACCCGGGCCCGGCCGAGGAGCACCTGCACGGTGGCCTCCCCGGGATTCTCGTGCTCGCCCATCCGGCAGCCGGCGGTGAGGGCGATGACGGTCTGCCGCAGCCGGTGCTCGTGCCCGCCGTAGACGGTGTCGGCGCTGCGCCCGCTGGCTTCGGTCCGCGCCCGCTCCAGCAGCTCGCGGGCCAGGGCGGTGAGGGAGCTCTTCTGCATGGGGCCAGCCTGGCACGGACCGCGGGCCGGCGGGGAGTGGCGCGGGCGGTGATCGGCCATCCGGTGCGGTGGCCGTGCGACCAGGGGCGGAGTCTGGGCCAGCAGGGTGGGTCCGTGGTCGGACGCATCCGGGCGGGCCCGCCGCATACAGTCGGGGCGTGGAGCAGCAGCATCGGCAGGGGGACCATCACGCCGGCTCCGTGCGGCTGACGCGGGGGCGCCAGTGGCTGGCTGGGCACCGGCTGCTGGTCGACACCGTCGGGGCCGCCGGGCTGACGCTGCTGCTGGCGATGTTCTACGGCCCCGGCTCGGCCGAGGCCGCGCTCCTGCTGCTGCAGGTGGCGCCGCTGGCCTGGCGGCGGGTCGCCCCCTTCCCGGCCGCGCTCGCGGTGGCCGCCGGGTGCCTGCTGCAGCTGGCGGTCACCGACACGCCGCTGCCCAGCAACGCGGCCGTGCTGGTCGTGGTCTACGGCACCTCCTGCTACGCCAGGCAACGCTGGCAGGCGTGGACGGTGCTGGGGCTGGGCTGGCTCGGTGCGCTGCTGGCGGGGCTGGACTGGAGCGGCGGCTTCACCACCGGGCCGGGGAGCCCGTGGCACCAGGTCGGGGGCATGACCAGGCTGCTCTACGCCGCGCCCGTGGTGGCGGCCCTCGCCGTGGCGGTGGCTGCCGCGTGGGTACTGGGAGACGCGGTCCGGCGGCGGCACGCGCTGGTCGCGGGGCTGCGGGCGCAGAACGCCGCGCTGGCGCGCGACCAGGCACAGCGGGCCCGGCTGGCCGCCCAGGACGAGCGGGCCGCGATCGCCCGGGAGATGCACGACATCGTCGCGCACTCACTGGCGGTGGTGGTCGTGCAGGCCGACGGCGCCGCGTACGCGGCCCGCGCGGCGATCCAGCGGCACGAGCAGGCCGGTGAGAGCGGTCCGGGCGGCGGGGGGGTCATGGCCGACCTGGGGGCGGCCGCGGGCACCCTGGAGACCGTGGCCGGCACCGCCCGGGCTGCCCTGGCCGACACCCGCCGGCTGGTGGGAGTGCTGCGCGACGCCGACGCCGGCGCCGAGTACGCCACCGGGCACGGCACCGCCGACCTGGCCGAGCTCGTGGCCGGCGTCGAGGAGGCCGGCGTGCCGGTGCGGCTCGCGGTGCGTGGCCGCACCGATGACCTGCCGCCGGAGGTGGACCAGGCGGCCTACCGGGTCGCGCAGGAGTCGCTGACCAACGTGCTCAAGCACGCCGGTCCGGACGCCTCCGCCGAGGTCGACCTGCTCCGCAGCCCGGCGGTGCTGCTGGTGCGCGTCAGCGACGACGGGCTAGGACTCACCGGCCACGATGGGGAGGGCAACGGCATCGTGGGCATGACCGAGCGGGTCCACGTCCTCGGCGGGACGCTGCACGCCGGGCCCCGGCACGGGGGCGGCTTCGAGGTGGTGGCCACCCTCCCGGTGGCGCCGGCGGGAGAACCGGCGGCGCCGGTCCCGCAGCGTCCCGCGCACTCGGTGGTGGGTGAGCACCGTGGCTGAGGACGCGCCGGGCATCCGGCTGTTCCTGGCGGACGACCAGCAGCTGGTGCGGGCGGGGTTCCGGATGGTGCTGGACGCTCAGCCGGACATGGTCGTGGTCGGTGAGGCCGGTGACGGCCAGCAGGCGGTGGAGCAGGTGCCGGCCGCCGGCGCCGACGTCGTGCTGATGGACATCCGGATGCCCCGGCTGGACGGCGTCGAGGCCACCCGGCGGCTGGTGGCGGCCGGTGTGCCGGCCAAGGTCGTCGTGCTGACCACCTTCGACCTCGACGAGTACGCCTACGCCGCGCTGCGGGCCGGCGCCTCCGGCTTCCTGCTCAAGGACGCCGGCCCGGCCGAGCTGCTCGCCGCGATCCGGGCGGTGCACGACGGGGAGGCGGTGATCGCGCCGTCGACGACCCGGCGGCTGCTGGCCCGGTTCGCCCACCGGCTGCCCGAGGCGGACGAGGGTGGTGGGCAGGAGCCGTCCGACGGTGCCGCTGGGGCGGCCGGGGCCGGGCACCCCCGGCTGGCCCCGCTGACCCTACGCGAGCGGGAGGTGCTGGAGGCGGTCGGGCGCGGCCTGACCAACGGCGAGATCGCCGCCGAGCTCTACCTCGCCGAGGCCACCGTGAAGACCCACATCGGCCGGGTCCTGCACAAGCTGGCGCTGCGCGACCGGGTGCAGATGGTGATCATCGCCTACGAGACCGGGCTGGTCGGCCGCGTGTAGCGGCGGCACTCAGCCCGGCTCGGGCAGCGCGGCCTGCAGGATGACGGTGTCCCACCACTGGTCGTGCTTGTGGCCCACCGCCTGCAGCCGGCCGACCCAGCGGAACCCCAGCCGCTCGTGCAGCCGCACCGAGGCGTCGTCGCCGGCGTCGGTGATGACCGAGACCACCTGGCGGGCCCCGCGCCGGGCTGCCTCGGCCAGCAGCGCCTCCAGCAGCACCCGGCCGACCCCGCGGCCGCGGGCCTCGGTGGCCAGGTAGACGCTGTCCTCGACGGTGGCGCGGTAGGCGGGACGCGCCCGCCACTGCTTGACGTAGGCGTAGCCCAGCACGCCCTCCCCGGGCGGCGCGCCTCGCTCGGTGGCGACCAGGAACGGCCACCCCTGCTCGCGGACGTCGGCGGTCAGCTGCTCCCAGGCCGAGCGGCCGGGCACCTCGGTCTCGAAGGTGACGGCGGTGTCCTCGACGTAGTGGGCGTAGATCCTCCCCAGCGCCGGCAGGTCGGCCGGCAGGACCGGCCGCACCTGCACGGGTGCTGCCGCGGTGCTCTCGTCGGTGGCCATCCCCCGACCCTGCCACGGTGTGCGACCACCGCGGGAGCCTGTCCCCCTCCCACGGTCGTACCCCGGGGGCGGGAGGTCCAGACCGCGGGCCGACGCGCCGGGCCGGTCCTCGTCCGTAGCGTCGCCAGCATGACCTCGACCAGGCTCGACGCACCTCCCGCCACCCGTCCCGGCGCCCGCCTCGCGGCCAGCGCCGTCGACCTCACCCGCAGCTACGGCCGCGGTGACGCGGCGGTGACCGCGCTCGGTGGCGTCTCGGTCGGCATCGAGGCCGGCCGGTTCACCGCCGTGATGGGCCCCTCCGGTTCCGGCAAGTCCACCCTCATGCACCTGCTTGCCGGGCTCGACAGCCCCAGCTCCGGCCGGGTCTTCCTCGGCGACACCGAGCTCACCCGGCTGCGCGACACCGCCCTCACCCGGCTGCGGCGCGAGCGGGTCGGCTTCGTCTTCCAGTCCTTCAACCTGGTGCCGACGCTGACCGCGGGGCAGAACATCGACCTGCCGCTGCGGCTGGCCGGCGCCTCCGGGGACCGGCGGTGGCGGAGCCGGATCGTGGCTGAGCTCGGGCTCGGCGACCGGCTCGGCCACCGGCCCGGTGAGCTCTCCGGCGGGCAGCAGCAGCGGGTCGCCCTCGCCCGGGCGCTGGTGACGCGGCCCGACCTGGTGCTGGCGGACGAGCCCACCGGGTCGCTGGACTCCCGGACCGGGAGCGACGTGCTCGCGCTGCTGCGACGCAGCGTCGACGAGTGGGGCCGGTCGGTGGTGATGGTCACCCATGACCCGGCGGCGGCGGCCTGGGCCGACCGGGTGCTGCTGCTCGCCGACGGCCGGCTGGCCGGCGAGCTGCTGGAGCCCACCGCCGGGACCGTGCTGGCCCGGCTGGAAGAGCTGCGCGTCAGCGAGCCGGCCTAGGCGCCTCGCTGCTCCCGCAGCTCGCCCTGCTGGTGGTCCTCGGCCCACGCCTTCAGCACCGCGGCCGTGCTCTCATCCCGTCCCGTCGCCGGCAGGTAGTTCCGGACGAGCGTGTTGGCCAGCCCGATGGTGATGTTGAGCAGCATGTCGGCCCCGTGGCGCACCTCGGGGGACGTGGAGGACCGGCCGGCGTGGACCAGGTCCAGCACGTAGGGGGCTGAGGCCGCCAGCGAGTGCCGCAGGTCCGACTCCCGGAAGAAGTAGCTCTCGGCGTACTGCATCATGTCGACCTCGACGCCGGCCAGCGCGGTGGCCACCTCGTGCAGGATCTGGCACGACACGGCCGGGTCACCCTGACGGACCACGTCGGTGGTGCTGGTCCGGTTCATCGCGGTCAGCAGCCGGGCCAGGCCGCGGCGGCGGGCCAGCGCGGGATAGACCTGCAGCACCCAGGCGATGGCCGCGGTCAACAGCACGAAGCCCACCAGCGCCTGCACCGGCGTCAGCAGCCGCAGCACGTCCGAGGCGGGCACGATGTCCCCGAACCCGAGGGTGGCCACCGTCACCAGTGACAGGTAGAGGGCCGTGACCAGCCCGGAGGAGGCCGACTCGTCGATCGAGGCGCTGTAGTGGAAGCTGCCCGGCAGCTGCGGCAGGTAGACCAGCGCCCACCCCAGCACCATCATGGCTCCCCAGCACAGCACGGTGAGCAGCAGGCCGACCGGACCGGTGAGCTCGCTGGACCGGCCCGTGAGCCGGTGCAGGACCCGGGAGGTCCGCCACACCAGGGTGAACACCGACCGGGCCAGCGTCCCGAACCCGCGCGGGTGCCAGAGGGTGTGGAAGATGTCGCGCAGCGCCGCCAGGATGAGCCCGGCGCCGACGAGGGTCAACAGCGCGGCCATGCCGGGGAGCGTACTGCCGCGCCACCCGCCCGTCGCAGCCGGCGTGACCGCCGACCCTGAGGCGGCTCAGGGACCGGACCCGGGACCGGTCGGGGGTGACCCTCATGGTGGCGGGGGCAGCGGTCCCCGAGCCTGGAGGGCATGCACCCATCACCGGCGTCACCCGCCTGCGGAGCGGCCGCATGATCGAGATTCGAGAGCTGACCAAGACCTTCGGCGAGGCCACCGCCGTGGACGGCATCACCGTCACCGTGCATCCCGGCCGTGTCACCGGCTTCCTCGGCCCCAACGGGGCGGGGAAGTCCACGACGATGCGCATGATCCTCGGACTGGACCGGCCTACTGCGGGAGCGGTGACGGTCAACGGCCACCGCTACGTCGACTCTCCGGCCCCGCTGCGCGAGGTCGGCGCCCTGTTGGAGGCGCACGCCATCCACCCTGGGCGGTCCGCCCGCAACCACCTGCGATGGCTGGCGGCGAGCAACGGCATCCCGTCCCGCCGGGTGGACGAGGTCCTCGACCTGGTCGGGATGAGCGCGGCCGCCGACCGGCGCGCCGGCAGGTTCTCGCTCGGCATGGGGCAACGGCTGGGCATCGCGGCGGCCCTCCTCGGCGACCCGCCGGTGGTGATCCTGGACGAGCCGGCCAACGGCCTCGACCCGGAGGGGATCCGCTGGGTCCGCCGGCTGGCCCGGACGCTCGCCGACGAGGGACGGACGGTGTTCATCTCCAGCCACCTGATGTCGGAGATGGCGCTCATGGCCGACCACCTGGTCGTCATCGGGCGGGGCCGGGTGCTCGCTGACAGCAGCATGAGCCAGTTCATCGCCGACCACGCCGCCTCCTACGTGCGGGTGCACACCCCGCAGCAGCCGGAGGTCGCCTCGCTGCTGCGGCAGGCCGGCGCCGGGGTCGCGGCCGAGGACGGCGAGCTGCGGGTGCAGGGGATGGACGCGGCCAGCATCGGTGAGGCCGTGACCGGCGCCGGGCTCATCCTGCACGAGCTGACACCGGTGCGCTCCTCGCTGGAGGACGCCTTCATGACGCTGACCGCGGACAGCGTCGAGTACCACGCACAGGAGGCCCGAGCGGCATGACCACCCTCACTTACCCCGCACCGCCGACCGAGACCGTCCGGCCGTCCCGGCAGTCGTTCGGCCAGACCCTGGGCGCCGAGTGGATCAAGCTCTGGACCGTTCGCTCCACCTGGTGGTCGGTCGTTGCCATGCTGGTGCTCGGCGCCGGCCTGACCACGGTCGTGTGCGCGGCCAGCGCCGAATGGCTCGCCAGCGCCGAGGCGCAGGAGTCCGCGGGCTCGTTCATCACCTGGGGCATGATGTTCGCCCAGATCGCTGCCATCCTGCTGGGGACGCTGGTGGTCACCGGCGAGTACGGCACCGGCATGGTCCGGAGCACGTTCGCGGCCACCCCTCGTCGCGGGGCCGTGATGGCGGCGAAGCTGACCGTCCTGGTGGCCACCCTGTCCGTCGCGGGGACTGTCACGGCCGTCCTGGGCTACCTGGGCGGCAACTACTTCCTCGCCGCCGAGGGCATCGGTCTCTCCCTGGAGGACGAGGGCGTGCTGCGCTCCCTGGTCGGCAGCGGCCTGTACATGGCCGGTCTCGGGTTGTTCGCCGCCGCGGTGGGCTCTCTGGTGCGGCACACGGCGGGCGCGTTGTCGGTGGTACTGGCCCTGGTCTTCGTCGTGGGCAACATGACGATGCTGCTGCCCGGCGCGTGGGGCGAGTGGCTGACCAAGCTGATGCCGGGCAACGCCGGCTCCGGTGTCGCCACGCCGGTGTCGTTCAACCCGTTGCTGCTGGACCCCTGGGTCGGCTTCGCGGTCTTCTGCGGGGAGGTCGCGGTGCTCCTGGTGGCCGGCTACGCGGTGCTGCAGCGCCGGGACGCCTGACGGTCGCCGCCACCGGCGAGCAACCGCACCGCGCCAGCGAAGAGCACCGGCGCATTCCGGGCCGCGCCCAGCACCGCTCGCCGTCCGGCGGGTGACCCAGTCGTGGTCACCAGCGCCCGCGTCAGCGTCGTGGTTGCCCCCTCCGCCCGGCGGGCCAGCCGCGGGTAGCGGCCGGGGCGAGCACAACGTCTCCTCGTCGGGTACCACCGATTCCTTGTCCAGTTCTGGCCATCCCCATCCCAACGGC
>NZ_WIQI01000189.1 GCF_009602535.1 Ornithinicoccus halotolerans | reverse complement strand
GCAGCACCAGGCCCAGCTGGCCCACGGGGAGCGCGAGCGTCATGGCCACGTCCGGCGGGAGCACGGACCGCACCCCCGCCCACGCGTAGAGCACGCCCAGCAGCGTGCCCAGCAGCGCGCTGCCGAACGCGAGCAGCACCCCCTCGAGCGCGAGCGCACCGCGCAGCTGGCCCCGGGCGAGGCCGAGTGCCCGGAGCAGCGCGTGCTCACGCCCGCGCTCCAGCACCGACAGCGCGAGGGTGTTGCCGATCCCGACCAGTGCGATGAGCACGGCCACGCCCAGCAGGGCGGTGGTGACCAGCACCAGCAGGTCCAGCTGTTCGGTCAGCGCGTGCCGGGAACCGGCCCCGCCGGTGACCAGCAGCTGCTCGCCCTCGGTGAGCTGCTGCACCCGGGTGAGCGCCTCCCCGGTGTCGGCTCCGTCCGCCAGTCGCAGCAGCACCCCGGCCGTCGCCGCCTGGGGGGCCGCCTCGGCCAGCACCGACGGGTGGGCGACCCAGCCGTGGTCGAGACCGACCGGCACCACCCGCGCGGTGGTCGTGGCGCCGTCCGGTCCGGTCACGGTGACGTCGGTGCCGGTCGGGAGGCCGCGGGCGGCGAGCAGGTCCGCCGGCGCACCGACGGTTCCCTCGCTCAGCCCGGCGAGGGCAGCCGGGTCCCGCAGCAGTGGGGCGGCCTCGGCAGGGTCGACCCCGAGCGCCAGCGCCTCCTCCTGCAGCCCGCCGCCCTCGATCGAGACCGGCGCGCCCGGCACCGCCAGGTCCGCCCTCACCTCGTCCAGTCCCGCCAGCTCGGTAGCGACGTGCCCGGGCACCGCCACGGCCCGGGGCGGCTCCTCCTCCCAGTGCGTCTCGCCGGTGACCAGGACGTCGACCGGGTTGGCCGCGTCGATCTCCAGCAGCGCCGTCCGCTCCGCGGTCGCCGCCCCGACCGTGGTCATCGTCACGAGGGTGACGCCCACCAGCAGCGCCGCGCTGGCCGCGGCCGCCCGCCCGGGCGCGGTGGTGACCCCGTCCAGGGCCACCTGTCGCGGCACGCCCCGCCCCGCCAGCCGCCCGAGCGCACGGATCAGCCACGGCACCAGCCACACCGCCAGGACGAGCACGCCGAGGAAGCTGAGCACCCCGCCGGCGATCCCGGCCGTGACCGAGCTGGCGCTGACCGCGAGCGCCAGGCCGGCCGCACCGGCCAGCAGCAGCACCACCCCGGCAGCCAGCCGCCACGTGCCCGCCCTCGAGCGGGGGGCCGCCAGCTCACCGGGGTGCAGCGCGTGCACCGGCGGCACGGCGGTGGCCCGCCGGGTCGGCCACCAGGCCGCCAGCACGGTGATCAGCAGCCCGGCAAGCCACGGCCACAGCGCCGCAGCGCTGAGGAGGAACCCGTCGTCGACCGCCAGCTCCCAGCCCTGGGCGGTGACCAGCCGAGCCAGCCCCCATGCCGCTCCCAGCCCCGTCAGCACGCCCGCCGCCGAGGCGACCGACCCCAGCAGCGCCGCCTCCACCAGCACGCTGCGCCGCAGCTGCCGCCGGGTGGCCCCCACGCAGCGCAGCAGCGCCAGCTCACGGACCCGCTGGGCCAGCACGATCGCGAAGGTGTTCGCGATCACCAGTGCGGTCGTGCACAGCGCCACCGCCCCGAAGCCCAGCAGCACCGAGCCCAGCACGTCCGACCCGCCGGTGGACTGCGCCACCCGCTGCCTGGCCTCCTCCGGCCCGGAGCGCACGATCGCTCCCGGCGCCAGCTGCTCGACCGCCGCCCGCGCCGTCGCGGGGTCGGTCCCGGCGGCGGCGTCCAGCAGCACCTCCCGGTAGCCGCTCGCCGGCGCCCAGCCGCGCAGCACCGGTTCCGGCACCACGAGGACGTCCTGGCCCAGCAGGTGCGGTGCCTGCCCGACGTCCATCAGGCCCGCGACGCGGGCGGTGCGGGCGCCGCTACGGGGTCCCTGCTCCTGGGCCGCCGGCCCGTGGTCGGGAACGAAGGTCACCTCGTCGCCCACGTCGAGGCCGGCCGCCCGGGCCGTCGTGACCGACAGCGCCACCGTCCCGGCCTCGGCGTCCGGCCAGTGCCCGGACAGCAGCGCCACGCCGGGACCGCGGGGCGGGGTCACCGCGAGCGCGTGCTCGTCCCCGCCCCGGCGTCCCGGCACCACCAGGGTGGTATCGATGACCTCCAGCGCCGGCTCCCGGCGGAGGGCATCGACCACCTCGGCCGCGAGCTCGCCGGTCGGGTCGGTCACCACGAGGTCACGGTCGGCGACCCCGGCCGCGACCTGCTCCTGCACGCCGCGCTCCATGCGTTCGGTCGCCGCCACGGTGGTGGTCAGGAACGCCACCCCCAGCACGATCGCCAGCGCGGTCGCGGCCAGCCGCCGGCCGTGCGCACGCACGCCCGCGAGCG
>NZ_WIQI01000188.1 GCF_009602535.1 Ornithinicoccus halotolerans | reverse complement strand
ACACCTCCGGCACGACCGGGCAGCCCAAGGGCTGCGAGCTCACGCACGGCAACTTCCTGGCGCTGGCCGAGAACGCCCCGGTCCGGCCGTCGAGGACGCTGTCCAGCAGGCCGCCCACGGCGCTGCCCACCAGCGGCCGGCCGCACGCGGCGGCCTCGAGCGGGACGATGCCGAACGGCTCGTACCAGGGCACCGCCACGACCACGTCGGCCGACCGGATCAGTGCGGGCACCTCCGCCCGCGGCACCGGGCCCCTGATGTCGAGCCGGTCGGCGACCCCCAGCTGCTCGGCGAGCGTGAGGAGGCCGCGGGCGACCGGGTCGGTGCTGGCGTCGGTGTCGCCGCCGGCCACCACCAGCTCGGCACCGGGCAGCCGCGGTAGTGCCCGCACCACGGTGTCCACACCCTTGCGCTCGACCAGCCGGCCGAGGTACAGCAGCCTGGCGTGACCGTCCCGGCGCGGTGCCTGCGGCCCGGACGGTGAGAACTGGTGGACGTCCACCCCGCAGGGCACGATATCGACGCGGTCCTCGGGGACGCCCATGGCCGCCAGCTCCCGCGCCTCGTCGCGGCAGGTGGCCACGATCAGGTCGGCGGCACGTCCGATGCGGGTCTCGGCCTCGATGCGCCCCGGCGGGCTGGTGTCCTTGCTGCCCTGGTAGCGGCGCTTGACGGTCCCGAGCGCGTGGTAGGTGTGCACCCACGGCGTGGACAGCTCCGCGGCCAGCACCGCCAGGCCCGACATCCAGAAGTGGGAGTGGATCACGTCCGGCGCCCCGGTGGCGGCCAGGTGCTCACCGAGCCAGTGCCCGAACTCGGGCATCAGCCCGAGCATGTCGTCCTTGGCGATGGGCTCCGCGGGGCCGGCCGGCACGTGCACCACCTCGACGCTGGGCAGCATCTGCACCCGCTCGGGGAGGTCGGGGTCGTCGCGCCGGGTGTAGACGGTCACCTCGTGACCGCGCCGGGCCAGCGAGGCGGCCAGGGCGGCCACGTGGACGTTCTGGCCGCCGGCGTCCACGCCGCCGAGCGCCGCCAACGGGCTGGCGTGCTCGGACACCATCACGATCTTCATCACACGACCTCCTTGAGCAGTCGTTGCCAGTCGGCCAGGAACCGGTCCAGCCCGAACCGCTCGAGGGCGTGGCGCCGCGCCGCGTCGCCGCGCTCCCGGGCCTCCGCTGGGTCGGCCAGCCACTGCCGCGCCGTCGCCGCCAGCACCTCGGGGTCGGCGGAGACCACCCCGGCCTCCCGGGGGACGGCCTCGGGTGCCGCGGTCGCGGCCAGCGCGAGCACGGGCATCCCGAGGGTCATCGCCTCGATGAGGGACAGCCCCAGGGAGGTCCAGCGGTAGGGGTGCAGGTAGGCCCGGTGCCGGGCGAGCCTGGGGTGGAGCTCGTCCTGCCGGACGTCCTCGTGCAGGTGGCCGGCCAGCCTGGGCGCCCGCTCGGCGAGGGAGTCCATGCCCATCCCGTAGACGCTGACCGGCACCTGCTCGGCGACCCGCAGCATCAGGTCGGTCCCGGCCACGCGCCACCGTCGGACCGGCTCGTTGACGACCACGCCGAGCCGTTCGGTCTCCCCGGTGTAGCGGTGCCCGGGGTCGGGCACGCCGTGCTCGACCACCCGGGTGGGGGCGACCCCGTTGTCCCAGTACGCCGCGTTGAAGGAGGTGACGTGGACCACCGGGACGTCGCTGCGGTCGGCCAGGTGGTGCCGGGTCGCGACCGGATGCTCGGCGGGAGTGTTGTGCTCCACGTAGACCGCCGGGACGTCCACGCCCGGGCGCAGCCCGGTCCAGCGCTCGAACAGCTCCAGCTCGTGCGGCCGCTGCAGCACGACCACGTCGCAGCCTTCCTCCCGCAGCCGCTCCGGGGACACCTCGCGGGCGCCGGCGGGCCAGTCCCAGGTGGCGGCCCGCCCCAGCCCGTCCGGGCCACGGTCGGGCAGCACCGGGACCAGGTACTCGTCCGGTCCCTGCACGAAGGCGGTCATCCACGACCCGTGCACGTGCCAGATGGCGATCCTCACACCCTCACCCCCACCAGCTCGCGGACCGCGCTGGCGACGTCGCCGGGGCCGATGCCCGTGATGCACGGGTGGCCGGGGACCGGGCACTCCCGGGCCCGCGTCCCCCGGCACGCGGCCTGCTGGTCACCGAGCAGGACCGAGGGCACGCCGTAGGGCGCCCACCGCTCGGCCGGGACGACGGGAGAGAACAATGACACCACCGGGGTGCCCACCGCGGCCGCCAGGTGCGCGGGGCCGGTGTTGCCGACGACCACGCAGGCAGCACCGGCGAGCACGGCCGCCAGCGTGCCCAGGTCGGTGCGGCCGACCAGGTCGGTGACCCCCGGCGCGGGCGGGGGCGCGTAGCGCAGCTCCCCCGGGCCGCCGGTGACGACCACCTCCCAGCCGTCGGCCCGCAGCGCCCGGGTGAGCGCCGCCGTACTCCTCGGCCGTGGCCGCGCACCGCTCGTGGATCCCGCGCATGATCTCGGCGAGCCGCTCCTCGGTGTAC
>NZ_WIQI01000187.1 GCF_009602535.1 Ornithinicoccus halotolerans | reverse complement strand
CGGCTGCGGCCCATCGCCGCGAGGCTCGGCCGCGGTCGCGGCGCCGTCGGCCTCGGCGCTCTGCCGCGCACGCGCCGGCTGACCGCTTCCCGACCGGTCGGCCGGCTTGGCGGGCTTGGACTTGGCGCCGGAGGGCTGCTTCTTGCTCGGCTCCGGCGGGTTCTCTCGAATCTTGCGCACGACAGGGGGCTCGATGGTCGACGACGCCGACCGCACGAACTCTCCCTGCTGCTTCAGGTGGGCGAGTAGCTCTTTGCTCTCGACCCCGAGCTCCTTGGCGAGCTCGTAGACCCGGACCTTGGCCACGTTTCTCCTTGTGATCGCGCCACGGCCAGGCCCAGGGGGCACGCAGCCGTGACTACTGCTGGTGGGTGCTCATTGCTGAGTACTCATCGGGTGCTCATCAGCGACAAACCTGCTTCCGGTTCTTCGATGACAGGGCCACGTCCGCGACCCCGCACGCCTTGCCACACCCCTCCGTCCGGGGCGCGGCTCCCGGGCCGGGCCCGGGACCTTGTGTCACGCCTGCTGCGCCAGCCACGCTCGCAGCCGACCACCGTCGGGGGCCTGCGTGGTTCGCAGGGCCCGCCCGAAGGCGTTGCGCTGGAGCGCGCGCTGCACGCACCCGGGCTCGGGGTGCACGTACGCACCGCGCCCGGGGCGCTGCCGCCGCTGGTCCGGCACGAGCACGACCCCCCGCGGGGACTCGTCGGGCCCGACCGCCTCAGCGACCACACGCAACAACGCCGCTTGCTCGTCCCTGTGTCGGCACCCGACGCAGGTCCGCATGGGACCGGAACGACCGGAGGCCTCACCCGCAGACGGGCGCACGGCAACCTCCACTCTACAGGGTCAGCGGGGTCGGCCGCCCACCGGTCCGCCCACGACGCCCTGCGGGACGGGGGTGTCCGGGGCGGTGTCGGGACGGATGTCGATCTTCCAGCCGGTGAGCTTGTGGGCCAGCCGGGCGTTCTGTCCCTCGCGCCCGATCGCCAGCGACAGCTGGTAGTCCGGCACGATCACCCGGGCCTGCTTGGCGGCCCGGTCCACGACCGACACCGACTGCACCCGCGCCGGGGACAGCGCGGCGGCGACGAACTCGGCCGGGTCCTCGGAGTAGTCGACGATGTCGATCTTCTCCCCCTGCAGCTCACTCATCACCGCCCGCACCCGCTGGCCCATCGGCCCGATGCAGGCGCCCTTGGCGTTCACGCCGGCCACGCTGGTGTGCACCGCGATCTTGGTGCGGTGACCGGCCTCCCGGGCCAGGGCCGCGATCTTGACCGTGCCGTCGGCGATCTCCGGTGCCTCGAGCGCGAACAGCCGCCGGACCAGGTTGGGGTGGGTCCGCGAGAGCGTGATCAGCGGCCCGCGCGGCCCGCGCTTGACGCTGACGACGTAGCAGCGCAGCCGCCGGCCGTGCTCGTAGCTCTCCCCCGGAACCTGCTCGGAGGTGGGCAGCTCGCCCTCGACGGTGCCGAAGTCCACCAGCACGAACCGGGAGTCGCTGGACTGCTGGATGGTGCCGGAGGCGATGTCGCCCTCGCGGGCGCGGAAGTCGCCCAGGATCGCCTCGTCCTCCAGCTCCCGCATCCGCTGGACGATGACCTGCCGCGCCGTGGCAGCCGCGACCCGCCCGAACCCCTCCGGGGTGTCGTCGAACTCCGGGCCGGGCTCGCCGCGCAGCCCGTCCGGGCCGATCTCGCCCTCCTCGCGCGCCCAGACGGTGACGTGACCGGTGGACCGGTCCAGCTCCACCCGCGCGTGCCGGTAGTGGCCCTCGACCCGCTGGTAGGCGCTGAGGAGGGCCTGCTCGATGGCGTTGACGATCACGTCCAGCGGGATCTCCCGCTCGCGCTCGAGCGAGCGCAGCACGGCCATGTCGATGTCCATCAGCGTTCCTTTCGGCTCGGGCGGGTGAACTCCACCTGGACGGCGGCGCGCGCGATGTGGTCCAGCGGCACCGGGTCGGGACCGTCCGGCAGCGGCGGGTCGAGCCTGACCGCCTCGGGCGGCGCAGCCGTCAGCCGTGCCTCGTGCTCGGTGCCCCCCACCAGAGTCACCCGGAGCAGCCGGCCGACGTTGCGGCGGAACTGCGGCCACCGGTGCAGCGGCTGCCCCACGCCGGGAGAGCTCACCTCCAGGGTGTAGGCCGCCTCCCCCATCAGGTCGGCGTCATCCATCGCGGCGCCCACCAGCCGGGTGGCCTCGGACACCTCGTCCAGGCTCAACGGCTCGACGGTGCTGCTGTCGTCCCCCTCGGGCAGCCCGCTCAGCTCGCGCGCCACCGTCACCCGCACCAGCCGACGCTTGCCGGCGGGAAGGATCGCCACGTCCTCGACCTCGACACCGCTGCCGGCGAGCGCCCCGCTGAGGTGCTCGCGGACCGCCGCGGCCCGCTCTGGGACGTCCATGCCGATCCTCCCGTCTTCTCCTGTGGACACGTCACTCTAGTGCCTCACCGTGACATGATCCGGCCATGCCCGAGGCCACCTCCCGCCGTGCCCTGCTGCGGTTGCTGGCCGTCGGCGGCGCGGCCGGGCTGGCCGGGCTGGCGGGGTGTGACCTGGCCACGGTGGGCCGCGGCGGTGGTTCCGACGCGGAGTCCGGCGACAGCGGCACCCAGGGACCGGTCGGGTCGGGGCGCGCCGGGGTGCCGACGGAGGTTGCCGACGTGCTCGCGCTGGAGGCGGCACTGCGCCGCAGCCAGGAGTTGGCCGCGCTGGCGCG
>NZ_WIQI01000186.1 GCF_009602535.1 Ornithinicoccus halotolerans | reverse complement strand
CCGTCGGCCTGGTAGAGGGCCAGCATCTCCTGGCACACCCGGCCCTCGGGGATGACCGTCATCCGCACACCGGCCTCCACGGCCAGCAGGTCGCGGTCGCCCTTGGCCAGCGCCTGCACCAGCACCAGCCGAGGTTCCGGCGCCGGCCGCCACTCCACCCGGTCCACCTCCACGTCCAGCCGGCCGCGAGCGGCAGCGACGACCCGCCCGTGGACGAGGACACCGGAGCCGTCGGACAGCAGCACCGGCTCGTCGGCGGCCAGCCGGAGCACGTCGGCCGCGTGCCGTCCCTCCGGGCCGTCCAGAACCAGCTCGGCCCCGGCGGACGCCTCGTCCAGGTCACCGGGGCCGAGCAGGAACAGCGGGGCGCTCACCGGCCGGAGAAGGCTTCCCTGATCTTGCCGAAGATGCCGCCGTGGGCGGGAGTCATCCGGCCCTCGGGGCGGCCCTCGCCGCGGGACTCGGCGAGCCGGCGCAGCAGCTCCTGCTGCTCCTCGTCCAGCCGGGTGGGGACCTTGACGTCGAAGTGGACCACCATGTCACCACGGGTGCCCTGCCGCAGCCGGGTCACCCCGAGCCCGGCCAGGGTGTGGGTGTCCTGCGGCTGGGTGCCCGGTGGCACGTCCACCTCGGTCGGGCCGTCGAAGGTCTCCACCGTGATCGTGGCCCCGAGGGCGGCGGCCGTCATCGGCAGCTCGACCGAGCAGTGCAGGTCGTCGCCCCGGCGTTGGAAGGTCGGGTGCGGGGCGACCACCACCTCGACGTAGAGGTCGCCGGGGGCGCCACCGCCGGGGCCGACCTCGCCCTGGCCGCTGAGCTTGATCCGGTTGCCGGAGTCCACCCCGCCGGGGATCTTCAGGGTCAGGTCGCGGCGGGTCCGGACCCGGCCCTCGCCGGAGCAGTCGAAGCAGGGGTGCTCGATGATCTCACCGAATCCGTGGCAGGCACCGCACGGCCGGGAGGTCATCACCTGGCCCAGGAAGGAACGCTGCACCTGCTGGATCTCGCCCCGGCCACCACAGGTGGAGCAGGTCCGGGTGCCGGTGCCCGGCTGGGCGCCCTGCCCCTCGCAGGTGGTGCACAGCACGGCGGTGTCGACGGTGACGGTCTGCTCGCCGCCGAAGACGGCGGTGGCCAGCTCCACCTCCAGCCGCAGCAGCGCGTCCTGGCCGCGCTGGGTGCGCGAGCGGGGCCCGCGAGCACCGGCCGCGGTCCCTCCGAAGAAGGCGTCCATGATGTCGCTGAAGCTGAAGCCCTGGCCGAAGCCCTCGGTCGCGCCGCCGTAGGGGTCCTGCCCGCGGTCGTAGGCCGCCTTCTTGGTCGGGTCGGAGAGCACGTCGTAGGCCTGGCTGACCCGCTTGAACTCCGACTCCGCCTCGGGGCCGGGGTTCACGTCCGGGTGCAGCCGCCGGGCCTTGCGCCGGTAGGCGCGCTTGATCTCCTCGGCGGTGGCCTGGCGTGACACGCCGAGGTCCGCGTAGTAGTCGTTCACCGGTGTTCCTTCGTCAGGGTGGTCAGTTCTCGTCCAGGATCTGGGACACGTAGTGCGCGACGGCCCGCACCGTCGCCATCGCCAGTGGGTAGTCCATCCGGGTCGGGCCCACGACCCCGAGACCGCCGGCGGCACTGGGACCGTAGTTGGTCGTCACCACGGAGGCGCCACGCAGCCCCTCGTAGGGGTTCTCGGCGCCGATGCTCACCGCGACCGCGTCGTCGTTGCCGAGCGAGGCCATCTCACCCATCAACCGCAGCAGCACCACGTGTTCTTCCAACGCCTCCAGGACCGGCCCGATCGAGGCGGTGAAGTCGCCGCCGACGCGCGCCAGGTTGGCGGTGCCGGCCATGACCACCCGTTCCTCGGTCTGCTCCTGGGCCGCCTCGGTGAGTGCCGCGACGATCGCGCGCGCCACCTCCTGCTCCTCGGGGGGGACCTCGGCCAGCGCCTGCTCCAGCCGCGGCCCGACCTCGGCGAGGCGGTAGCCGGCCGCCTCCCGGTTGAGCAAGCCTCGCAGGTCGTGGACCAGCTGCTCACCGGCCAGCCCGTCCAGCCCACGCCCCGCGTCGACCACGCGCTGCTCGACGCGGCCGGTGTTCACGATGAGCACGACCATGACGCGGGGACCGCCGATCGGCACCAGCTCGATGTGGCGCACCGTCGAGCGGGAGAGCGAGGGGTACTGCATGACCGCGACCTGGTGGGTCAGCGAGGACAGCATCCGGACCGTCCGGCCGACCACGTCGTCCAGGTCCACGGCACCGTGAAGGAACCGCTGGATGGCCGCCCGCTCGGCCCGGCTGAGCGGTTTCACCTGGGAGAGCCGGTCGACGAACAGCCGGTAGCCGGCGTCGGTCGGGATCCGCCCCGCGCTGGTGTGCGGCGCCGCGACCAGGCCCTCTTCCTCCAGGACGGCCATGTCGTTACGGACCGTGGCCGCCGAGACGCCCAGGTTGTGCCGCTCCAGCAGCGACTTGGAGCCGACCGGCTCGGACGTGCGCACGTAGTCCTGCACGATGGCGCGTAGCACCTCGAGCCTGCGGTCGTCGCTCACCCGGTCACCTCCCGTCGCCTCGCAGCCTGGCACTCTTGCTCCTGGAGTGCCAATTCTACGCTTCCCGCGCGGCCTCCACACCGGCGCCGCCGGGCGACCTACGCTGGCGGGGTGGACGGCGGGCGACAGCAGGCACGGCAGCGACGGCAGGCACCGCGACCGGGGGCAGCCCGGAGCGAGGCGCCGCCGCAGCCGCGCGGCGGCC
>NZ_WIQI01000185.1 GCF_009602535.1 Ornithinicoccus halotolerans | reverse complement strand
GCCGCGGTGTGCCCGAGGGGGCACCGGGGCGGCAGCCCGAGCCCGAGCCGGAGCGCGCCGTGACGCCGCTGGCCAAGCCGCCGGTGCGCAAGTACGCCAAGGACCACGGGGTGGACCTGTCCCAGGTCGCCCCCACCCGGGAGGACGGCGTCGTCACCCGCGCCGACGTGGACGCCTTCCTGGCCGGAGGGGCCCCGTCGCAGCCGGCGGCCGCGCACCCGGCGACGCAGCTGCCCGAGGACCAGGGGGCCCAGCAGCCGGCCCCCGGCTGGACGCCGCCGGCCTTCGACCGTGCCGGGGAGCGAGAGACCCGCGTCCCGGTCAAGGGCGTGCGGAAGATGACCGCGCAGGCGATGGTGGAGTCGGCGTTCACCGCGCCGCACGTCAGCGAGTTCCTCACCGTCGACGTGACCGCCACCATGGAGCTGGTGGAGCGGCTCAAGGCCGACCGGGAGTTCGCCGACGTCAAGGTCTCACCGCTGCTGGTGCTGGCCAAGGCGATGACGATCGCGGTGCGCCGCAACCCGGGCGTCAACGCCGTCTGGGACGAGGAGGACCGGGAGATCGTCCAGCGCAACTACGTCAACCTGGGGATCGCCGCCGCGACCCCGCGGGGGCTGGTCGTGCCCAACATCAAGGACGCCGACCTGATGGACCTGCACCAGCTGGCCGAGGCGCTCGGCCACCTGGTCGAGACCGCCCGGGCGGGCCGGACGCAGCCGGCGGAGATGTCCGGTGGCACCATCACCATCACCAACGTCGGGGTCTTCGGCGTCGACACCGGCACGCCGATCATCAACCCCGGCGAGTCGGCGATCGTGGCCTTCGGTGCGGTGCGCCGGCAGCCGTGGGTCGTCACCGGCGCGGACGGGCAGGAGCGGATCGAGCCGCGGTGGGTCACCCAGCTGGCGGTCTCGTTCGACCACCGCCTCATCGACGGCGAGCTCGGGTCGCGGTTCCTCGCCGACCTCGGCGCGCTGCTGGAGGATCCCTCCCGCGCGCTCGTCTGGGGGTGAGCGGCCTGGCTCGCCGGCCCGCCCCCCGCGTGCCTGCCGGTGGCAGCGACACCGGCGGCCAGCAGGCAGGCGGCGGCGACGCGGCCGCGACCGGAACCGGCCCTCGGCGGACCCCGCTGAAGGACCGTGTGGTCAGCGGGCTGTGCCTGCTGCTGGCCGCCGTCGTGCTGGTCGTGGCCGCCTCGCGCGGGTCGCTGCGCAACGGCCTGCTGATCGCGGTGGTGCTGGTCGGCTACGTGGCCGTGCAGGCGGCCGGCCGGCGGCTGCTGCCTCCGGCCCGGGTGCTCACCGGGGAGGGGGCCGGGCAGCGGGAGCGGCTCGCGTTCCACCGCGCCACCCGGGTCGCCGGCTGGGTCAGCGTGGTGCTGGCCCTGGCGGCGTCCGCGCTGTGGCTGTCCACCGGCTGGGGCCCGGGACCGTGGGTCGCCGGCGCGCTGCTGGTGGTGCCGGCGGCGTTCGTGGTGTCGCTGGTGGTGCTGCTACGCCGCTGACCGGCGCCGGACCGGCTGGCTGGCTCGCGGCCGGCGACGACGCACAACGGTGGCCCACGTCGCAGCAGGTTCCTGCGACATGAGCCACCGTCGTGGGAGGCGGACCGCAGTGCGGCGGTCCTGCGCCGGCGCTCAGGCCTGGCAGGCCTCCTGCAGCTCGTCCTGGGCCTCCTCGGAGCCCTCGACGTCGATGTCCGGCAGCGAGATCTCGCCGGACTCCGCGTCGCGAGCACCGTTGTTGACGGCCCCGACCACCTCGGTGAACGGGCTGTTGATCTCCTCCAGCAGCGAGGCCACCTGCTCGTCGGTGGCCTGCCCGGCCGCATCGCTGATGCGCTGCTCCAGCAGGTTCACCTCGCTGTAGCTCGCGTCGTCGGTGATCTCGCCGCCCTCGATGGCCTCCCGGGCGTCCTCGGCGCGGTCGGCCAGCGGGCCGCCCTCCTCGAAGAAGGTGACGCAGGCCGGGTCGGACATGTCGCCGGTGGTCTCCTCCTCGTCGGCCTCGGACTCGGTCGAGGCGTCCTCGGCAGTGTCCTGGGCCTGGTCGGCGGCGTCACCGGCCTGGTCGGCGGCGTCGTCCGCGTCCTCACCGCTGCAGGCGGTCAGGGCGAGACCGGAGGCCATCACCAGGGCCAGCAGGCTGGACTTCTTCATCGCTCCACTCCTCCTCATCCGCGCAGGGGCCGCCCGGACGCGTGGTCGGCTGGGTGGTCCACGGGCAGCACGAGACCGCCCCGTGCCTGGTGCGGCAGCGTGACGGTCGGCGTCGTTGCGTCCCCTGCAGTGCTCGCCGGGTCGGTCCCGGCCGGCACTCCTCTACTCCCTCATCCTGCGTGGTCGGCCGGTCCGGAAGCAAACCGGTTCCCGCAGGTGAACGCCCCCCGCCTAGCATGGGGCGGTGGTCACCCGTGCCGATCACCTCACCGCCGGCGCCGCCCCTGATCCCGCCACCACGGGTGGGCGCCCGGCTGACCGACCCCCGCGCGGGGACGCGGCCGGGGAGGGCACCGGCGGCCGTGGCGCGCACTGGCTGCCGCTGCTGCTGTCGGTGGGCGTCGGCTTCCCCGTCGTGCTGCTGGTGGGCGCCCTCTCCGGTGCGCTGCAGCCAGTGCTGCTGGCCGACGCGGGCCCGGTCGTGCGCTTCGGCCTGCCGTTGTTGCGGGTGCTGCACGACCTGCTGGCCGCGCTGACCGTCGGCGCGCTGCTGGTCGCGGCCTTCCTCGTCCCCGACCAGGGAGACCCACCACTGCGCGGCGGTGATGTCTGCCCGGTACAGCCCGGCCACGACGGCGACCAGGACCAGGCC
>NZ_WIQI01000184.1 GCF_009602535.1 Ornithinicoccus halotolerans | reverse complement strand
GCCAGCTCCTCCACGTCCGCCGGCGCGGTGTACAGCCGCGCCAGGTGGCGCAGCAGCCGCAGCGCCGGCACCGCCTGCGGCAGCCCGCCGTCCTGCAGCATCACGCCGACCCGGGCCCGGTGCTCGGGGCAGGCGCGCCACGGCTGCCGGCCCAGCCCCTCGACCTCACCGGAGTCGGGCCGCAGCAGCCCCTCGGCGACCTCGACGGCGGTGGTCTTGCCGGCCCCGTTCGGCCCCAGCACGCAGGTGACCTGTCCGGCCGGGGCCTGCCAGGTCATCCCGTCCAGCGCGGTCACCGGACCGAACCGCTTGGACACCTGCTGCAGCCGGATCACGACAGGCCATGCTAGGCGAGCGGACCGCTCCCGCCCGCCCCGGCCGCGACCGTCACCGCGGGCCGCGAACCGGGCGCTGGAGCGGGAACACGGGTTAGGTCTGCCTACGTTGGCCTGACAGTGGATATACGTCACACTGACATGGTGTTTATGGCAGGCGGCAGCACCGAGTCCCGCACCCGGGACCGGGTGCGCCGTGCTGTCGGCGAGCGGGGTCCGGTGACCGCCCGCCAGCTGGCGAGCGACCTCGGGCTGACCGCCGCCGCTGTCCGGCGCCACCTGGACGCCCTGGCCGCCGACGGGCTCATCACCGAAGGCGACGGCGGCCCGCGCCCCGGGCGCCGCGGCCGGGGCCGCCCGGCCCGCAGCTACGTGCTCACCGAGAAGGGCCAGGACCAGCTGGGCACCAGCTATGACGACGTCGCCAACGCCGCGCTGCGCTTCCTCGCCGCCCAGGCGGGACCGGGGTCGGTGGAGCACTTCGCCGAGGAGCACGTCGCGGCGCTGGAGGAGCGGCTGCACGGCACCGTCGAGCAGGCCGGCCCCGAGGTGGCCGCCCGCGCCGAGGCGCTCGCCGAGGCGCTGTCGCAGGAGGGCTTCGCCGCCAGCACCCGGACCGTGGGGGAGGGGACCGGGCTGACCGGCATACAGTTGTGCCAGGGCCACTGCCCGGTGCGCAGCGTCGCGACCGAGTTCCGGCAGTTCTGCGACGCCGAGACCGAGGCCATCTCCCGGCTGCTAGGCGTCCACGTGCAGCGGCTGGCCACGCTCGCCGGCGGCGAGCACGTCTGCACCACCTTCGTCCCCACCGGCTCCCTCAGCGGCGCCCCGGGCACGACCACGCGCATGCACACCCCCGAGTCAGTAGGCACGAGCGACAGGGCACCCGACCCCACGACCGAAGGAAGGTCCGCGCGATGAGCACGAATATCGAAGAGCTGAACCCCGGCCTGAAGGACCTGGGCCGCTACGAGTACGGCTGGGCCGACAGCGACGTCGCCGGGGCCGCGGCTCGCCGCGGCCTGGGCGAGGACGTCGTCCGCGACATCTCGGCGCGCAAGGACGAGCCGGAGTGGATGATCAAGAACCGGCTCAAGGCGCTGCGGCTGTTCCACAAGAAGCCGATGCCCACGTGGGGCAGCGACCTGTCCGACATCGACTTCCAGAACATCAAGTACTTCGTGAAGTCGACCGAGCAGCAGGCCACCACCTGGGACGAGCTGCCCGAGGACATCAAGAACACCTACGACCGGCTGGGCATCCCCGAGGCCGAGAAGCAGCGGCTGATCGCCGGCGTCGCGGCCCAGTACGAGTCCGAGGTCGTCTACCACCAGATCCGGGAGGACCTGGAGGCCAAGGGCGTCATCTTCGTCGACACCGACAGCGGCCTGCGTGAGCACGAGGACCTGTTCCGGGAGTACTTCGGCTCGGTCATCCCGGCCGGTGACAACAAGTTCGCCTCGCTGAACACCGCGGTGTGGAGCGGTGGCTCCTTCATCTACGTGCCGCCGGGCGTGCACGTCGACATCCCGCTGCAGGCCTACTTCCGGATCAACACCGAGAACATGGGCCAGTTCGAGCGGACGCTGATCATCGCCGACGAGGACTCCTACGTGCACTACGTGGAGGGCTGCACGGCGCCGATCTACGACACCGACTCGCTGCACTCGGCGGTCGTGGAGATCGTGGTGAAGAAGAACGCCCGGGTGCGCTACACGACGATCCAGAACTGGTCCAACAACGTCTACAACCTGGTCACCAAGCGCGCCACCTGCGAGGAGGGCGCGACCATGGAGTGGATCGACGGCAACATCGGCTCCAAGGTGACGATGAAGTACCCGGCCGTCTACCTGCTGGGCGAGCACGCCAAGGGCGAGACCCTCTCGGTCGCCTTCGCCGGTGAGGGCCAGCACCAGGACGCCGGCGCCAAGATGGTCCACGCCGCGCCGCACACCTCCTCGACCATCGTCTCCAAGTCGGTGGCCCGCGGCGGTGGGCGCACCTCCTACCGCGGCCTGGTCCAGGTCCTGGAGGGTGCCTCCCACAGCAGGTCCAGCGTGGTCTGTGACGCGCTGCTGGTGGACACCATCTCCCGCTCCGACACCTACCCCTACGTCGACGTCCGCGAGGACGACGTGCAGATGGGCCACGAGGCGACCGTCTCCAAGGTGTCCGAGGACCAGCTGTTCTACCTGATGTCCCGCGGGCTCTCCGAGACCGAGGCCATGGCCACCATCGTGCGCGGCTTCATCGAGCCGATCGCGCGGGAGCTGCCCATGGAGTACGCCCTGGAGCTGAACCGCCTGATCGAGCTGCAGATGGAAGGAGCCGTCGGCTGATGACGCTGCTCACCGACAAGCCCGAGCACACCGACCCGCAGTCCCTGGCCGCGCGGGTCCCGGACGAGTCGCGCGCGGCCCGGACGACCTCGTTCGAGCCGGCCGACTTCCCGCTGCCCAACGGCCGGGAGGAGGAGTGGCGGTTCACGCCGGTCGACCGGCTGGGCACGCTGTTCGCGGACGGGAACGACTCGGGCCACCTGGCCAGCGACGCCGACCTCCCCGACGGCGCGACGCTGACCGAGGTCAGCGCCGCCGAGGCGCGCGAGCTCGCGCCGCGGCC
>NZ_WIQI01000183.1 GCF_009602535.1 Ornithinicoccus halotolerans | reverse complement strand
AACCTGCTGCTGCTGATGGCCCGCCATCCCCGGCAGGTACTCACTCGGGAGGAGCTGACGTCCGACGCCGGCGACGGAGCGGTCCCGGCCGCTCGCGACGGTGCAGGACGCCGGCCGCCCCGGGCAGGGCGCGCTGGGGGTGGGCCGGTCCGGCGCGTGCGACCGGCGCGCCCACCGGCTGGCGAACGCCCTGGTCGGCAACCCCGACGACGCGGCGGTCATCGAGGCCACCGCGGGCGGACTGGTGGTGCGGGCGAGCGGCGACCTGCTGGTCGCCACCAGCGGCGCCCGCTGCCCGGGCTCGCCACACCTGGCGCCCCACCTGCTGCGGGACGGGGACGTGCTCCGGCTCGGCACCCCGGAGGCGGGGCTGCGCACCTACCTCGCGGTCCGCGGTGGGGTGGCCGTGCCGCCGGTGCTGGGGTCCCGCTCCACCGACCTGCTCTCTGGCCTCGGCCCGCCGCCGCTGGCGGCCGGGACCGTGCTCCCGGTGGGACGACCGGCCGGGGAACCGCCGGGGGTGGACGTGGCCCCGGTGCCCGAGCCGCACGCCGGGGAGGTGACGGTGCGGGTGCGCAGGGGGCCGCGGGACGACTGGTTCGGGGAGGAGGGCTGGCGGCTGCTCACCGGGCAGGCGTGGACGGTCAGCGGCGACAGCAACCGGATCGGGCTGCGCCTCGAGGGGCAGCCGCTGCGCCGGGTCCGCGAGGGGGAGCTGCCCAGCGAGGGGATGCTGCGCGGCGCCCTGCAGGTCCCGCCCGCCGGCACCCCGGTGCTCTTCCTGGCCGACCACCCGGTGACCGGCGGCTACCCGGTGATCGGGTACGTCGAGGACGACGACGTCGACCGGTGCGGGCAGCTGCGCCCGGGCCAGCCGCTACGGCTGCGTGAGCGGTAGCCCGGAGTGCCCCACCGGTGGCCGTGACCAAGGCGCGCGAGTGCTGCGTTGTGCACGCGCTGGCGGCGGGTTGCCGTGACCAAGGCGCGCGAGTGCTGCGTTGTGCACGCGCTGGCGGCGGGCTGCCGTGACCAGGGCGCGCGAGTGCTGCGTTGTGCACGGACACGGGGAGACGTGGGAGGTGCCCCGCGGCGGCTAGGCTCGGGGCGTGGGCTGGTTGCGACGACTCTTCGGCCGGAGCGGGCACTCCGGCGGCTCCGGCGTGCCCGGGTCGGCCGGTGGCCGTCGCCGCCGCACCGACGGCCCGGACATGGACGTCGACCTGGCCGCGGTGCAGCGCTACGCCCGCGAGTGGTCGGGCACCCGCCGCGGCGTGGAGGGCTACGTCGAGCCGGCCACCCACGTCACCACCACGACCCTGGTCCTGGTGGCCCACGACGGCGAGTGGACCCGGCGGGCGGTGGGCTCCCCGCAGGCCGGGTTCGGGGTGTGCCGCGACCTCGGGCTACCCGTCTACGACGTGAACCAGGTCGGCTACCCCTCCCGGATGCGGGAGTGGAACCGGCGGCAGCGCCGGGGCTGAGCCGGCCGCGACCAGCTGCGACGCGCGCCCCGGCAGCGGGCCGCTACCGGGAAAACTGCTGGCGCCGTGCGCAGCGGGGTGGCAGGTTTGGGGTTACCCGACCCGAGGAGGTGGTGTGTATGTCAGATCCGACCAGCCCGGTGGGGGAGGACGTCAAGGCCAAGTTCCGTGCCGCGCTTGCGCGCAAGCAGTCGCACGGAGGCCGGGACGTCTCTGCCCACGACGCGCACGGCAAGGTCGATCACGCCAGCGGCGCGAAGACCTCCGGCGCGCAGCAGATGTTCCGTCGCAAGAGCGGCTGAGCACCCCTCACCAGAGGCCGGCACCCCGGTCCCCGCATCGTCGGGGACCGGGGTGTCGCCGTCCGGGGTAGCGGCTCGGGTCAGCTCGCGTAGCTCTCCGCCAGTGCCACCAGGGCCCGGACACCGGAGCCGGTGCCGCCCTTGGGGGTGTAGCCGTGCGGCGACTTCTCGTTGAACGCCGGGCCGGCGATGTCCAGGTGCGCCCAGGGCAACGTGGCCCCGTCGGCGCCCGAGCCGACGAACTCGCGCAGGAACGTCGCCGCGACCATCATCCCGGCCGCGCGTTCCCCCGTGTGCTTGATGTCGGCGACGGGGGAGTCCAGCTGCGAGCGGATCTCCTCCGGCAGCAGCATCGGCCAGGAGGTCTCCCCGGACGTGCTGGCCGCCTGGTGGACCCGCTCCCGCAGCGCCTCGTCGTTGCCCATCACGGCCATGGTGCGCTCGCCGAGCGCGATCACCGCGGCGCCGGTGAGGGTGGCGATGTCGACCACCGCGTCCGGCTGCTGCTCCGAGGCCAGGGCCAGCCCGTCGGCCATGACCAGCCGGCCCTCGGCGTCGGTGTTGATGATCTCGACGGTCTTGCCGCCGCGCATCGTCACCACGTCACCGGGCCGCTGGGCCAGGTCGCCGGTCATGTTCTCGGCCAGGCACAGGTACCCGGTGACCTGCACCGGGAGCCCCAGCTCGGCGATCGCGAGCACCGCAGCGGCCACGGCGGCCGCGCCGGCCATGTCGCACTTCATGGTGACCATCGAGGCACCCGGCTTGAGGCACAGCCCGCCGGAGTCGAAGGTGATGCCCTTGCCGACCAGCGCCAGGTGCGCCTTGGCCCCGCGCGGCTTGTACGACAGCTGCACCAGCCGCGGCGACCGGCCCGAACCCTGGCCGACGCCGAGGATCCCGCCGCAGCCCTCCTCGACCAGCTTCTCGACGTCCCAGACCTCCATCGAGACCTTCGAGCCCTGGGCGCGCTTGGCGACGGAGCCGGCGAAGCTCTCCGGGAAGAGCACGTTGGGCGGGGTGTTGACCAGGTCGCGGGCGTAGCGCACCGCGTCTGCCACCGCCGCGGCGCGGGCGGCCAGCTGCTTGGCCTCCCGGGACCGGCCCTTGGGGCCGAGCACGACCGCCTCGGCCAGCGGCGGCTTGGCCGACTTCTGCTTGCCCTCGCCGTAGAAGGTGGGGAAGGTGTAGGCCCCCAGCAGCGCCCCCTCGGCCACCGCGGCCGCCTGCTCCGGGCTGCCGTCGCCGAGGGCGAACGCGGCCTTGGTGCGGCCGGCCCGGGACGGCGGGGCCGGGCGGTGACCT
>NZ_WIQI01000182.1 GCF_009602535.1 Ornithinicoccus halotolerans | reverse complement strand
CTTTGCCCCGGCCCGCGCCCGGCTCCTCCGGCGGGCCCGGCCGGGGCCGCTTCGGCTGGTCCGGCCGCGGCCGGCCGTTGCCTGGCGCGTCGACGGTCACGGTGGCCACCTCGGAGCGGTGCACGCCGCCGTGCGGGTCCCGGGTCAGCACGTACCAGCCGTGGTCACCGTTGGCCCGGTCGTACCACCACTGCTGCACCGTCGAGCCGCTCGCCACCCCGTCGACCGAGGCGATCACCTCATCGGTCAGCACCTCCACGACCAGGTCGTCGGTGGCCAGCACCTTCTCCCGGGGAGTGATCTGCAGGTCGGCGTAGGGCACCTCGAACTCCTGGTGCTCCAGCTCCAGGGAGGGGTCCTCGGAGTTGTAGGTGTCCAGGTAGGGCGAGTAGGTGCGCACCAGCATCCGCTCGCCCTCGTTGTCGAAGTGCAGCAGCCGCAGGAACGCCTGGCCGCCCTCGGGCAGCCCCTGGTAGTCGAAGAGCATCTGGTGGACCGTGCGGTCCGGCTGCCCGTCGCCGTCGTCGTCGAACTCGTCCACCCGCGTGAAGGCATCGTGGTAGTGACCGGAGGTGACCGCCACGACGTTGGGGTTGGTGGCCACGACCTCGTCCTGGATCCGCTGCGGGATCGGGCCGAGCCCGCCGGTGGTGAGCACGTACTCGTGCAGGTTGATGACCGCCGTCCGCTCCGGGTAGCGCGCCAGCACCTGGTTCATCCAGGCGATGGCCTCGTCGTCGGGGCCCCACCCCATGGAGAGCATGAGGAAGTCGACGCCGCCGGCGGTGATCAGGTCGTAGTGGCCGCGGTTGTCCTGGTAGGACCCGCCGTACCACGGGTTGTCGGCGAACCGGTCCTCCCCGAACCAGCGGCTGAACTCGCGGTAGTCCTCCAGCGCGCCGCCGACGTCGTGGTTGCCCGCCAGCACCCCGTAGGGCAGCCCGGCGTCCTCGAGCATGCGGTAAGCCGGGTCGGCGTTGCGCCACTGGTACTCCTGGTC
This sequence comes from Ornithinicoccus halotolerans, assembly GCF_009602535.1. Lineage (GTDB taxonomy): Bacteria > Actinomycetota > Actinomycetes > Actinomycetales > Dermatophilaceae > Ornithinicoccus > Ornithinicoccus halotolerans. Next base: position 2,122 of record NZ_WIQI01000182.1, on the reverse strand, counting down.
GTACTCGTCCACCACGTCGCCGGTGTGGATGACGTACTGCAGGTTCAGCGGCTGCCGCCGGTCCAGGAAGTAGTCGTGGATGTCCAGCTGCCGCTGGTAGTAGGTCTCGTTGTAGTACTGCGTGTCGGACTCCCAGCCGATCGTGAAGTCGTACTCCGACCGCGGCACGTCGTCGGGGTGGTGCGGCGTCACGTCGCTGTCGCGGGTGGACAGGTCCTGCCCGGCGAAGCCCTCGGAGTGCTGCACCAGCAGCCGGACCGTCCCCTCCGCGGCGTGGTCGGCGGCGGTCACCATGCCCTCGAGGGTGATGTCGGTGCCGTTGTCGCCGGTGGTCAGCGCCCGGTCCACCTCGACCCACTCCCCGGTCTCGGCGTGCTGGGCGTAGAGCAGCACCTTCGCCCCGGCGTTGGCACGGCCGTCCCAGCCGACCCGGACGAGGTCGTCCTCGCCGGTAGCGTCACCGACCTGCACGTCGAACAGCTGGTAGGGGAAGGCGTCGCTGGAGGCCACCTCGGTGTCGAGGCCGTCGTCACCGGCCATGGCGGCCAGCTCCTCGCCGCTGAGCACGACCGCGTCGTCGCGGTCGATGCCGAGCGCGACCCGGGTGGTGCCGCTGGCGGCGGTGAGCCCGTCGTCACCCGGGACAAGGCGACTACCCTCGCGCAGCTCGACGGCCAGCGCGTCGCCGGTCGGGTCCTCGACCTCGGCGGTCAGCAGCACGTCGTCGTCGCGCACCGTCGCACCGTCCGCGGGGCCGACCGGGCTGCCGGACGGCTGCTCCTCGGGGGTGGTGAAGACGACCCGGCGGGTGCTCGTGTTGCCGACCTCGTCGCGGGCGCTTAGTACCACCTCGTGCTCACCGGCCGCCAGGTCGACCGAGCTGGTGGTGTGTGGCAGCTCGACGGGTTCACCGTCCAGGGCCGCGGTCAGCTCACGCAGTCCGGCGCCTGCGTCGGTGGCCTGGGCGTCGATGACGATCTCGCCCTGGTACTGACGCTCCTGCAGGTCGGTCTCGATCACCGGGGCGGTGTTGTCCACCTGCACCGCGCGCTCCACGGTGGTGGAGCCGTCGCTGGCGGCGACGGTGTGGTGGCCGTCGCCGGTGGCCGTGGTGTCCCAGTCGTGGGCGACCGCGGTGAAGGCGTCGCCGGGCAGCGGGAACTGGGCGTCGTAGAAGTCGAGCTTGCCGGCGCTGTCGCCCATCCGCAGCCACTCGGCCGGGTCGTCGTAGCCGTCCGGGCGCAGCGTCCGGCCGTCGGGGAGCACCAGCCGCAGGTTGCGGACCTGGAAGTCGTCGTTGTTCTCGTCCTCGTCGATCTCGGGCCAGGCCTTGGTCCCGGCGTAGACGCTGAGCACCAGGTCCTCTCCCTGGGTGACGTAGCTGAGCGGCACCGGCACCGCGACCGTCACCTCCTCGGCGTAGAAGCCCTCGTCGAAGACGTGCAGCACCTCCTCCCCGATCAGCACGCCGTTGCGGAAGAAGGCGTCGGTGGAGGTGGCCTCGAAGGCGAACCACGGCTCGTCCTCCAGGGACTCCTCCGTCGCGGACACCGGTACCCCGTCGATGCTGAGGTCGACGGCGGGCGGGTACTCCTCACCGGCCGCGGACACCCGGGTGGTGCCGGTGACGAACTGCCCGTCCTCCAGGTTGAGCCGCACCGGGCTGGTGTCCACGCCGGCGACCGGCACCCGGCGGGTCTCGGTGGTGGTGCTGCCGAGCCGGTCGTGGGCGGTGACGGTGTACTCCACCCACTCCTTGCCGGTCAGGTCCACTGCAGGGATGGTGTGGCTGTAGCGTCCGTCGCCGTCGTCGGTGAGGTTCACCGTGCGCGGCTCGCCGTCGACGTCGTTGCCGACCTCGAGGGTGGCGGTGAGGACCTCGACGTCGTCACTGATGCCCAGGTCGACGGTGAAGTCCTCCTCGGGCGTGACCTCGGCGGCGGTGTGGTCGGTGACCTCCGGGCGGGTGCTGTCCTCGGCCGGCACCATCAGCCCGTCCGGCACCTGCCCGGCGGAGACGGCGCCGGGCGAGGCGGGGGCGTGTCCGACCAGCTGCTGCCGCTCGGTGTTCTCCGGGTCGTGGGCGTACTGGATCCCCACGTCGGGGCTGGTGTCGTCGGCA
>NZ_WIQI01000181.1 GCF_009602535.1 Ornithinicoccus halotolerans | reverse complement strand
GTCACGCAGCGCGTGCCAGGTCGCCGAGCTGGTGGCGGCGGCGAGGCTGCCGGGCAGCTCGGTCCCGCTGAGGCCGCGGCCGCTGCCGGCCAAGGCACCCCAGTGCTCCCGCCAGCGCACCGCCGCGACCGCGGCGACCACGGCCAGCAGCACCCAGGGGACCGTGCTCACCCGGCGGCGGTCGGGGACCTCCAGCGACTGCGCGTCCTCATCGACCGGCCCGGTCTCCCGGCTCCCGACCGGCCCCGCGGCGGCGCGCCGGCTGGCGCCGGGGGTGACGGCCTCCTGGACGGTGTCGACCGTGCTGAGCCACCCCGCGGCCGGCCGGTCGAACAGGGTCTGCAGGTCTCGCCGTCGCACCCGGCGGCGACCGCGGAAGCGCCAGCGGGCGCCCACCCGGCGCCACGGGGTCAGCACCGCCACGACGTCGGCCCACTCCAGGGCCGCCTCCCGCGGCCGCTTGACGAGCAGCAGCAGGACCGCGGCGAGCACCGAGGTGAGCAGCACCCCGGCGGCCCGCAGCGGGACCCACCACCAGGCCTCGCGGGCGAGCGCGACGTGCCGGGTGGCCAGCCGCCGGCGCCACCGCGAGGGCTGGCTGCCGGCGCCCTGCCGGACCACCGCGGCCGGCGCGACCAGGACCCGGTGGCCGGCCAGGTGGCAGCGCCAGCTCAGGTCCAGCCCCTCGGCGCCCCCGTCGCCGACCCGGTCCATCCCGCCGACCTCGGCCAGCACCTCCGCACGCACCAGCAGGCCGGCCAGCGGCACGCCGAGCACGTCCCGTCGCCGGTCGAGCTGGCCCTGGTCCACCAGCCCGGTGACCTCCTCGCCCGTGGGACGGCCGGCGCGGGTGGTGGTCAGCCCCACACCGACCAGCCGGCGGGGCGCCTCGGCGTCCACCAGCTTGGGACCGACCGCGCCCACGTCCGAGGACTGCCGGACCGCGGCGACCAGCCGCTCCAGGGCCGTGGGCTCGGGGTCGGAGTCGTCGTGCAGCACCCACACCCAGGTGGCCGGGCCGACGGGCAGGCCGGCCAGGGCGCGGTCGACCACGCGTGACCACGCGGGCGCCGCGGCCTCGTCGGCGCGAGCCGCCGGCTGCTGCCGGTCGGCGACGACCAGCTCGGCGCCGTGGGTGCTGACGAGGGGGTGGCTCCTGGCCCGGGCCACCTCGTCCTCATCGGGGTCGAGTCCGGTGAGGACCACGCGGGCGGGGAGCCGGGTCTGTGCGGCGAGCGCGTCCAGCAGCGGGTCGATGAGCGGACCGCCGGGTCGGGTGAGCACGAGGACGGTGACGTCCTCGACGGGGGCGCGCCGTCGCGAGCGAGCGCGTGCCCCGGGCGGGGCGGTCACAGGGCGGAGCAGGGTACTCGCCTAGACCGCGCGCTTCTTCAGCTTGCGGCGCTCCCGTTCGGACAGGCCGCCCCAGATACCGAAGCGCTCGTCGTTGGCCAGGGCGTACTCCAGGCACTCGGCACGCACCTCGCATCCGGTGCAGACCTTCTTGGCCTCCCGGGTCGACCCTCCCTTCTCAGGGAAGAACGCCTCCGGGTCCGTCTGGGCGCACAGCGCCCGCTCCTGCCACGACGCCTCCTCGCCCTCAGGCTCGGCGGCGGACAACAGCGTGAGCATCTCCATCCCGTGCACGGCTCCTCCTCGACCCTCCGGCACAAGTAACAACACCAGAATTACACGCGTGTCATCCGCTCAAGTCAACCCCAAGGCTGCTAGATGGACCGCCCCCACCGCCGTCGGCGTCGCCCGCGGCGCCCCCCACAATGGTCCGCATGCGGATCACGGCACTGGCGGGCGGGGTCGGCGGGGCACGGTTCCTGCGCGGCCTGGTCCACCACCTGCAGCGCACTGAGCAGCACGGACACCGGGCGGAGGGACCCGACGGCGGCGAGTCGCCCGGACCGTCAGGCCGGGCCGGCGGGCTGGCCGGCGGCCTCGGGCCGGCGGGCCCGGTGGAGCTGACGGTGATCGGAAACACCGGCGACGACATCACGCTGCACGGGCTGCGGGTCTGCCCCGACCTGGACACGCTGGCCTACACCCTGGGCGGTGGCGTCCACGAGGAGCAGGGCTGGGGCCGGGCCGAGGAGACCTTCGCCGCCAGCGAGGAGCTGGCCCGGCTCGGCTCCGGACCGGACTGGTTCCGGCTCGGTGACCGGGACCTGGCCACCCACATCGCCCGCACCCGCTGGCTGTCCCAGGGCGGGACGCTCAGCCAGGTGACCGCGCGCGTCGGGCAGCGGTGGGGGCTGCCGGAGCGGGGGGTCCGGCTGCTGCCGGTCACCGACGACCCGATCGAGACCCATGTGGTGCTCGAGGACGCCGCGGGCGGTGAGCGGGCCGTGCACTTCCAGCAGTGGTGGGTCCAGGACCGGGCTCGCACGCCCGCGCTGCGGTTCACCGTCGCCGGGCTGGACCGGGCCGCCGCCGCCCCCGGCGTGCTGGACGCGCTTCGGCAGGCCGACGTGGTGCTGCTGCCGCCGAGCAACCCGGTGGTCTCGATCGGGATCATCCTGGGCGTCCCCGGCGTCCGCGACGCGCTGCGCGGGACCCGTGCGCCGGTGGTCGGGGTCAGCCCGATCATCGGCGGCGCGCCGGTCCGCGGGCACGCCGACGCCTGCCTGGCCCCGCTCGGGGTGGAGGTGAGCGCCGCGGGCGTGGCGGGGCTGTACGAGGACTTCCTCGACGGCTGGCTGGTGGACACCGCGGACGCCCCGCCGGCCGGCGGCGGCTACCGGTCGGGGTTGGTGGTGCGGACCCGGGAGCTGCGGATGCGCGACGCCCTCGGGGCCGAGGCGCTCGCCGGCGCCGCGCTCCAGCTGGCGCTGGAGCTGCGGTGAGCACGCCCGGCCCGGTGACGGTGCTGCCGGTCACCGGTGTGCCGGAGGTGTCACGCGGTGCCGACCTGGGCGCGTTGCTGCTGGCCGCGCTCTCCCGCGGCGGGGTCGCGCTGCAGGACGGCGACGTGCTCGTGGTCAGCTCCAAGGTGGTCTCCAAGGCGATGGGGCTGCGGGTGCCGCACGACCCCGACGCCGCCGGCGCGGCCCGGGCCAAGGAGCAGGAGGTGCTGCGCCGCAGCCGCGCCGTCGTGGCCGAGCGGCGGGGCCCGGCCGGCAGCACGCGGGTGG
>NZ_WIQI01000180.1 GCF_009602535.1 Ornithinicoccus halotolerans | reverse complement strand
CGATCTCTCGCCGCGACCGCCCTCGCCGACCCCGGCCAGGCGGACTGGCTGCTGCCTCCGGAGCCGCTCTACCTGCGCCGGCCGGATGCCGCGGCGCCTGGCCCCCCGAAGCCCGTGGCGCCGGTCGGCGGACGAGGTGCCGGCCGCGGGACGGGGCGCCGGTGACCGCGGCAGCGGGCACGGGCAGCGACGTCACCGCGGGGCAGGCCGCGGTCGGGGTGCGGGAGCTGCGGTGGCAGGACCTGCCGGACGTGGTGTCCCTGGAGCGTGACCTCTTCCCCGGCGACGCCTGGAGCGAGGCCTCGTGGTGGGCCGAGCTGGCTGCCCGGCCCCGGCGCGACTACGTGGTCCTCCAGGAGCAGGACCACACCGGGCAGGAGCGGCGGCTCATCGGCTACGGAGGGCTGGACCTGGGCGGTGAGGTCGCGGACGTGATGACCGTGGCGGTCGACCCGCGCTGCCAGGGCCGTGGCCTGGGCGGGCTGCTGCTGGCGGAGCTGGAGCGACGGGCCGCCCGGGGCGGCGCGCGGTGGCTGGTGCTGGAGGTGCGCGCCGACAACGCCGCGGCGACGGCGCTGTACCGCAGCCGGGGGTTCGTGCCGGTGCGCACCCGCGCCCGCTACTACCCGGACGGGGCCGACGCCCTGGTGATGCGCCTGGAGGTGGGACCGTGAGCAGGCCCAACGAGCACGAGCCGCTGGTGCTGGGGCTGGAGACCAGCTGCGACGAGACCGGCGTCGGCCTGGTCCGGGGCAGCACCCTGCTCGCGGACGCCGTCGCCAGCAGCGTGGAGGCACACGCCCGGTTCGGCGGCGTGGTTCCCGAGGTCGCCAGCCGCGCCCACCTCGAGGCGATGGTCCCCACGATCGACCGCGCCTGCGCCGACGCCGGGGTACGGCTGCGCGACGTCGACGCGGTCGCGGTGACCTCCGGCCCCGGCCTGGCCGGAGCGCTGCTGGTGGGCGTGGCGGCCGCCAAGGCGCTCGCGCTGGGCCTGGGCGTGCCGCTGTACGGCGTCAACCACCTCGGCGCGCACGTGGCCGTCGACGTGCTGGAGCACGGGCCGCTGCCCGACCCCACCATGGGGTTGCTCGTCTCCGGTGGCCACTCCAACCTGCTGCTCGTCGAGGACGTCACCTCCGACATCCGCTCGCTGGGTGCGACCATCGACGACGCGGCGGGGGAGGCCTTCGACAAGGTGGCCCGCGTGCTCGGGCTGCCGTTCCCGGGTGGCCCGCACGTGGACCGGGCCGCCCGCGAGGGCGGGCAGGTGGTCATCGACTTCCCGCGCGGGCTCACCTCCGGCCGGGACATGGAGCGGCACCGGTTCGACTTCTCCTTCTCCGGGCTCAAGACCGCCGTGGCTCGCTGGGTGCAGGCCCGCGAGCAGTCCGGTGAGCCGGTGCCGGTCGCCGACGTCGCCGCCAGCTTCCAGGAAGCCGTCGTCGACGTGCTCACCCGGAAGGCGCTGCTCGCCTGCCGCGAGCACGGCGTCGCCGACCTGCTGATCGGCGGTGGCGTCGCCGCCAACAGCCGGCTGCGGGCGTTGGCGCAGGAGCGGTGCGAGGCCGCCGGCGTCCGGCTCCGGGTGCCGCGCCCGGCGCTGTGCACCGACAACGGCGCCATGGTCGCCGCGCTCGGCTCCCACCTGGTGCTGGCCGGACGGGAGCCCTCGCCGCTGGACCTCTCGGCCGACTCCTCGCTGCCGGTGGAGCAGGTGAGCGGGTGAGCCGACAGCGCCGTCGACGGCGGGCGTCCGCGCGGGGCCCGGTGGCCGTCACGACCGCCCTGCTGCTCCTGCTCGGTGCCTGCAGCCCCGACCCCGGCGGCTCCGCGGGGGAGGGCACCGGGGAGGAGACGGAGCAGCCGGCAGCGACGGCCGGTGCCGACCCGAGCGCCGGCGGGCCGGAGCCCACCGGCAGCACCACGGCAGCGGGGGACGACGGCACCGCCACCGCTGGCGAGGGTGGGGACGAGGGTGAGCGCACCGGACAGCCGGAGCCTGCCGTGCGGCCAGGGCTGCCGTCCGCGCAGCAGCTCTCCCGTGCGCGGCAGGACGTGCGGGACCTCGACACCCAGCGGCTGGCGGGCCAGGTGGTCGTCGCCGCCTACCCCGGCACCGACCCCGCCGCCGCGGCGGCACTGGTGCGCCAGCACCACCTCGCCGGCGTCATCACCCTGGGCGGGAACGTGCCCGAGGACCCGGACGCCCGGGTGGACGCCCTGACCGGCCTGACCGGCGCGGTGCAGCAGGCGGTGACGGACGACGGCCGCGACTGGCCGGCCTTCCTCGGGATCGACCAGGAGGGCGGTGCCATCACCCGGGTCGGCGCTCCGCTGGACCGCTGGCCCACCGCGATGGCACTCGGGGCCGCCGACCGGCCTGAGCTGGCCGGACAGGCCGCGGAGGCGTCCGGGGAGCAGCTCGCCGCGCTCGGCTACACGGTGGTGTTCGCCCCGGTCGCCGACGTGACCACCGGGCCGGAGGACCCGACGATCGGCAGCCGCTCGCCCGGCAGCGACCCCGCCCTGGTGGCGCGGACCGCGACCGCGCAGGCCGGCGGCTACGGGCTCGCCGGCGTGGTCCCGGTGCTCAAGCACTTCCCCGGCCACGGCTCGGTCCCTGCCGACAGTCACCTCGGCACCGCCGTCCAGCAGGCGGACCTGGCCACCCTCCGCGACCGGGACCTGGTGCCGTTCGCCGAAGGGGTCGCCGCCGGGGTGCCGGCGGTGATGACCGGCCACATCGTGCTGCCGGCCGTGGACGACCAGCCCGCGACCGTCTCCCGGGCGGTGACCACCGGACTGCTGCGCCAGCAGCTGGGCTTCACCGGCCTGGTCGTCACCGACGCCCTCGACATGACCGGGGTCTCGGCCGACCTCGCGCCCGGGGAGGCCGCCGTGCGCGCCCTGCTCGCCGGGGCCGACGTGCTGCTGATGCCGCCGGACCCGGCCGCGGCGGTGCGCGCGATCGAGACCGCGGTCAGCGAGGGCAGGCTGCCGCGGGAGCGGCTGGAGGAGGCCGCGGCGCGCACCGTCGCGACGCTGCGCAGCCACCACCGGGACCGTCCGGACACCGACGTGCTCGGCAGCGCTGGTGACCTCGCCCGCCGGGTGGCGGCCGGGCCATCGACGACAGCGTGTCCGACGTCTCCGCGTGCGCCAGCTTGGTGACCAGCACGACCTCACCGGCCA
>NZ_WIQI01000018.1 GCF_009602535.1 Ornithinicoccus halotolerans | reverse complement strand
CCACCGAGGAGGCCGACCAGTACGTCCCGGTGCGGGTCCCCCCGCGGCCGCGCCGGCGGCGTGGCGTGGCGCCGGTCACACCGGCCGCGGGTCAGGACCGGAGCGGCTTCGACCTGCCCGGCGAGGCCCGCCCCGGGAGCGGAGCCCGGGGCGGCGAGGAGCCACGCGCGTGGCCGGAGGACCCGGACGCCACCGGGCCGATCCCACGGCCGGGACGTGCCCGCCAGGGCCCACCGGGCACGACATAGGATCGGTCCCCGTCCGACCCGTCCGCCGCGCCCGAGGAGCAACCGACCGTGGCAGTCCGCGACATCACCGTCATCGGCCACCGCGCCCTGCACCAGCCCACCCGCCGGGTGCGCGAGGTGACCGACGAGGTGCGCACCCTGGTGGCGGACATGTTCGAGACCATGGAGGCCGCCGAGGGCGTGGGGCTGGCCGCCAACCAGGTGGGCGTGCGGCTGCGGCTGTTCGTCTACGACTGCCCCGTGCCGGAGCAGGAGAACGCCCGCGGCGTGGTCGTCAACCCGGTGCTGGAGCGGCTCGGCACTCCGGAGCCGCTGGACGAGGAGGAGGACGGCGAGGGCTGCCTCTCGGTCCCGGCCGAGTACTTCCCGCTGGCGCGGCACCCGCGGGCCCGGGTGACCGGGACCGACCTGGACGGCAACGAGGTGGTCGTCGAGGGCGAGGGTCTGCTCGCCCGCTGCCTGCAGCACGAGACCGACCACCTGGACGGCACCCTGTACGTCGACCGGCTGACCGGGCCGTGGAAGCGCGTGGCGCGGGAGGCGATCAAGGACCGCGGCTGGGCCGAGCGCAAGGTCCTCAAGTGGGACCCGGCCCGCCTCAAGGCCGAGAAGGTGTGACCGGGCCCGGAGCGCGGTTCCCGTCCGCAGGCCCTACATGTCCTCCAGCTCCCGGCCCTTGGTCTCGGGCACCCACTTGAGCACGAAGATCAACGAGGCCACCGCGCAGAACGTGTAGAAGCCGTAGGTGAGCCCCAGGCTGACCGCCGCCATGGCCGGGAACGACATCGAGATCGCGAAGTTCGCGAGCCACTGCGCGGCCGCCGCGAGGCCGAGAGCGGTGCCCCGGATGCGGTTGCTGAACATCTCCCCCAGCAGCACCCACACGCCCGGCCCCCAGGACATGCCGAAGAAGACGACGAACGCGTTCGCCGCGATCAGCGCGATCACGCCGCCGGTGTCGGTCAGCTCCGGCACCCGCTCGCCTCGGTCGCCCACGACGGTGGGGGCCATGGCAAAGATCCAGGCCAGCACGCCCAGCGAGATCGCCATGCCGGTGGAGCCGATGGTGAGCAGCCGTCGCCGGCCGATCTTGTCGATCAGCGCGATCGCCACCACGGTGACCACGATGTTGGTGACGGAGGTGATCACGGTCTGGGTGAGGGCGTCCTCCTCGGTGAAGCCGACTGCCTGCCACAGCGTCGAGGAGTAGTAGAAGATCACGTTGATGCCGACGAACTGCTGGAACACCGACAACGCGATGCCGATCCAGACGATCGGTAGCAGGGTCCGGCCGCCGGGCTTTACCAGGTCCCGCACCGAGGTGCGGGCGTCCCGCGCCACCGTCCGGCGGATCTCCTTGATCCGCTCCTCGATGCCGCTCACCAGCACCTGCCGCAGCACCTGTCGGGCGGTGCGCTCGTCGTTGCGGGCCACCAGGAACCGCGGCGACTCGGGGATGGTGAAGGCCAGCAACCCGTACGCCAGCGCCGGCACGATCTCGGCGATGAACATCCACCGCCACGCGCTGGCGCCGAACCACAACTGCTCCGCGGCGCCACCAGCCAGCCCTGCCAGCCAGGCGTCCGACAGCAGCGCCACGAAGATGCCGACCACGATGGCCAGCTGCTGCAGCGAGCCGAGCCGGCCGCGGATCTCGGCAGGGGAGATCTCGGCGATGTAGGCGGGCGCGATGACCGAGGCCGCCCCGACGCCGAGGCCGCCGACCACCCGCCAGAAGGTCAGGTCGACCGCGCCCTGGGCGAGGCCGGAGCCGATGGCGCTGACGAGGAACATCGCCGCCGCCAGCATCATCACGCGGGTGCGGCCGATCCGGTCGGCGAGCCGGCCGGCCAGGTAGGCACCGGCGACGCAGCCCAGCAGCGCCGAGGCCACCACGAACCCGGTCAGCCAGGGACCCATCCCGAACTGGGACTGCACGGCGGTGACGGCGCCGTTGATGACCGCGGTGTCGAACCCGAAGAGGAAGCCTCCGAGGGCCGCGACCGACGCCAGGTGGATCGCCTTGGTCAGGTGGTAGTCGCGTCCGCTGTGCTGATCGACGCTGCGTGCCTCCGTCATGGCCGACACCTTCCCACTCGCCGCGCCCGGCTGCTACCGCTGCGGCCGCGGCGTCGTAGGGTTGCCCCGACCGGCCGGCACACGAAGGAGTGGAGTATGGCGCTCGCCCAGCGACTGTCCCGCCTGGGGACCGAGACCGCGTTCGCGGTGGCCCTGGCAGCGGCGGACTGGAAGGCCCGGGGGAACACGGTCTACCCGTTCCACCTGGGAGACCTCGACATCCCCACCGCCCCGCACATCGTGGAGGCGATGAACCGCGCGATCGCCGACGGCAAGACCGGCTACTGCCCGGGCGCCGGGATCCCCGAGCTGCGCGAGGCCCTCGCCGAGGACATCGGCGGGATGCGCGACCTGAGCATCGACCCGGCCCAGGTCGTGGTGATGACGGGCGGCAAGCCGGTCATCACCAAGTTCATCCAGACCGTGATGGACCCGGGCCGGGAGGTGCTCTACCCCAGCCCCGGATTCCCGATCTACGAGTCCCAGATCGAGTACCACGGCGGTGTCGGCGTGCCTTACGGGTACCTGCCCGACGAGAGCGGGTTCCGGATCGACCTGGACCGGCTGCGGGACTCGATCACGCCCAACACCGTCGCGATCATCTACAACGACCTGCAGAACCCCATCTCGGCCGAGTCCAGCGACGCCGAGCGGGAGGAGATCGCGCGGCTGGCGAGGGAGCACGACCTGTGGGTGCTCTCCGACGAGGCCTACTTCGAGATGCGCTACGAGGGCACCTCCACCTCGATCGCCTCGCTGCCGGGCATGGCCGAGCGCACCGTCATCCTCTACACGTTCAGCAAGAAGTTCGCGATGACCGGGTCCCGGCTCGGGTGCGCGGTGGCCCCGGCCGAGGTGGCGAAGGTCTTCAGCACGCTCAACACCAACGACGAGTCCTGCACCACCCACTACGTGCAGTGGGCCGGCATCGAGGCGCTGCGCGGCACCCAGGAGCCGGTCCGGCAGATGCTGGACACGCTGCGTGAGCGCCGCGACGTCGCCTGCGACCTGGTCAACGCCACCCCGGGGATGTCGGTGCGCACGCCGCAGTCGACGTTCTACCTCTTCCCCGACGTCACCGAGGCGGTGTCACGAGTCGGTGCCGGCAACGTGGCCGAGTTCGCCGAGCGCGCGCTGCACGAGACCGGGGTCAGCTTCTGCACCCGGCACCACTTCGGCCGTCCGCTGCCCGGGGAGGACCGGGCCTACATCCGGCTGGCCTACTCCGGCATCGGCGTGGAGGCGATCCGGGAAGGCCTGGGGCGGCTGCAGGACTGGGTGGAGTCGGCATGAGCAGGGTGGTCGTCACCGGGCGCGTCCCACAGCCGGCGCTCGAGGCTCTCACCGCCACGCACGAGGTGGACCTGTGGGACGCCGAGGACCCGATCCCGCGCGAGGAGCTGCTGCGCCGGGTGGCCGGGGCCGACGCCCTGGTCACCCTGCTGACCGAGCAGGTCGACGGCGAGCTGCTGGACGCCGCGGGCGAGCAGCTGCGGGTCGTGGCCAACGTGGCCGTCGGCTACAACAACGTCGACGTAGCGGCCTGCCGCGAGCGCGGTGTCGTCGTCACCAACACCCCCGGCGTGCTGACCGAGGCCACCGCGGACATCGCCTTCGCGCTGATCCTGATGGCCACCCGCCGGCTCGGGGAGGGCGAGCGGATCGTCCGCTCGGGCGCTCCATGGCAGTGGGGCATGTTCTTCCTGCTCGGGTCCGGGCTGCAGGGCAAGCGCCTCGGGATCATCGGCATGGGCGGCATCGGCCAGGCCACCGCCCGCCGGGCCCGTGCCTTCGGGATGGAGGTCGGCTACCACTCCCGCAGCGCCTGTGACCCCGAGGTCGAGGCCGAGCTGGCGGCGACCCGGCTGGAGCTGGACGAGCTGCTCGCCAGCAGCGACGTGGTCTCCGTGCACTGCCCCTACAGCGAGGCCACCCACCACCTGATCGGCGAGCCGCAGCTGGCGGCGATGAAGGACACCGCCTACCTGGTCAACAGCGCACGCGGGCCGATCGTGGACGAGGCGGCGCTGGCACGCGCGCTGCGCGAGGGCACCATCGCCGGGGCCGGGCTGGACGTCTTCGAGCAGGAGCCACAGGTCCACCCCGAGCTGATGCAGCTGGAGAACGTCGTGCTGCTGCCACACCTGGGCTCGGCCACCGTCGAGACCCGCACCGCGATGGCGCAGCTGGCGGCCGACAACGCGCTCGCCGTGCTGGCCGGTGAGGAGCCGCCCACCCCCGTGCGCGGCTGAGAACGATCGGACCACCGCGGCCGAGGGACTGCGGACGGCGGCGCGCCGTCAGCAGGCTTGACGTGAGGGGCCGCCGGCACGACGATGCGCTTCACGGCATGCACATCCGATGTCTAGCGCACTCAACGCCGAGGAGCTCGCCATGTCACCCGCGGTCGACAAACTAGAGAAGGCCGATCCGTACCTGCTGACCCCGGAGGGGATCAAGGAACCGCCGGTCGGCTGGAAGGCCAGCTTCCGCTACTTCGGACCAGGGCTGATTCTTAGCGCCTCGATCGTCGGCTCCGGCGAGCTCATCGCCACCACGACGCTCGGGGCGCAGGCCGGGTTCGCCCTGCTCTGGCTGGTCATCTTCAGCACGCTCGTCAAGGTGGCGGTCCAGGTCGAGCTGGCCCGCTGGACGATCGCCACCGGCGAGCCGGCGCTGACCGGCTACAACAAGGTCCCGCCGAAGTTCGGCCGGATCGGCTGGATCAACGTGCTGTGGATCATCATGGCCCTGACCAAGCTGCTGCAGCTGGGCGGGATCATCGGTGGCGTCGCCGTGGCCTTCAGCATCCTGTTCCCCTTCGGCGGTGACCCGCTGGCCACCCAGTCGCTGGCGATCTGGACCACGATCGTGGCCGCCGGCAGCATCGCGATCCTCTACTCCAACAAGTACTCCCTCATCGAGCGGGGCGCGGTCGGCCTGGTCGTGGTGTTCTCGATCGTCACGATCATGATCGCGCTGGGGCTGCCGCTGACGCCGTTCGCCTACGAGGGCGCGGACCTGATGAGCGGCCTGGCCTTCGTCATCCCGGCCGGCGCGCTGGGTGCGGCGCTGGCGATGTTCGGCATCACCGGCGTCGGCGCCGACGAGATCACCTTCTACACCTACTGGTGCCTGGAGAAGGGCTACGCACGCTGGGCCGGCCCCAACGACGGCAGCGAGGAGTGGAAGCGCCGCGCGAACGGCTGGATCCGGGTGATGTACAAGGACGCGCTGGTGTCCTGGGTCATCTACACGTTCGGCACGCTGGCCTTCTACCTGATGGGCGCGGCGGTGCTGCACGAGCGGGGACTGGTGCCCGAGGGCAACGAGATGATCACCACGCTGTCGCGGATCTACACCGACGTGCTCGGTGACTGGGCCAGCGTGTTCTTCCTGGTCGGCGCGATCGCGGTGCTGGGCTCCACCATGTGGGCCTCCATCCCGAGCTGGTCGCGGATGTACGTGAACCTGCTGTCCACGGTGGGCATCGTGGACTGGAAGGACTGGGGCCAGCGGGTGCGCTGGATCCGCGGCTTCACCGTCGCGCTGCCCATCATCTGGGGCATCGCCTACCTGCTCATCCAGTCTCCGGTGATCATGGTGCAGATCGGTGGCGTCATGACCGGTGTCTTCCTGCTCGGCGTCGTCGTCGCCGTCTGGTACCTGCGCCGGACCGAGACCGACCCGCAGCTGCACGGCGGCACCTGGTTCAACGCGGTGCTGGTCATCAGCAGCATCGCGATCTTCCTGCTGGGCATCTACACCGTGCTCAACGTGCTGGGGATGACGCCGGAGGCCTGAGCTCCCTCTCGGTAGCGGCACGCGCACGACCGCGACGGCCCGGGCTCCCGGGGACCAGACGGCACCACCAGGTGACCGTCGTCCCGGGGCCCGGGCCTCGTCGTGCTGCGACCTCAGTGCTCCTCAGCGGCGTCCGCCTCGGCCTTGGTGGCGTGGACGGTGCCGTGCGGGTGCTCCGGCGGGGCGTAGACCGAGTACAGCTGCAGCGGCTCCTGGCCGATGTTGGTCACGTTGTGCCAGCTCCCGGCGGGCACCAGCACCACCCAGTCGTCACTGACCTCCTGGTCGAACGACAGGTCGTCGGGCTCGGGACCCATCTGCACCCGTGCCCGGCCGGCCTCGACGCGCAGGAACTGGTCGCGGTCCGGGTGGGACTCCAGACCGATCTCGTCGCCGGCGGCGATGCTCATCACGGTGAGCTGCAGGTTGCTGCCGGTCCACAGGGCGGTGCGGAACGTGGAGTTGGCCAGGGTGACCCGTTCGATGTCGACGACGTAGGGGCTGGGCCCCTCGTCGCGCAGCGGCGGGGCCGTGCTCGGGTCGGTCATGGCGGGGTTCCTCTGCTCTAGTCGACGTCGGGCGGCGACTGCTCGGCGACGAAGGCCACCAGCTCCGCAGGCACCGTCATCGCCTCGTCCTCCAGGCTGGAGGGCCACCACGACGTCGCCACCGGCGAGATCCCGGCATCACGCACACCCTGCTGCACCCACTCCGGCAGCGGGTCGCCCTCTTCGAAGCGCTTCGCCTCCGCCTTGTCCTCCTCCGGCAGGGCGACCCACCATCGCTTCAGTGCGTCCTTCTCCTCATCGGTCATGACATCCGACCCTAGGACAAGGCCCGACGCGCCGCTCCCGGACGGTGGGTCTCCGCAGCCGTGCGGACGAGGCCATCCGGCGCCACACTGGGACACGAAGGAAAGGAGGTCGCCATGCCCAAGACGACCAAGAGCGGCAAGCCCAAGCAGGACGAGCTGCCCAGCACCCTGCAGCGCTCCCCCGCCGAGGCGCAGCGGACGTTCGCCAAGGCCCACGACTCCGCCGTGGAGGAGTACGGCGAGGGGGAGCGCGCCAACCGCACGGCGTACGCGGCGCTGAAGCACAGCTTCGAGAAGGTCGGTGACCACTGGGAGCCGAAGGACGAGAAGGGTCCCTCCGACCAGCAGGCCAAGGGCGGCCGGGGCACCAACCGGAAGACTGCCGGCGGCGTCGACGCCAACGCCTCGAAGTCGCACCTGTACGAGGTCGCCAAGAAGCTCGACGTCCCCGGGCGCTCCTCGATGACCAAGGATCAGCTGGTCGAGGCGATCCAGAAGGCCAACGAGCGACAGACCCGCAAGTCCCGGTCCTGACCGGCTGCCGGGCGGTGGCCACCCGGACCGCTCGGCACCGGCCACAGCGCAGGACGACCCCCGCGCTCAGCGGTCGGTGAACCGGCGCACCGGTGGCGCCACCGCCCCGTCACCGGACACGGTCCGGTGGCCGCGCAGCGACGTCGCGCAGCCGATCCCGGCGATGGTGCCCTCCCCGGCAGCGACCGGTACCAGCTGCATACCGGGAGTGAGGTCGCCGGCGGCGTAGACGCCGGCGACGCTGGTGAGCTGGAACTCGTTCACCCGCACGTGGCCGTCCTCATCGAGGTCGCAGCCGAGCTCGCGGGCCAGGTCGTTGCCAGGGTCGTGCCCGTACGAGAAGAACACGATGCTGCCGCTGACGATGCCGCCGGCCTGCAGCCGGACGCCCTGCAGCTGCCCGGGGTCGCCCACGAGCGCCACGGGCCTGCCGTCGACGATCCCCACCTCGTGCTCGGCGCAGGTGTCACGCTGCGCGACGGTGAAGGGAGGGTCGTCACGGTCGGTGACGATGCACACCCCCTCGGCCCAGTCCAGCAGCTCTGCGGCGAAGGCAGGCACGTGCCGGCCCGCGCCGAGCACCACCACCCGGCGTCCGCGCGCCTCCTGACCGTCACAGGCCGGACAGTGGTACACGTCCTGCCCGTAGTGCTCTGCGAAGCCCTCCACGTCCGGGACCACATCGCGCACGCCGGTGGCCAGCACGATGCGGCGGGTGAACACCTCGGTGCCGTCCACGGTGGCCGCGAAGCCGTCGTCGCCGACCGCACGCACCGCGGTCACGCGGCCGTCGTGCAGCGTCACGGTCGGGTACTGCTGGAGGCCACCGCGGGCCTCGGTGAGGAACTCCTGCGGGGTGACGGGGTCCCGGGTGAGGTAGCCGCGGACGCGGGCGGTGCAGCGGTTGCGGTGCCCGTCGTCGTCCACGACGAGAGTGGTTCGCTGGTAGCGGCCCAGCCAGGTGGCCGCAGCGAGGCCGGCAGCGCCCCCGCCGACCACCAGGGCGTCGACGTGGTGAGGGAGGCTCATCCGGTCAGCTGGCTCACTCGCGGCCCTTCGCTGGCGGCGGTCCGGGGTCGGGAGCCCGGAACGGAGGGTCCAGCTGGCGGCGGTCCACCTCCTCCTCCAGGTCCGCCTCCGCCTCCTGCTCCGCCGCGGGCTCGGGCATGACGTCGGGCTCGGCGCCCTCCCACGGGGCGTCGTCGGACTCCGGGACGCCCGGCCCGGGGTCTGCGGCGGGCACGCCCTCGTTCCGGTCCCCGTGGCTGTCGCCCAGCGCGAACGGCTGCTCCGACGTCGACATGTGACCAACGTATACGGGGCCCGCTGCCACGGCCACGGGACGGATGAGCGTGCGCGCCTGAGCCGCGCACCTTCCGCTGACACGAGAAACATGGGCGCTGGTCCCCGGCGCGTCCCAACCGGCAGCCGTCCCGGTGCGTCACAATGACGCACCGACACAGGGAGGGGAACACCGTGCGCCCAGATGCTGACCGGCCGGGCCGACCCCGCCGCGCCCGAGCCGCGGCCGCTACTGCTACCGGGCTTGCCCTGGTCGTCGTCGCTGCCGCCGGGGTGGTCGCGCTCGGCGGCCAGGACGGCGCCCCTGCCACGAGTGACTCCCGCTCGACCGTCGCCAGTACACCCACCAGCGACCCGACCGCCGCGGCATCCGACACGGCCGCAGCCACCAGCCCGGCCGAGGTGACGACGGATGTGGCGGAGCGAACCGGGGAGCAGAGCCTGGCCACGTCACCGCCAGCGGCCACGTCGCCGCCGGCGGCCGCCCCCACGACCAGTGCCCTGCCGACGACGACCGACGACGCGGTGGCCATCTCGACGTCACCTGCTGAGTCCGACACCGCCAGCGAAACCGTGACCGGACCCCCGGAAGAGACCGCCGCGCCGGGGGACGCACCCGAGGACTCGCCCGACGCCGCACCAGGCGACCCGGCGGACGAGGGCCCCATGGCCGAGTGCTCCACCGGCGCGTACACCCCCGGGTCGTTGACCACCGACGGGTTGCCAGTGGCCGTGGCAGCCACCGCCGGACAGCTCCTCGAGGCGGCCATGGACTGCGACCAGGACTTCCTCATCGACCGGGCCGAACAGGACGGCACCGTGCTGTCCTTCGGCCAGGTGAGCGCCGAGGAGGCCCTGTCCATCCCGCAGGAGGATCCTCGCTACCTGGTGATGGCGGCCCTCCTCACCCGCACCAGCTGGACAGTCGACGACAGCCGCGGTGTCCGGCTGTACACCTGGCCCGCCGCCGCACTCCCCGGTAGCGCCACCGAGCAGCACTGGGCCGAGCTGCACGAGGCCGGCATCCACGACCCGCAGCTGGAGGAGACGATGCGCCGCAACAGTCACTACGACGGCTGGCGGATCTCGATCACCGAATCCGGCCAGTGGCGGCTGCTCGTTGCCGGTGACTGACGGGCAGCACCGCAGGTCCTAGCGGCTAACCGACGCTCTGCGTGATCGCGTGGTCAACTCTCGGGTCGAGCATCACAGCCTCGTGAGGACCGGTTGGCTCGGGACAGCTGGGAACCGCTCGGTTCTTGGGCGTGGGGGCGGCCCGCTCCACCACTCCTTCACCGCGCCCGTGGCACGCCTCGCGTGTTGGTGCCGCAGCCGTCTCCGAGGACGTGTCCCCAGAGCGATCAGCGCTGTGGGGCGCGCCCGTACGGGTTTCGAGGCCTCAACCACCTGACGTGTAGGTGCTGCACACGGCCTGGCGCAAGGCCCGAGCCGCCGCCGCACGCGAGGACCTCAGGATCCACGACCTCAGGCACACGGGCGCGACCATGGCCGCCATGACCGGCGCCACCCTTGCCGAGCTGCAGGCGCGTCTCGGGCACTCGACCGTGGCCGCCGCGCTGCGCTACCAGCACGCCGCTCAGGGCCGGGACGCCGAAATCGCCGCGAAGCTCTCCGACCTCGCCCGCCCCAGGGATGCGTAAGTAGGCAGTCTGCGGCACGGTGGCGAACCAGGCAGGGGGGCGTGACATCACCCTCACGCCGAGTAGCGGATCTTTAGATCCCGCCCTCCTCCAGCACACCGGGCATCCAGGTGGGGACCTAGACGCCGAGGACAAGGCAGAGCGATAGCTGCAGCCGAACGCCCTGATGGAGACGATCGACGGTCTCTACAAGGCAGAGTGCAATCCGCACCTCGGTCTTCCACGACGGGTCCTACGAGACCATTCCCGACGTCGCGTACGTGCCCGCCGCCCGGGTCGACTGGCACAACGACTGCCAGCGCCACTCGACCGTGGGCAAGGTCTCACCCATCGAGTAGAAGCAGCAGGAGCACTAGGCTGCACTCACGCCCGAGCCGCAGCCCAAATCACGCGGACAGAGAACATGGGGCGCGTCAGGGTGTAGCCAATAGACACTAGGGAGACCATGTCGACGCAATACCACCTCGCGCAGAGGGCAGACGTGCTCGCCTGGGCCGACCGCATCAACGCGAGATCCCAACTGCCTGAGATCATCCGTCGACTGATCCGCGAGACGAACGATCAGATCCTGAGCATCGACATGCCCAGCGACGAAGGCGTTGCCCGGCACGGGTATGACGGCATCGTACGAGCCGGGCGGGCGTCTCCTTTCGTCCCGAACGGTGTGAGTGTCTGGGAAATGGGTACGGACAAAAATGTACGGCGAAAGGCTGAAAAGGAGTACTCCGGCCGCACGCGGGACCCCTTGGGCGTCGACCCCGCGACCACGACGTTCTGCTTTGTCACTCCGCGCCAATTTCCAAACAAGCGGCGATGGCAGGAGGATAGGCGCGCGGAAGGCGCCTGGAAGGATGTTCGCGTCTTCGACGTCGACGATCTCTGGACTGAACTTGGCGATGCGCCAGCTACCCAATTTCGCTTGTCCGAGTTGCTTGACCTTCCGGCGAGCGGAGCTCGGTCGCTCGTCACATGGTGGGAGCGGTTTGCGCGACAGTCCACACCCGGCCTGACGCCTGAACTTGTCCTGACCGATCGCGCTGACGCCTCAGCCGAGCTCCTAGTCATCCTTGATAGGGACACCTCACACACGGTTGTTCATGGCGCAAGTGTTGACGACGTCCTGGCATTCGTTGCTTCCTCGCTACTCGCCGCCGACCCAACAGCCGGACGGCCCCTCCTTGACAAAGCACTGGTCGTCTCGGACGCCACTGCCCTGCGGTATCTCGACGCTCGCGGTGGCCTACTAATCCTTCTGCCTTTTGAGGAAGGTCTATACCGCGAGGCGCGACTGCTTACCAACCACCATGTCATTTACCTGGCGGAGGGGAACGCACCGAGCGACATTGCGCTCAAGCCGCTCGATCCCAGGAAGTTCGCCATGGGCCTACAGATATTGGGTGTCCCAGAGGGTCGCGCCAGGGCCCTCGGGGACGCGGCTAGCCGCAGCCTGGTGGCATTCCAGCGACAAGCGCCCGCGGGCGGAGAAGTACGGCACCCGAGTTGGAGCGATCAGTTGGCGTCGTCCTCTCGACGCCGCGTATGGCTGGCAGGAGCGTGGAATGCCTCCAGGTCAGCCGACCGCGAGGTCCTTGTTGCCCTAACCGGTGACCACTACGAAGCGCTCGAGGAGGATCTGAGTGAAATTCTCACAGACCCCGATCCAGTCCTAACACGTACTGGGCAGACTTGGGCGGTCGTGGATCGTCGCGACAGTTGGCAATACGCCGTGCCCAAATTGACCTTGACCGATCTTGAGCGCCTTGAAGGCGCCATCCAAACTGTCCTCGGTGCCATCGATCCGGCGCTTGAACTCCCAACGAGCGAGCGCTGGCTGGCCGGGATTCGAGGTCTAAGCCGAATTCATTCCTCCGACCTTCGGGCATCCATCGCGGCCTCCCTAGCCGTTCTCGGCGTGCGGGGTCGCATCGTCCAGCTCGGGAACGGACGGACCGCGGAGCAATGGGTCGATGGCGTAGTCTTCGCCCTACTGCAACGCGCCAACAAAGACACCTCACTCATGATGTGGACATCGCTGGCCGAGGCGCTCCCGGTGCTGGCCGAAGCTAGTCCCTCGATTTTCCTCGGCGCGCTTTCCGAGGGTCTTGACGGGGACGAGCCACTACTTGGCAAGATATTCACCGACACCGAGGAAGCCGGCCACTCCTTCCTCTCCGGCTCAAGTCCTCATTCGTCCTTTCTCTGGGCCCTCGAAACGCTCGCGTGGTCTCCAGAGCATGTCAGTCTGGCGGTCGAACTCCTTGCACGCCTTTCCGAGCTCGATCCAGGCGGACGTTTGGCGAACCGTCCATCGGCTAGCTTGCAAGCCATATTCCGGCCTTGGGCGCCGCAGACCAGTGCCACGTCGGAGGAGAGAGCGACGCTGACAGCCGGCCTTGCCGCGCGTCATCCTGACATTGCATGGAAACTCCTCTTGTCCATCATCCCTGAACCGCATGCAGTCGGCATGTATGGCCGCGCACCCGAGTACCGGGACTGGCCTGCTGAGAGAGACCAGAAGGTGACCTTCGGGGAGATCTGGAGGCAGGGAGACGATGCCATCACCAAGCTCCTGAGCCTCTTGGTCGACAATCCGCGCAAATGGCCGGAACTTCTCGAACGCGTTGACGACATGACAGACCCTCAACGCCAGCGGGTGCTGGAGGCTTTGACCAACGGCGAGAAGTTGGAGGAGGATCTACGGTTGGCCGTCTGGTCCACGCTCACCGAGATGATTCGGCGACACGAGGCGTTCCCGGACGCAAGCTGGTCCTTCGCCCCGGAACAGCTGGAGGCGCTCCGGGCAGTCGCAGACGAAATCAAGCCCGCACTGCCGATCGAGAAGCATCGCTGGCTATTCGAAGACGCCATGCCTGACATCCCCGAGCGCCGAGGCATGCCCTTCTCCGATTTCGAAGCCGAAGTTCAGCGACTCCGAGACGAAGCATTAGGCGAGATCGTAGACAATGGTGGGCAAGAGACCCTCCTCGCCCTCGCGTCTGAGGTGAAGTATCCCGGAATAGTAGGGGCGACCGCTGCAAGCGTGGGCTTGAACCTCGATGGCCTCATGGCTGGCCTCCTAGATGCGAGAGCACCAAGTCTTGTTGCCACGTCCATGGGCTACTTCCAGCGCCTCGCGGAAGATGAGGTGCGTCTCGAAACGGTGGTCCAAGGCAGCGCTCCCTCCGCCCTTGCCAAAGCAAGGCTCCTGCTGTGCCTCAAGCCTGAACCGGGCTTGTGGGCGAAGCTGCAAGAGTTCGGCCAGGAAGTGGTCGACCTCTATTGGGGCGAGTTCCGACCTTGGGGGCTAGGGTCGGGCTTCCCACACGTGAACGAGGCCGCGCGCGAACTGCTGCGGGTCGGGCGGCCCGCCGTTGCCCTCGACCTCTTGACGTTGTATCGCCGGAGCGAGTCGCTGGACCCCAGCCTCATCGTGCAGGGACTCAGAGACGCTCTAGCCGCGGGCCCCGACACCTTCGGGCAGGTCCGGGAGTATGACCTAGAGGAACTGCTCGACGCTCTGCGGCAGAGCGACATCGACCGCTCTGTGGTTGCGGAACTCGAGTGGCAGTGGCTACCGCTCCTTGGCTTCGACACCCCAAGCCCAACACTCGAGTTGGAGATGGCCAGCAGTCCACAGTTCTTCATGGAGGTCCTGTCACTCGCTTTTCGGGCCGAGGGGGACGATGCAGAGCCGAACCAACAATCGCGAGCCATGGCCAATCACGCTTTCCGGCTGCTGCATGAGTTCAAGGTGGTTCCTGGAAGCACCGGGCGCGGCGAGCCGATCAATGAGCACGTCCTGTGGACTTGGATGCAAGAGGTTCGGAACATCGCGAGGGGCTGCGATCGAGTCGCCATCGCCGAGGTGTACATCGGCCACATCCTGGCTCACGCAGCCGAGGATCCCGACGGCACTTGGCCAAGCCTCCCGGTGAGAAACGTCATCGAAGCCAGCGCCTCCCCGCGACTTGAGAACGGCTTCAGTGTTGAGACTTTCAACAAGCGCGGAGTCACCTCGCGGAGCCTGGACGAGGGCGGTGCCCAGGAGTACGAGCTGGCGGCGAAGTTCCGCGCGTGGGCGAGTGCTGTGCGTGCGACGGCACCTCGCACGGCAGCAGTCCTGAGTGGCCTCGGCGACGGCTACGAGAGAGACGGCCGTGCTGAGGATGAGCGCGCGGAGCTTCGTCGAAAGGGCCTAGGTTGGTGAGTACTTCACTGGCTAAACGCGGCTCCGACGCGAGCTGCGAGGCCCTCGATGGGGCCCCCGACGCCCGGGCGCTTCACGCCCTCCGCGCACCCTGACGCACCCGCGGGCCGGCATGAAGACGACGCCCGGCAGGCGCCAGGACGTCGGTGACTTGGCCTCGGCCTACCAGTCGTCTTCCCCCTGCCCACCTGCCACTGCACGAGAGCTTCGCTCATCAGGTCGGCGATCAGACGGCGTCGGCGTTCTGAGTGATCGCACTCGGGGCGTACGGCCGACGCACGCTTCTGCCGCGAGCCGGCTCGAGCCATGGGCAACGCGCCGAGTGCGAGCCACGCCCAGGATCGAGGTGGCCGGGCAGTGCTGACGGAAGGCACCGTGCCCTCTCGGCTCAATGCCGGGGAGGGGAGCTACCAACGGCTCTGGCGGCGGTGGAGCTTGTCGCTGCGTGCGCGGTAGGCAGCGACCACCCGGGCCAGAGACGGTTCAATCTCTGCTAGATCCTCGAGGTCCATGCGGTTGCTACCGAGTGCCCATTCGAGCCGGCTCAGCACCTCGACCCACTCCCTAGCGGACCGAGGCGTCCGCGACGCGGCCACCTGCACCCGCCTCTCTTCGACGACCTTCTCGACTCGCACGACCTCGACCACGCGGTCGACGACTTCAACCGCTGCGAGACCGGCGTCAGCGGCGCGCGTTGCTCCCAGGCGCGATGACGGCAGGAGCTGGAGCACCACTTCGGGACGCGTCCGCGAGGTGGCACCGACACCTCTGTCTCGCACCAACCGCACAGGATCGTCTGCCCTGCTTTCCGGCGAGCAGTGGAAGCGCCCCCGCCCTTGGGGGCGCCGCTATCCGTGGTCTCCATGAGCGCCTCCAGCGGGCCGCTGCGGTAGGGACGTTGATCGTGCCAACGATTTACCCGGTCCGGCAGTGCAAGAGGTGTGTGGGACATGAGCGGGCGGATTCTGGTCAGCGCCAGTATCGCTGAGCCTGCGAGGCACGGGCGCGGCTCAGGACCGATGAGCCTGCGCGAGGCGTGCTGGGCACGTGCGAGTCGGGGAGGGGCGAGTCGATGCGGCGGTGAGTCCTTAGGGGAGGGTCGTCCGCTTCAGGTGTGCAGAAGGTGCCGAGTGAGTCGATGAGGAGGTCCGTGGTGCAGAAGCAGGCGCATAGGCAGCAGGCGCGGCTCCGAGCTCGGCAGGCTCGAGCGAAGGTGCGCGAGGAGCAGGCGGAGAAGGAGCGGCGGCTGGCCCGGTGGGGCGAGGCAGTGGTCGTGGCACTGACCGAGCGTGACGCAGCGGTAGCCGAGTGCGAGCAGCGAGCAGGGCGAGCTCTGCGGTCGTTGATGGCGGAAGGGGGGGACTGCGGACGCAAGAGGCGCTGGCATGGTGCGGTTCCGAGACGTTGACGGGACGGGAGGTTCACCGGCTCATCCGAGGGGTGGTCGACGCCGCCGAGGGCGACGACCTAGACCAGGGCGAGCACCCGCACCAGGACATCGCTGATGCGGGCTGATCGGATGGCGTCCCGAGCAGGCGGGTCTGCTCAGTACCGTCCCCGCGACTTTGCCGGCGGCCCGGGGCGAACGGGGCTTAGCCAATCGACCTTGCGGGAGACCGGGCAAAGCCTCGGTATAGACCCCAGCTCGTCGCGGCAATGTCGGATGCGCCGAAGGTTGGCGTCCTCCTGGCGGCAGAAGCGTGCATCCGACTCCGAGTGATGCCCCAGCAGCCATCGCTCGTCAACGGTGCCGATCGCGGCCTCGCTGGCCTCAGTCCTCTGACTCAGCCATGAGGGCTACGGCCCGGTCTATGATCTGCCGTCGACGATGGTGCTCCGAGCCGGGGCGCCAGTCAGTGTCGTCTGGCTTTCCGTACCCCAACGGAGACTGCAATTGGTCGAGCAGCGCCTGGGCCTGGCGCTGCCCAGACTCTCGGGCAACCATCGCAAGTGGAATTACCGCGTTCCACGCAACGCTCATAGGAATCGCTGACCCTGTTGGTTGGTGCGACGCCTTCGCAAGCTGCTTCAGCGACTTACTGCCGTCGATCAGGTCGGCGAGTGCTTGGTGGGCATTCACGAGACGGGCCAGAGCATCCTCGACGAGCGGGATCGATAGCACAGTGTCCGCGTCCGCCCACTTGTCGAACTCACGGTCCAGCGACGCGTGCCCTGCCCACTTGTTCCTAACGAAGTGCACGTACTTCAGCGACGGGATGGTTCGGTGATCGACAGACGCCTTGATGTTGGCGAGCCCTTGCTGCTCCACAGATGTCCCGGTCGTGCCCTGTAGCGCGACAGTGAGGGCATCTACCGTGTGAGGCAGTGATCTCGTGCGGCTGTTCTGTCCGGCGTCGTTGACGGCGGCAACGGCAATGACGGCCAACCGCATCAGGTCATCGGCAACCCGCCTCAACGCAGCCGGAGCGACCTGGTTGGTGTAACCGGTGAAGGATGCGACGACCCTCCCGACGCCCTTCGCCAGGTAGAAGCTGTGAACGGCATCGATGACGAGGGTCTGTTGCGAGCCTTCCACCCGCCTACTGAGCGGCATTGAGCCGACGGCGGTGTCGAGCGTGCTGTGGCTGAGGGGCGCCCCAGCGATTTGGGGTAGGACGGATGCGTCGAACTCGGACTCGAACGGTGGCAGCTTCATAGGTCAACCCTGCCGTATCGGATCAGTCCGGGAGGCGCCCGCGCCCATCTAAGGCGAAACCTGCCGGGTTGCAGTCGGACTTTGGCGGAGTCGTGATGTCACTCACCTCGGCGTGGTTGACCAGCAGAGTCAGCGATGTGCAGTGAGCGCCGGCAGCGGCCGCCCGCTCGCGAAGACGCGCTACGGCTGGGACAAGACCGAAGGCGATGAGGACCTGAAGGACCGCGACCTCGTTCCTTCGCCGGTGGTGGCCCACCCCGACCGCATGAGCGCGTGAACGTCAACCGGGTGACGATGTCGGGGGCACACGGTGGAATGGGGCACGTGAGTCGGATGCCAGCTACCCCCTGACGCCGTCTTGGAGCGCATCTGCCAAGAGAACCTGGCGGTGTACCGCGAGTCGGCGGGTCGCCTGCAGGAGGACGTCAGTCAAGAGTCTCGGGCCTCATCGGGCCATACGGCCGGCAAGAAGCAGAAGAGCAGGTCCTCTGGCAGTGGCTCGAGACCGAGGCGCGCGGCAGCTCCGACACTGGGAATCAGCCGCACTTCGTTCGACTCCAACACATCGAGGTCGACCCACTCCGTGCCTGCGAAGTGCGCTTCTTCACGGTCAGGCGCCCAATCACCGCGTGTCATGCGCGCAGTCTGGCAGTCGAACTCGCCAAATGGGGGTACCCGGTCCAGACGCCTCAACGTCGACAGGCCACCGTCGACCGCGACCGGCAGGCGGCAATAGCGTGCGTTGCGACGGCAGGGGGCGTCGTGCGTGCGCGGCCGGGCGGGACGCCATCGCTTGGTTGACCGTAGCATCACAGCCGGGTTTCGACCGGGTCGTTCACCATGTCGCACCTGCGAGAACTCAACGCCTTGTCGTCCCATGCGCGAGGACTTTCCCGCGTGCGGCGTCAGTGAGTCAGGATTCCGATGACTTGGACCACGATCTCCGGCTGGTCGAGGTACACTGTGTACCTGCTGCTGTCGGCTATGACCAGCCGGCCGTTGGTCGACCGGGTGACTAGGTCTTCCTGGAGGTCTCGCCGAAGCGCCTCGTGGCGTCCACGAGCGGGATGTTACCGAGCGATCATGCGCCACCGACCTGCCGTGTCACTTCCGCGTAGGACTTCCACTCGACGACCGCGGCCAGGAGGTTTATGAGGCTGGACGGCCGGGTGGCCCAGTGCAGCTGCAGCACGCGCGGAAGCTGTCGCGCCGCACGGCCTCCCCGTGCCGCTATCGCCGCGACCCGAGGTCAGGGGTCCGGTCCTGCCGGAGTCCCGCAAAGCGGTGTGGGACCACGGGAACGCACGTGGTCGCCACCTCGACCACCACGCGGGCACTTTCGTCGCGAGGGCGAGCAGGGCGAGGACTGAGCAGTGGGCTGAGCCTGGACCACAGTGGCGATGCCATACATACGGCGACACTCCGGGGTCTCCGCATCCGAGTGATACGCGCGAGATGCGCTATGAATCGAGAGTGACGACCTCCTCGCCTGACAGCGGGTCTGGAGCTGTAGCCGGTTCAAACAAGGCCCGGGAATCTTTGTCGCAGTTTGTGGCCCGCGTGCTCGATCAGCTGGCCATCAGCGCCTGGCTGCCTTCGGCAGCCATGGTGCTTAGCCTTGCTTTCATGTTCCAGTATGCCTCCATAATGACAACTCAGACATCCCCTCCCCCCATCATCGAGGTGATGGTGATGGCAGCGCAACGACTCGCCAACATGAGCATTGGTGGCGCGCTTCTACTGCTTTTGTGTATCGTCGCCCTTACCGTACTGACTCAGGCCTTCGCTTTCGAGGCCATACGTACGCTTGAGGGATACTGGGGAACCTTCCGGGTCGCCGAATGGGTAGCAGGAAAGCGTCGTCAACGTTTTGCGAACCGGCGCGAGAAGTTGGACACCAAATACGATAGCTTGACAGCGCAGGCTTGGACAACCGCCCGGGATTGGCTGGAGCATGAGCAGCGACGACTGCAACGTGAGTATCCAGAAGGCGCCCTCTTGACCCCAAACGTGCTCGCGACCGTCGACGCTCGGGTTAGAGGTGAGGAGCAGCCATCGGTGACGTTGAGCAAGGACGAACGGGCGGTTGCGAATGATCTGGAGTGGAGCCGGTGGGCATCCCCTGAGCTGCTGCGTCGGCGCTTGAACGTCGACAAAAGGCGCCGAGACTTTCCCGAGCCGCACCGTGCTCTCCCCACTCGCTTGGGTAACGTTCTTCGTGCGCATGAGGATGACACCGGCGCAGATGATGTCGAAACCTTCGTGCAACGCTCCTTCGATGATCTTCCGTTCTCGCTGCGGGTCGAGCACGATGAGCAGCGGACTCGACTCGATCTATACTGCTCCATGGTTTTCGTGGCGGCCTTCGTAGGGCTGCTGTCCGCATTTCGCCTCAGTCAACTCGGCATCGGACATGTCGCAGTGACTCTAATACTCACGCTCGGTATGATGCTTGTCATGTATCGCGCGGCCTTGGCAAGCGCGCGTGCGTATGGTCTGCTTTTGGTCACAATAGCCGACAGGTTGCGTTGCGAAAACGAGCACATCGTGCCGCCAGCAGAAAAAGGGTGGAGTCTCAGGCTTCGCCTCGAGTCTCTTCAACGGCGTCTGACTGGCCGCATCTGAGAAAGTGGATGCAAGCTATGCGCCGGCGGTTTAACAGGTGACTCACGCTCGAATGTGCATCCCGCGTGGTCACAACGCCAACGCTTGTCTGACCTTTCCGGCGTTGGCGCCCTCCTGTCTATCACGCGTCCAGTGTCCTCCCGGGCCGGCCGCACGTCAATGGTCTGTGCTGAGGGGTGCCGTGGGCAATCCCGGAGGCTGGGACACGTGCAGCGGCGGCCGGCCCGCTGCGCTACGCGCCCACAACTTTTACGGGCAAGGCCGCTGTGCACGGGACCCGCCGTGAGCCGGCCAGCGGTCAACGGCCAGAGACGTGGTGGCACCATGGTGACACCAGCCCGCGCGGCGGCCGACTTACTCAGCGCGACCAACCGCACAGCGGCAGATGCGTGTACTCGGCTCTTGACTTAAGCTCCGCGATGAAGATGCCGGAATCGTGCGCTAAGGATCGATGCTCGCGCTGCCGCGTGACAAGTCCCTGCATATGGGCGGCGTGCGTCGCCAGAGCCCTCAGAGGCGCTGCGGCCATACGCTTCATCAGCATGCCTTCGCGAACGACCGTGGCGCTACTCGGTGATGGTTCGCAACCTTTCCCTTTCGCGCGGACGCAAGTGTTCAAGGATGGTGCCCATGCGCAAGTAACTGGACCCTACTGACTCTCGGCCATCCACCACCGAGCTGAGCGTGTAGAGCGACCACTCACCATCGTAATCTGGCTCCTGTGGCAACGTCTTGCGGAGGACCTGTAGGATGATCAACCGTGTCGTCGCAGCGTCCAGTGAAAACCAGAGGAATCTCCAATATCGGCGCGCGCGGACTCGGTCAGCATAGGGCGACAGAAGGAAGTGGTCAATCATCCAGGCGACGATCCCAAGTATCATCCAGGTGACGACTCGCGGTGCCGCATTTGGAGTCATCCACGCCAGGCCGTCAGTGAGGACAGCTACACCCAGACCCCCTATAATCAAGCCCCATATAAGTGGGTGCAGGTAACCCGACAGTTGCCATTTAGCGTGTTCAAGGCGCGCCCTATCGCTGAGCCGACGTGCAACCGATAAACCGAGTTCGCCTTGTTGGGTCCTATGACGACCCGGGTCGGCCTGCTCCCAGCCCTTACCCGTTATCGACCTGAGACGATCGTCCCGTTCCTGGGTCGCCACCTTCCTAGCCTCTAGATGATCTTCCACTACCGCTTCGATTCTGGCGCCATGCTCCTCAAGTGCCTCGACCGCCTTCATGACCTCCGCTGCTCGAAGTTGCCTACTCGATGAGCTCAGCCACTTCTCCGTGCCGACAGCGTGGCCCATGAGACAGTCTCCCGGGTACAGTTCAGCAAGATGCCGGAACTCACGAAGCGGTTCCTCATGTCGGTTCATTCTCCTTCACATCCCTGTCCGATCCACTGCGCACTGACCAAGAGGTAGAGGGTACGACTCTTGAGGGCGTTACCACTCAGGCCTGGACCTAGGAGGGGGTTGCACACACTCCTATGCGATGAGACTATGCATCTTCCGTCGCGTACTTTGCCTCCGATCTCCGCGTGCAAGCATCTGCCTTTAGAAATGGGAATGATAATAAGGCAAGCGCCATTTCCAAAGGGTGCTTGTAGGCTCGAGTCCATGGTGGCATGGCGCCGACGGTTCCCGCTAGCAGTCGCTCAACAGGAAGACAAGAGGCGATCGCGAAGGGCATCTGCTTCAGCAACGTTGGCGCGCCTGGTGGTCAGCCACCGGCACGTTCGTGAGCATCAGGTGCTAGGACCCGGGGCCATGCGAGAAGAGTATGAAGGCATCCACCCATCGGCGTGTCGGGCGATAGTGAGGACGCTCACGAGCATCCGGACATCGGCCGGATGAGCGATGTCACGACCGCGCATCGCGGGCTTGTGCGGAGGAGGGACGGATGGGGGTGCCGTCACCGGCCGGCATGTGGACGCAGATGAGATTGACGGGTAGGAAGCTAAGCACGCCGGTTTGGGTGCGCCATCCGATTGAGAGCCGGGTGGCAGACGGCGCACAGGACCTAGCGTTGCCAGCCTCCACGGCCTCGCTCCCAACCTCTGACGCGCTCGACCAGCACGGCGCGCCAGGCGGCCTCCCGCATCAGGTGAGGCTTCTTGAAGAAGATGTTCGCCCGCGCCACCATCGGTCCCGCGTTGGCCCCTCCGTACGGGAAGTAGTCCAGCGGGTCGCTGAGCGCGAAGTCGTTAGGAACGGCCATGACGTCGTAGCGGCTGCCGTAGTCGTCGTCGAAGATGCCTCCTTACCGAAGAAGCCCCGGGAGTGGTCAAAGCCCAGGACGTGCCCGAACTCATGGCACACAGTGCTGTGGTCGTTCGTCGTGAGGACGACCGCGTCAGCTCCCCAGCCGCCCCACTCGATCGCGTCACCGCCGTGCACGACCACGAAGACGTGGTCGAAGTCTTCCCGGCGCAGTCCCCGCTGGAGAAACGCTGCCGACACAGCCGCGTCTATCAACCTTGAGCGTGGGATGCGGCCGTCCTCGAGCGGGGTTCTGTCGGGAGAGATCTCGACCACACGTAGGAACCACGTCGTCTCGATCGCGAGCCCGGGGACGTTCTCGAGCCAGAACTTGGTCACCGACCACGGCCCGGCCTCGACCACGCGCCGCACCGCGTCGTCGGAGGGAACAGGGCCCTCCGTGCTGACCCCCGCCGGGTCATGCCCGTAGATGACCGCCACCCTGTGCGTCTCACCCATGATCGAGTGTGGCACCGTCCGGGATACACGGACAAGGTCGCGCGGATCGCCGTAAGCGGTCATCCGGAACCTGGGCGAGTCCATCTCCCGGGCATGGGAGGCAACCGTGCCCCCTTGATGTCAGCCGTTCCAGTGGCTTGTCGACTCGGCACTCGGTGTTCGTATGTCCGCCGATTCCCAATGCTGACTGCGCCGCTTTGTACCGACGCCGTGAGGGGTTCCCTTGGTGAGCAGGGGCAGCCAGTCTCCTCCAGACGGTCAGGTGCCCGGTAGGGTCATTGCTCAGCACCAGATTCGTGTGGCACCACGGGCCTGCTGAAGGCTGGTCAACGCGTGCCAATGGAGGGGCTGGGAGAGGCTCGTAACCACTCGTGCGCTCGGCCGCAAGTCAGATCGAGCCACGAGGAGTCATCGATGATGCACGTATGTTGCACGAAAGCGCCCATCGCCTGCTGTTCCGTGCGATATGCCCAGGTCAGCGGCTTTCGCCTGGGTGTCTTGTAATCAGATGCTTGGTGAGTCGATCTATGTCCACGACGTGGCCCTCCCATGTCACCCTTCCGCGCGTGGGACTCCGACGAGCGGGGTAGAGCCGGCGCAGACCGCAGTGGGACGCGCCCCGCGGCGTCGTTGCAGCGGCTGGAGAGACACCCTGGTCGTACCGCTGTGGCGACCATCCCCATGGAGGGTGGGGGACTGAACTGGATAATTTCCTGTTGGTCACCGCCAGTGCCGGCATCCCGGTCATTCAAGGCGTTGCATGGGCCGCGCCTTCACCGAACTGCCGACGGAGACGTTCATGTGTCTACGGCGTGCCGGGAAATCACTAGGTGTTCTGACGCCGCGGGGCACACCGCGTCGTCACGACCGGCACGAACAACCTCCAGGTTGGAGTCGTTTCCCCTGGGCGGTGGCCGTCCGAGTGGGTAGTGCCTCCCACATCGCAGAGGCAGCTAGGGGTTCTCGGCAGCGGAGCAGAGCGTCAGGAGGGGCAGCGGGGAGTTCCCCTGCCGGGTCCTGACCGGCGGCGGCCACACCGGACACAAATGCGGGCGTCTGTCCATGTGCGCGGACACGCGAGGCATGGTGGCGCGAGGCCCCCGCAGCAGGGCCTGCGGAGTCCACGGAACACCGGTGTGCGGAATAGCATTTGCGTTGGTTGAGAGGAGGGATCTGCCACGGAGGTGGACCTGCTCAGATGGGCGCGCCCGTAGGGATTCGAACCCCAAACCTTCTGATCCGTAGTCAGATGCTCTATCCGTTGAGCTACGGGCGCCCGTCGCCAGGAGGCAACGCCGGACCACTGTACCCGACCCTCGGCCACCGGGAGAAATCGTCTCAGGCCGCCGCCGACCTGCCGCGACGGAGCCGGTCCAGCGAGGTCATCACCGGCGTCGCGGCGACGCCGTGGACCACGACCGAGAGCACGATCGTGAACGCCACAACGCCCCACAGCTGCAGCCCCTCGGCGACGTACTCGCTGCTCAGTGCATAGGACAGGTAGAACACCGAGCCGATACCGCGCACCCCGAACCCGGCGACCGTCCAACGCTCGCTCCGGCTGAGGTCCGGCGTCCCGAGCAGCGACAGCCAGCCCGCGGCGGGGCGCACCACGAACAGGAACGCCACACCGACCAGCACGGCGGGCCAGTCCAGCTCCAGCAGCAGCCCGGCGCTCAGCGCGGCACCCAGCATCAGCAGCACCACAAGCGTCAGGATCGCCTCCAGCTGCTCGACCAGCTCGTGCAGCTGCTGGTGATAGTGGTGACTGCGCTCGACCGACCGGATCCCGAGGGCGGCCGCGAAGACGGCGAGGAAGCCGTAGCCGCCGATCAGCTCGGTCAGCCCGTAGACGGCGAAGGTGGCGGCCAGGGCCAGCAACGGGTTGCCGATCTCAGCGAGGCGCAGCAGCGGAACCCGGCTCCAGAACGCCATTCGGCCCAGCGCCAGCCCGGCGAACCAGCCGACCGCCGCGCCCAGCAGGATCTTGCCGACGAGGGTCCACAGCACCCACTCCAGTCCCCAGTCGCTGATGCTGCCGCGACCCATGAGGAACAGCCCCAGGTAGACGAACGGGAAAGCCAGCGCGTCGTTGAGGCCGGCCTCGGAGGTCAGCGCGAAGCGCACCTCGTCGTTGTCCCCGTCCTCGACGTCCGAACCGCCCTCTCCCGGCGTCGTCGGCGGCGGGACCTGCACCTCGGAGGCCAGCACCGGGTCGGTCGGGGCGAGCACTGCCCCCAGCAGGACGGCCGCGGGCACGGTTAGCCCCATCGACCACCAGCCGAGCAGCGCGACCCCGGCGATGCACAGCGGCATCGCCAGGCCCAGCAGCCGCCAGGTCACCCGCCAGCGCCGCCACCCCAGCGGCCGCTCCAGCGCCAGGCCCACCCCCATGAGCGAGACGATCACCGTGGCCTCCGCCAGGTGGGCGGTGGCCTGGGCGTTGAGGATCGGCGACATCGGGTCGTCGCCAGGCACCAGCAGGCCGACTACCACCCCGAAGCCCAGCACCACCATGGGCACCGACATCGCCCGGCCGTGCAGCATCTTGGGAAGCACGGTGGCCAGGAGCAGCCCGAGCCCGATGATGAGGTAGACCAGCTCCGGGGGCACGCAGCCACTGTAAGCGGCACGCCCCTCGCCCACCGTGCGGATCCGCGCTGGGCCGCTACGGTGGGAACCGGTAGACGAGGACACGACCACCGAGTCGAGGAGCGTGTCATGGACGCACGGCCCACCGCGCCCGGAGAGGGCAGCAGCAAGCCCCTCGTGGCGGACCAGCCGCTCCCACCAGGCAGCAACGCCGAAGAGATCGTCGACGAGCTGGACGCTCGGATCCGCCGGGGCGGCCCCGACGAGATCAAGGAGGCCGACGAGCAGGCCGACGCCGTCGAGGACCAGGACGACAACGGCGACAGCCGCGAGGAGGAGGCCTCCGACTCGGACTCGGACCCCACGGACGACGGCCGCGAGCAGGACGAGCAGTCCTGAGCCGAGGCACCCGCCAGGTAGCGGCGACACGACCGGTCCCCCACCGAGCACACAGACCAACAAACCCCCGGCGCCGACAGGCTCCGGGGGTTCGGTGCGCTCGGCACCGGTGGGCGGAGGCGGAGGGATTTGAACCCTCGATGGGGTTGTAGCCCCAAACCCGCTTAGCAGGCGGGCGCCATAGACCAGACTAGGCGACGCCTCCACGTCCCGCCGGGGTACCCGGGGTACCCTGCACGGAACGGCGTTCAGGGTACCCGGGGGCGGGCCCATCCACCAAAAGGTGGTCCCGGGCTTCTCGGGCGCCGTCGTCCTGTGTCGTGGAGAGGGTTCTGGAGTCGATGTCGTTCCTGCCGCCGCTGGGCGGCGCCGGTCGTGGGCGTGGTCCCGACGACGGTGGCCGCGGTCCCGACGACGCCTCCGGTGGTCCGGGGCGGGACGAGGGCCCCCGCGAGGAGAGCCCAGGAGAAGTCCTCCCCGGGCTGACGCGCGCCGAGTACCACGGGGGCGGCCGGCGCGGCCCGCAACCCGCCTCTCCGCCGCCGCGTGGCCCCGCCGGGCGCGGGGGGCTGCCGCGGGCGCTGGGGCTCACGGCCATCGGCACGGTGCTCCCAGGCGCGGGCCTGACCCGGACGCGGTACCGGGTGCTGGGATGGGTGCTGGTCGCCGCCGCGCTGCTGGGCGTGCTGCTGCTCGTGGGCTGGGTCGTCCGCAACGGTGCGCTGACGTCGGCCCTGGACGTCGCGACGCGGCCCGGGATGCTGCGGACCGTGGCCGTCCTGCTGGTCGTGGGTGCCTTGGGCTGGGCCGGGACCGTCGTGCTGACCGCGGTGACCGCCCGACCTCGCCCGATGACCGGCACCCAGCGAGGCGCGCTGGCCGGCTTCACCGCCCTGATGTGCCTGGTGCTGGCAGCGCCCGTGGCCGTCGGGCTGTGGTACATCGGCGCGCACACGGCGGCGGTGGACAAGATCTTCGTGCCCTCCGCGGACGGCCCGGCGGCGACCGAGCGGCCCAACATGGAGGAGGAGGACCCGTGGGCTCACCTGGAGCGGGTCAACGTGCTCCTGCTCGGCTCGGACGCGGGTGACAACCGAGAGGGGCTGCGCACCGACTCGATGATCGTGGCCAGCGTCGACACCCAGTCCGGGGACATGGTCATGTTCAGCGTGCCGCGCAACCTGGAGGACGTCCCGATCCCGGCCAGTCTCCCGCTGGCCCAGAAGTGGCCCAACGGCTACGACTGTGGGGCCGAGTGCCTGATGAACGGCATCTGGACCGAGGCCGAGGCGCACGCCGAGGAACACCCCGGGCTCTATCCCGGGGACACCGAACCCGGCCTGGTCGCCACGCGGGAGGTGCTCTCGGCGGTGCTGGGGCTGCCGATCCAGCACACCGTCATCGTGAACCTCGCCGGCTTCCAGGACCTGGTCGACGCGATGGGCGGGGTGCACATCAACGTCCAGGAGCGGGTCCCCATGGGCGGAGTCAACGCCACCGACGCCCAGGGCAACACCTACCTGGTGCCCGGCACCGAGAACGGCTGGATCGAGGAGGGCCCGCAGCACCTCAACGGGCGGCAGGCCCTCTGGTACGCCCGGTCGCGGGTCACCACCGACGACTTCTCCCGGATGCGCCGCCAGCGGTGCGTCGTCGCGGCACTGGTCGACCAGGTCAACCCGCTGTCGATGCTGCAGCGCTACCCGCAGATCGCCGCCGCGGCCGGTGACAACGTCTCGGTCGACATCGACACCGGGGACCTGCCCGCGTGGGCCCAGCTGGTGGAGCGGGTCCAGAACGGGACCATCCAGAGCCTGCCGTTCACCATCGAGAACACCAACGTCGCCGACCCCGACTTCGACCGGATCCGCGCCCGGGTGCAGCGGGCGATCGAGCCGCCCGAGCCGCCGGCGGCCACGGCGTCCCCCGGCCAGGACACCGGCGGCGCCACTGCCACGGCGGACGAGGAGGAGACCGGCCAGGCCGAGCCGACCCCGCCAGAGGAGGCCCAGGAGCAGGAGGACGAGGAGCCCACGGACCAGCTCGCCGACGTCGGCGCCGTCTGCTGAGCGGGCTGGGTGCCGGCCAGGGCATGAGAACGGCCCCCGGACCAGCTGGTCCGGGGGCCGTTTCCTGGGATGGCGGCTGAGCCGCTACCCCGAGAGCGTCAGACCGGGCGAACGGCGTCCGCCTGCGGACCCTTGGGGCTCTGCGTGACGTCGAACTCGACGCGCTGGGCCTCCTCCAGGGTCTTGTAGCCATTGCTCTGGATGGCCGAATAGTGGACGAACACGTCCGGGCCGCCACCGTCCTGTGCGATGAAGCCGAAGCCCTTCTCCGCGTTGAACCACTTCACGGTGCCCTGTGCCATAGGGACCTCTTTCCTCAGATGTTGCGATGCGAGCCCTCGCACTTCACGAGGGTGCGGCTGAGGTGACACCCCCCACGGACCTGGACCATGCCCAGAACTGCTGACCAACTGCCGCGGGGCGGGACCCGGTCGGACCGGGGCGCCTTCCGCGACTCGTGCGCTTACTGCGAGGAACTGCTACAACAACCGGGCACCACGGTACCAGCCACGCGGTGCCACAATGACATCGCGTCCACAGCCGGGAGCGGCCGTGGCCGTGACCGTGGAGGGTTCGCATAGTGGCCGAGTGCAGGCGCCTTGAAAGCGCCCGACGCGAGAGCGTCCGTGGGTTCGAATCCCACACCCTCCGCCAGCCGTGGCCTGCCGCCGGGCGCACGAATGGCTGCCGACCGGGTGCCGGGGTACTGTCGAGTCGGATGGTTCAGTCCACGACGTGAAGGAGTCACCATGCGTAAGCTGATGCTGTTGGTGGGCGCCGGGATCGGCTACGTCCTCGGCGCCCGCGCGGGCCGGGAGCGGTACGAGCAGATCACCGAGCAGGCCAACAAGGTCTGGGGCGACCCCCGGGTCCAGACCAGGGTGGAGGACGTGCGCCAGCAGGCGCCGCAGGTCGCCTCCAAAATGACCGGCTCCGCCCGGGGGGCCGCCGACCGGGCCAAGTCCAAGGTCAGCGGCCACGAGAGCACCGACCAGGACGGGTCCTACGACAACCCGACCGGCAGCCTCGACCCGGACGGGACCGCCACGGTTGACACCAGCGGATTCGGTCCCGGGGAGGAGCGGCTCCCCTGAGCCGCTGAGCGCCAGCCCGTGCCGTGACCGGCGCGAGGCCGACGAACGTGAGGAGGGCCGGTCCGATCGGACCGGCCCTCCTCGCGCTGTGAGGGACTCTCGTCGTGACCTAGATCCAGAGGGCCGGGTCGTCCTCGACGGAGTCGCGGGCGGCAGCCGCCTTGATCGTCGCCGGGACCCCGACCGCGACCGCGCCGGCCGGCACGTCCCGGACCACGACCGCGTTGGCGCCCACCGACGCGCCGTTGCCCACCACGACCGGGCCGATCAGCCGGGCGCCGGCGCCGAGGGTGACGCCGCTGCCGACGGTGGGATGGCGCTTGACCGGGTTCAGCGAGCGGCCACCCAGCGTGACGCCGTGGTACATCAGCACGTCGTCGCCCACCTCGGCGGTCTCGCCGATCACGACCCCCATGCCGTGGTCGATGAACACCCGCCGGCCGATCCGGGCCCCAGGGTGAATCTCCACGCCGGTAAGGGTGCGGGAGGCCTGCGACAGCAGCCGGGCGGGCAGCCGCACCGGACCGCCCCGGTTCCACATCGCGTGGGCGACCCGGTGCGTCCAGACCGCGTGCAGCCCAGGCGAGGCGAGCGCCATCTCCCAGCGGCTGTCGGTGGCGGGGTCGCGGGCCACCGCCGCCTCCAGGTCCTCCCGGAGCCGGTGCAGCCCCAGTCCCCACCGGCGCCCGAGGGCACGTCGCAGCCCCGCCCGCCGTGCGGGACGCGCGGTCTGCGTGCGCAGCATCAGTCGCGCAGCCCCTCGAACAGCACGGTGGACAGGTAGCGCTCGCCGAAGCTGGGGATCACGACGACGATCTGCTTGCCCGCCATCTCCGGCCGGGCCGCGATCTGCAGCGCGGCCCAGACGTTGGCGCCGCTGGAGATGCCGGCCAGGATGCCTTCCTTGGTCGCCAGGTCACGCGCGGTGCTGACCGCGTCGTCCAGCGTGACGTCGAGCACCTCGTCGTAGAGCTCGGTGTCCAGGATCTCGGGCACGAAGTTGGCGCCCAGCCCCTGGATCTTGTGCGGCCCGGGCTGGCCGCCGGTGAGGATCGGGGAGTCGGCCGGCTCCACGACCGCCAGGTGCACGTCCGGCTTCTGCTCGCGCAGGAACCGGCCCGCTCCGGTGATCGTCCCGCCGGTGCCCACACCGGCGACGAACACGTCGATCGCCCCGTCGGTGTCCTTCCAGACCTCCGGCCCGGTCGTCTCGTAGTGGACCTTGGTGTTGGCCGGGTTGGCGAACTGGCGGGCCCGGACCGCACCGCGCTCCTGGGCGATCTCCTCGGCCTTGGCGACCGCGCCCTTCATCCCCTCGGAGCCCGGGGTGAGCACCAGCTCGGCGCCGTAGGCGCGCAGCAGGCCCCGCCGCTCCAGGCTCATCGTGTCCGGCATCGCCAGCACCACGTGGTAGCCGCGGGCAGCGCCCACCATCGCCAGGGCGATGCCGGTGTTGCCCGAGGTGCCCTCGACGATGGTGCCGCCGGGCTGCAGCTCGCCGGCCTCGACGGCGGCGTCGATGATCGCGGCGCCGATCCGGTCCTTCACGGAGGCGGCTGGGTTGTGCGACTCCAGC
Organism: Ornithinicoccus halotolerans; assembly: GCF_009602535.1. Taxonomy (GTDB): domain Bacteria; phylum Actinomycetota; class Actinomycetes; order Actinomycetales; family Dermatophilaceae; genus Ornithinicoccus; species Ornithinicoccus halotolerans. The sequence continues at coordinate 10,014 of NZ_WIQI01000018.1, read as the reverse complement.
TTGGCCACGACCGAGGCGTCCAGCCCCTCGGTGATCCGGTTGAGCCGGACGAGGGGGGTGCCCCCGATGACCTCGGTGATGTCGGAGTAGACGGGCATATGCCTGGTGCCACCTTTCGGGTCGGTGCTGGGCGTCGACGCGGCCGGCAGTCGGCCACGATCCCTCGCCAGTTATACATCACCCAACGCCCGGTTATTCCACGCCTGGGCACGGCCTGGACCCGGCCGCCGGGGGCCGCTGGTCCGTAGGATCAGCGCATGTCCGCTGTGCAGATCCTCGCCGCCGTCGTCGGGATCAGCGTGACCGTGGTCGCGGTCGCCCTGTTCGCACGCACCATCGCTGCCTTCGTCGCCCGGTTCCGGATGGGCCAGCCGGCCCCGGACCGCACCGACCAGCCGGGCCCGCGCACCGCCACCCTGGTGCGGGAGGTGTTCGGCCACACCCGGATGGCGCGCAAGCCGCTGGTCGCGGTCGCGCACTGGGTCGTGATGATCTCCTTCGGGCTGTTGCTCCTCACCCTGGTCACCGCCTACGGGCAGCTGTTCACCCCGTCGTTCGCGCTGCCGGTGGTCGGCCACCTGGCGCCGGTGGAGTGGCTGCTGGAGGTGTTCGCCTGGGGCGCGGTGCTGGGCATCCTGGCCCTGATGGTCATCCGCCAGCGGCGGCACCCCCGCGGCCTGGGCCGGCGCAGCCGGTTCTGGGGGTCCACGTTCTGGCAGGCCTACGTCGTCGAGCTGGTGATCCTCGGCGTGGGGCTGTGCATCCTGGCGCTGCGGGCGATGGAGCACGAGCTGGGCAGCCGGACCGGTGAGCAGTGGGCCGGACCGGCCCACTTCCCGCTCACGGCCTGGCTGTCCGGACCGGTCTCCGGGTGGTCCACCGGCGCGCTGGAGACCACCATCGTGCTGGTGGCGCTGCTGAAGATCCTCATCTCGATGGCCTGGATGATCACCATCGCCCTCACCCCGACGATGGGGGTCGCCTGGCACCGGTTCCTCGCGTTCCCGAACGTCTGGCTCAAGCGGCACGCGGACGGGCGGACGTCGCTGGGCGAGCTGCAGCCGATCCAGGTCGGCGGCGAGCCGGTCGACTTCGAGAACATCGAGGAGCTCGACGAGGACGCCTCCCTGGGCGTGGGGAAGCTGGAGGACTTCACCTGGAAGGGACTGCTGGACTTCTCCACGTGCACCGAGTGCGGCCGCTGCCAGGAGCAGTGCCCCGCCTGGCACACCGACAAGCCGCTCTCGCCGAAGATGATGGTCCTCAACCTGCGCAACCACCACCACGCCAAGGCGCCGTGGCTGGCCGCGACCGAGCAGGAGCGGGAGGAGGCGCTGGCCGGTGGGCCGGACCACCCGCTGGCCGCGGCCGCGGCCGAGGCGCAGCGCCCGCTGGTCGGGGAGACCACCGGCGACCCGACCGTGCCCGACGGCGGGGCGGTCATCGACCCGAGCGTGCTCTGGTCGTGCACCACCTGCGGGGCCTGCGTCGAGCAGTGCCCGGTCGACATCGAGCACGTGGACGAGATCGTGGACATGCGCCGCTACCAGACCCTGATCGAGTCCGCGTTCCCCGCCGAGCTGGGCGGGCTGTTTAAGAACCTCGAGAACAAGCAGAACCCCTGGGGCATGTCGGCACGGGCCCGGATGGACTGGGCCAAGGACCTGCCCTTCGACGTGAAGGTGGCGGGGGCTGACGTCGAGGACCTCTCGGAGGTGGACTACCTGTTCTGGGTGGGGTGCGCCGGCGCCTACGAGGACCGCGCCAAGAAGACCACGCGGGCGGTCGCCGAGCTGCTGCACGCCGCGGGGGTCAGCTTCGCCGTGCTGGGCGACGGGGAGTCCTGCACCGGCGACCCGGCCCGCCGCGCCGGCAACGAGTTCCTCTACCAGATGCTGGCCCAGCAGAACGTCGAGGTGCTCAACGAGGCCGGCGCCGGGGCCATCGTGGTGACCTGCGCCCACTGCTTCAACACCATTAAGAACGAGTACCCGCAGCTGGGCGGCCACTACGAGGTGGTCCACCACACCCAGCTGCTCAACCGCCTGGTCCGGGAGAAGCGACTCACCCCCGTCGCGCGCCCGGACGAGGCCGACAGCGCCGGCGTGGCCTCCACCGCCGGCAGCGTGACCTACCACGACCCCTGCTACCTCGGGCGCCACAACGGCGTCTACGCGCCGCCGCGGGAGCTGCTCGGCGCGCTGCCGGGCGTCGAGGTGCGGGAGATGCCGCGGCACGGCGAGAACTCGTTCTGCTGCGGTGCCGGCGGCGCCCGGATGTGGATGGAGGAGAAGCTGGGCACCCGGATCAACCTCAATCGGACCCAGGAGGCGCTCGACACCGGTGCCGACCGGATCGCGATCGGCTGCCCGTTCTGCCGGGTGATGCTCTCCGACGGGCTCACCGAGAAGCAGTCCGACGGGGGCCGGGACGAGGTGGAGGTCGTCGACGTCGCCCAGATGCTGCTTGCCGCGGTACGCCGCGGCGGCCAGCAGGAGCAGCCGGTCGCCGCAGCGGTCGGCGCTGCCGAGGGCGGGGCTGCGGGAAGCGCGGCCACCGGTGACGCCGAGTCGGAAGTCCACACCGGCGGCGAGGCAGCCGCTACCGGTGAGGCCGCCGCCGATGCCGCGACCGGCGACGTCGACTCCCCGAGCGGCCGGGAGTCGGCGGTCACCGACGCAGCGGACGGCGAGCCGGAGACCGAGGACCACCCGGGCACCGCCGCTCACCCGGACCCGGACGTCGAGCAGGAGCTGGCGACCGGCGGGCCCACGGACCCGGGCGCGGGGCCCGCGGACCCGACGACCGAGTCCGACGAGCCGGAGGACTCAGCCGAGGACGACTCCCCGGGCCGCTGACCGCCCGGCCCGGCGCCCCCCGGAGGCGTCGCCTCCGCGTTCTTGCCGGACGTCCACGGCGCCCGCGGGGGTCACCGCCCCAGCGCGGGTCACTCCCTCAGCCCTGCTCGTCGACGAAATCCTGGGCGACGTCAGCAGGGTCCTGGCCCTCGCTGACGACCTGCACCATCATCTCGACGAGCTTGTCGGTGGTGAGCGCGGCCGACACCTGGTTCAGGGACTCCTCGACCGCCGGGGTGAGGGCGTCGGTCCGGAGCAGCGGCACGACGTTCTGCGCGACGAACAGGTTCTCGGGGTCCTCCAGCACCACGAAGTCGTTCTCGACGATCGCGGGATCGGTGGTGAAGACGTTGGCCACGTCGACCTGGCCGTTCGCCAGCGCCTGGGCGGTCAGGTTGCTGCCGGCCGCCAGCGGACGGAACTGTGCGAACTCCAGGCTGTAGACCTCCCGCAGCCCGGGCACGCCGGTGTAGCGCTCCTCCCACTCCGGCGGGCCACCGAGCACCATGTCGGGTGCGTGCGGCTCCAGGTCGCCGATCGCCTGCAGGTCCAGCTCCGCCGCGGTCTCGGCGGTGACCACGACGGCGTCCTTGTCCTGTGCCTCGGAGGGCTCCAGCACGGTGAGGTCCTGCGGCAGCGCCTCCTGCAGCTCGGCGTAGACGCCCTCGGGGTCGGTGGCCTCGGCCTCGCTGTTGAAGTACAGCGTCAGCGCGCCGGTGTACTCCGGGATCAGGTCGATCGAGCCGTCCTGGATCCCGGCGATGTAGGTCTCCCGGTTGCCGATGTTCAGGCGCTTGTCCACGGCCACGCCCTCCTCCTCCAGCGCGGCGGCGTAGACCTCCGCCAGCAGCACGTTGCCGGGGAAGTTGGCCGAGCCGACCGTCACCGCCCCCGCGCCCTGGGCGTCGCCACCGACCCCGCCGCCGGTCGCACCGGTGTCGCCGGACGGCTGGGTGTCGCCGCCGGCGTCGCCGTCGCCCTCCTCGAGCGGGTCCCCGCCGCCACCGCAGGCGGACAGCGCCAGGGCGGCGACCAGGGCGCCGAGGGGAAAGGTGGTGGGCTTCATGGCTGCCTCCGTCGGTTCGGGGTCGGTGGGTCGATCGGGGTCGGTCGGGGCCGTAGGTCGGTCGGTGCTGGTCGTGCTCAGCCGCGGGCGAGCCGGCGGTCCAGGGCGGTGGCGCTACGGGCCCGCAGGCCGGTCCCCCCGGTCAGGCCCGGTGAGACGACGGCACGCTGGGCCAACCCAAGCACGAGGTCGGTGCCGAGGGCCAACGCTGCGACCAGCAGCGCGCCACCGGCCATCTGCGGGTAGTCACGGACCGCCTGACCGTCGATGAGGAAGCGGCCCAGCCCGCCGAGCCCGACGACCGCGGCGATCGTGGCGGTCGCGATGATCTGCAGCATGCCCGAGCGGATCCCGGCGATCGCCAGCGGGAGCGCACAGGGCACCTCCACCTGCGCCAGCACCTGCCACGGCCGCATGCCCATGCCGTGGGCGGCGTCGCGGGCGGCCGGGTCGACCTGCTCGATCCCCGCGTAGACGCCGGACAGCACCGGCGGGACCGCCAGCAGGACGAGCACGATGATGCTGGGTGCCTCGAACGCCAGCTCCCCGCGCAGCCGGGGCAGCAGCAGCAGCACGGCGATGAACAGCACCCCCAGCGAGGGGATCGCGCGGAACGCCCCGGCGATGTTGACCGCGACCACCCGGCCACGACCGGTGTGGCCGACGTAGAGCCCCAGCGGGACCGCGACCAGGCACGCCAGCAGCAGCGCGATGACCGAGTAGCGCAGGTGGGCGAGCGCCTGCGCGGGGATGCCGCCCTGCCCGCTCCAGTTGGCGGGGTCGGTGAGCCAGGCCAGCACGTCGGCCATCACGACGCGCTCACCTTCCAGGGGGTCAGCAGTCGGGTGACCAGGAGGATGACCAGGTCGAACAGGACGGCGAGCACGACGCACCCGATGACGCCGACCACGATCGGGCCCATCGCGTTGCGGTTGAAGCCGTCGGTGAACAGCGAGCCCAGCTGCGAGACGCCCACCAGCGCGGCCACCGAGACGATGGAGACGTTGCTGACCGCGGCGACCCGCAGCCCGGCCGAGATGACCGGGACGGCCAGCGGGAGGTCCACGGCCAGGAACCGGCGCGCCGGCCCGTAGCCCATCGCGGTCGCCGCCTGCCGGACGTGCCCGGGCACCGAGAGCAGGGCGTCGGCCACCGTCCGCGTCAGCAGCGCGAGGGTGTAGACGGTCATCGCGACCAGCACGTTGACCGGGTCCAGGATGCGGGTGCCGAGGAAGCCGGGCAGCAGGATGAACAGCGCCAGCGACGGGATGGTGTAGAGCAGGCCGGTGCCGGCGACCAGCGGCGGGTACAGCCAGCCGCGGCGGGTCGCCAGCCAGCCCAGCGGGATCGCCAGCGCCAGCCCCACCAGCAACGGGACCCCGGCCAGCAGCAGATGGTCCTGACCCAGCTCCAGCACGGTCGCCAGGTCGACGCCGAGCAGGCTCACTCGGTGCCCTCCGCCGTCCGGACGGTGTCCCCGGTCGGCCTGGGCGCCTGCTGGATCGCGCGCAGCACCTCGTCGGCGCGCACGGTGCCGACCAGCACACCCCGGTCGTCGACGACGACCCCCCGGCCACTGGGCGCCGACAGCGCGGCGTCCAGCATGCTGCGCAGCGTGCCGTCCTGCTGGGCCAGCGTGCCGCCGAGCCGCAGCCGCTCCTCGGGGTCGTCGGTGTGCCGCCACCCGAGCGGGCGACCGTCGGCGTCGATGACCAGCCGCCAGGCCTCGCCGCTACCCGGCGCGTGCCCGGTCCCCTCCCGCAGCGGCTGCTCGGCGTGGATCGGCACCTGGGCGCGCTGGAAGCTGAGCGCCCGGTAGCCGCGGTCGGCACCCACGAAGTCAGCGACGAAGTCGTCCGCGGGGTGGGCCAGCAGGTCCGCCGGCGAGCTGAACTGCGCGAGCGTGCCGCCCTCCCGCAGCACGGCGATCCGGTGCCCCAGCCGGATCGCCTCGTCGATGTCGTGGGTGACCAGCACGATCGTCGTGCCCAGCCGCTCCTGCAGCGCCAGGAACTCCTGCTGCAGCCCGCCGCGCACCACCGGGTCGACCGCGCTGAACGGCTCGTCCATCAGCAGCACGTCAGGGTCGGCCGCGAGCGCGCGGGCCACGCCCACCCGCTGCTGCTGGCCGCCGGAGAGCTGCGAGGGGTAGCGGCGCGCGTGCGCCGGCTCCAGCCCCACCAGCTCCAGCACCTCCCGGGCCCGCTCCCGCGCGCGGGCGCGCGACCAGCCGTGCAGCCGCGGGACGGTCATCACGTTGCCGAGGACGGTCCGGTGCGGGAACAGGCCGGCGTGCTGGATGACGTAGCCGATGCTGCGGCGCAGCCGGGCCGCGTCCATGCCGGCGGTGTCCTCGCCGTCGACCAGGATCCGCCCGGAGGTGGGCTCGACCATCCGGTTGATCATCCGCAGCGTCGTGGTCTTGCCGCAGCCGCTCGGGCCGACCAGCACGGTGATCCGGCCGCGCGGCGCCTCCAGACTGAGGTCGTCCACCGCGACCGTGCCGTCGGGGTACCGCTTGCCCACGCCTTCCAGGCGGATCATGCGAACTGACCCTACCGGGCGCCTGCGGGTCCGGGCCGTGGTGCCGTCCCGCGGCGCTCAGGCCCCGGAGCGGTAGAAGTTCTGGAACGACCGGCTCGCGGTCGGGCCGCGCTGACCCTGGTAGTGCGAGCCCTTGGCCTGCGAGCCGTAGGGGTGCTCGCTGGGGCTGGTGAGCCGGAAGAAGCACAGCTGGCCGATCTTCATGCCCGGGTGCAGCACGATCGGCAGCGTGGCCACGTTGGACAGCTCCAGGGTGACGTGACCGGTGAAACCGGGATCCACGAACCCGGCCGTCGCGTGGGTGAGCAGCCCGAGGCGGCCGAGGGAGGACTTGCCCTCGACGCGGGCCGCTACGTCGTCGGGGAGGCTGACCGACTCCAGCGTGGACCCGAGCACGAACTCCCCGGGGTGCAGCACGAAGCTCTCCCCCCGCTCCACCTCCACCAGCCGGGTCAGGTCCGGCTGCTCCAGGGCCGGGTCGATGACGGCGTACTTGTGGTTGTCGAACAGCCGGAAGTAGCGGTCCATCCGGACGTCGACGCTGGAGGGCTGGACCATCGCGGGGTCCCAGGGGTCCAGGCGCACCCGCCCCGAGTCGACCTCGGCCAGGATGTCGCGGTCGGAGAGCAGCACGCGCGACAGCGTAGCCGCCGTGCCCGTGCCCAACGCGCGCGACTGCTGAGTTGGTCACCGGGTGGGGACGCCGATCGGGTGAGGAACGCGCGCGACTGCTCAGTTGCGCACCGTGGTCGCGGCCGGCAGCGGGTCGCGGGGGCGCGGCGGAGGACACGGGTGCCGGTTTGTCTCAGCGGCCGGACCGTCGGTTAGACTGACCCGGCACTGACGTCCTGCGGGCGTAGTTCAATGGTAGAACATCAGCTTCCCAAGCTGAATACGCGAGTTCGATTCTCGTCGCCCGCTCCACGCGAAGGGCCGGCCCGATGGGCCGGCCCTTCGTCATGCCTCGCGGGTGTGCCGCATGACCCACTCGCCGTACGGCGGCAGCGCGTGGCTGACCGGCACCGCCAGGATCTCCGGCACGTCGTAGGGGTGCACCTCCTGCACCACCTCGCACAGCCGCGGGAACGCCGAGGCCACGGTCTTGGCCAGCAGCAGCCACTCCGCGTCGCGGTGCACCTCCCCCTGCCAGCTGTAGAGCGAGGCGATCGGCCCCATCGCCTGCACGCAGGCGGCCAGCTGCTGCTCGAGCAGGGTCCGGGCCAGCCGCTCGGTGGTGCGCTCGTCCGGCGCGGTGATCCGCACCTCGACCAGGTGGTCACCCGTCTCCGGCCCGGTAGCGGCCGGGTCGCCCACCGGCGTTCCGTCGCCCCCGACCGGGGTGCCCGCGGCGCTCATGCCGACTCCCCGAACGGCGGGGTGAACCGGCCGTCGACGGCGGTCCAGCCGCCGTCGACGAGCAGCTGGCTGCCAGTGACGAAGCTGGCGGCGTCCGAGGCCAGGTAGACGGCCGCGCCGACCATCTCCTCGGGCCGGGCCCACCGGCCCAGTGCGCTCTTGGTGGCGTACGCCTCGTGCCAGGCGCGGTCGGCCTGGACCGCCGCGGTGAGCGGGGTCTCCACCACGCCCGGGGCGATGGCGTTGACCCGCACCCCGCTCGGGCCCAGCTCGGCGGCCAGCGTGCGCACCAGTTGCACGGCACCGGCCTTGGTGGCGGAGTAGACGCTCTGCCCGGGCTCGACCGACAGCGCCCGGATGGAGCTGAACACGATGACCGAGCCGTGCCCCCGCTCGGCCATCGCGGGGGCGAAGGCGCGCACCCCGTGGAAGGTCCCACGCAGGTTCAGCCCGACCACGCGCTCGAACTCCTCCTCGGTGTAGTCCAGCAGCCGCTTGCGGACGTTGACCGCGGCGGTCAGCACCAGCACGTCCACCGGGTCCAGCTGCTCGGCGAGCCGGGCCAGCCCCGGGGCGTCCAGGACGTCGGCCTCGTGGTGAGCGTGGCCGCTACCCCCCTCGGCGCCGGCCCGGTGTGCCGCCGCCTCGGCGAGCCGCGGGTCCTTGTCCAGGCAGCTCACCCGGGCGCCGTGCGCGGCCAGGCCTGCCACGACCTCGGCGCCGATACCGCCACAGCCGACGACGACCGCATGCCGGCCGTCCAGCCGGAACATCTCCGCATACCCCATGCCGGGTCTCCTCCTTGATGTCTCTCGCGGGTCTAGTCGAACACGATCGTCCGCCGGCCGTGGAGCACCACGCGGTGCTCCACGTGCCAGCGCACCGCCCTGGCCAGCGCCATCGCCTCCAGCTCCTGGCCGGCGCGGGCCAGCTCGGCCGGGCTCATCCGGTGGTCCACCCGGCGGAAGTCCTGCTCGATGATCGGCCCCTCGTCCAGGTCGGCGGTGACGTAGTGGGCGGTGGCGCCGATGACCTTCACGCCGCGGTCGTGAGCCTGGGCGTAGGGCCGGGCCCCCGCGAAGCTGGGCAGCAGCGAGTGGTGGATGTTGATGATGCGGCCGGGCAGCTCCGCGCACAGCCGCGCCGAGAGCACCTGCATGTACCGGGCGAGGACGACGGTGTCGGTGCCGGTCTCGGTGACCACCTCCCGCAGCCGGCGCTCGGCCTGCTCCTTGGTGTCCGGGGTGACCGGCACGTGGTGGAAGGGCACCCCGTAGAACCGGGCGTGCTCGCGCAGGTCGTCGTGGTTGGAGACCGCCCCGACGACCTCGACGGGCAGCTGCCCGCTGTGGGCGCGGAACAGCAGGTCGGTCAGGCAGTGGCCGAGCCGGCTGACCATGAGCAGCACCCGGTGCTGCCGGGACCGGTCGTGCACCCCCCACTGCATCGCGAACTCCTCGGCCACCGGGGCGAGGGCCGCCTCCAGCCGCGGCAACGGGAGCGGCTGGCCCTCGCGCACCAGCTCCATCCGTAGGTGGAACTCCCCGGCGGTCGGGTCGGCGAACTGCTGGCTGTCCGCGATCGTCAGCTGCTGCTCGAGCAGCGCGCCGGTGACCGCGTGCACGATCCCGCGCCGGTCGGGGCAGGAGACCGTCAGCACGAACTCCCGCCCGGGCTCCGGTGCGTCGGCGGTCAGGGACATGGGGGGAGTCTACGGAGCCGGGTTCGTCCGGCAGCCGCTCGGGAGGGCGTCCCGGTAGCAGCGCCAGCTCCCGCCCTCGGTCGTGACCGTCTCGGCGGCCAGCACCGCGCGCACCACCGCGCGGGTCGTGCAGCGCGCCGCGGCCACCAGCAGCTCCTGCAGCAGCGGGAGGTCGGGGCCGGGGCGGTCACCGGTGGCGAGGGCGAAGAAGGTGTCGCCGTCGAGCATGGTGTGGACGGGGTCGACCGCCCGGGCCAGGCCGTCGTGGGCGAGCCCGGCGACCTTGGCGCACCGGGCCTTGTCCAGCGTCAGGTCGGTGGCGACCACGCCGATCGTGGTGGCCAGCGTGCGGGGGAACCCCAGCTCCGCCGGGACCGCGGCGGCGGCCTCCCGGGCGCGGGCGAGCTCCTCCGGGTGGGGGTCGGCGAGCCGGTAGGACGCCGGCGGGCCGGGCACGCGGCCGTCCCCGCCGGTCGCCGGCAGCCGCA
>NZ_WIQI01000179.1 GCF_009602535.1 Ornithinicoccus halotolerans | reverse complement strand
GCCGCCGCCGCCGCGGCGGCTGCCGAAGGCGCTGTCGCTGGACCAGGTGGAGGCGCTGCTGCAGGCGGCGGCGCTGGGGGACACCCCGACGGCGCTGCGGGACCGGGCGCTGCTGGAGGTGCTGTACGGCACCGGCGCCCGGGTCAGCGAGGCCGTCGGGCTGGACCTGGACGACGTGGACCTGCCGCCAGGGGAGCGCGGCGGCGTGGCCCGGCTGCTCGGCAAGGGCCGCAAGGAGCGGCTGGTGCCGGTGGGCGGCTACGCCCGGGAGGCGCTGGAGGCCTGGCTGGTCCGGGGCCGCCCGGAGCTGGCGCGCAAGGGACGGGGGCAGCCAGCGGCCGTGTTCGTCAACGCCCGCGGTGGCCGGCTCACCCGGCAGAGCGCGTGGCGGGTGCTGCGCACCGCTGCCGAGCGGGCGGGGCTGGCCGCCGAGGTGAGCCCGCACACGCTGCGGCACTCGTTCGCGACCCACCTGCTGGACGGCGGGGCCGACGTGCGCGTGGTGCAGGAGCTGCTCGGGCACGCGTCGGTGACGACGACGCAGGTGTACACCATGGTGACGGTGCAGCACCTGCGGGAGGTGTACGCCCAGGCCCACCCGAGGGCCCGGTGACCGGGCGAGCCCGTCGTTGGCCGCGGTCGGCCGGGGCCGTTAGGGTCGGACCGGTCGGCGGCAGGCCGAGCAGCGGACGGTGAAGGCGGAGTGAGAGTGACATCGCAGGCCAAGACCCAGGACAGCGGGGGCGGCACCGCCCACGACCGGCTGCCCGGCACCGAGACCGCCGGCTCCGGGCAGGTGGGCCCCACCGGCCGCCCGCTGCCCGACTTCCCGGCGCCGCCGCCGCTGCGCCAGCACGGGCCCGCCCGGGTGATCGCGATGTGCAACCAGAAGGGCGGGGTCGGCAAGACCACCACCACCACGAACCTCGGCGCGGCCCTGGCCGAGTACGGCCGCAAGGTGCTCCTGGTCGACTTCGACCCGCAGGGGGCGCTCTCGGTGGGGCTGGGCATCCGCGCCCACGACCTGGACCACACCATCTACAACGCCCTCGTCGAGCGCGGCCACGACGTGCGCGACCTGATCCAGCCGACCCGCATCGAGGGCCTGGACGTGGTCCCGGCCAACATCGACCTCTCCGCCGCCGAGGTGCAGCTGGTCGGCGAGGTGGCCCGGGAGATGGTGCTGGCCCGGGTGCTGCGCCCGGTGCTGGACGACTACGACGTGGTCCTCATCGACTGCCAGCCCTCGCTGGGCCTGCTGACCGTCAACGCCCTCACCGCCTCGCACGGGGTGATCATCCCGCTGGAGTGCGAGTTCTTCGCGATGCGCGGGGTGGCGCTGCTCATCGACACCATCGAGAAGATCACCGACCGGCTCAACCCCCGCCTGGTGATGGACGGCATCCTGGCGACCATGTACGACGGCCGCACGCTGCACTCCAAGGAGGTGGTGCGCAGCGTGGTCGACCACTTCCAGGACACCGTCTTCCACACCGTCATCAGCCGCACGGTGAAGTTCCCGGACGCGACCCTGGCGGCCGAGCCGATCACCTCCTACGCCAGTACCCACAGCGGCGCCGAGGCCTACCGACAGCTGGCCCGGGAGCTGGTGGCCCGTGGCGGCGCCCCCTGAGGTGAGTGCCGGCCCGGACCTGGCCGAGGCGGGCGCCGGTGACGCCGCGGTGCCCGGTGGCGTCATCCACCGCCGGGAGGGCCAGCCGTTCGAGGTCCACCTCGACGTCTTCTCCGGGCCGTTCGAGCTGCTGCTGGGGCTGATCGCCAAGCACAAGCTGGACGTGACCGAGATCGCGCTGGCCAAGGTCACCGACGAGTTCGTCGCCCACATCCGCACCGCCCAGCAGGCGGCCCGGGACTGGGACCTGTCCGAGGCCTCGGAGTTCCTGCTCGTCGCCGCGACGCTGCTGGACCTCAAGGCCTCCCGGCTGCTCCCGACGCAGCGGGAGGACGACGAGGAGGACCTCGCCCTCATCGAGGCCCGGGACCTGCTGTTCGCCCGGCTGCTGCAGTACCGCGCCTTCAAGCAGGTGGCGACCGAGCTGGGGGAGCGGATGGCCACCGTCGGGCGCATCTTCCCCCGCGACGTGGGCGTGGAGGACCGCTTCAGCCGGTTGCTGCCCGAGCTGGTCATGGGCGTCGCGCCCGAGCAGCTGGCCGCGGTGGCGGCGCAGGCGATGGTCCCCAAGCCGCCGCCGACGGTGGGGATCGAGCACCTGCACGCCGGGCACGTGTCGGTGCGCGAGCAGGCCGGCCTGGTGGTGGCCCGGCTGCGGCGGCAGCCGCGCTGCTCGTTCCGGGACCTGGTCGCCGACGCCGACTCGACACTGGTGATCGTGGCCCGGTTCCTGGCGCTGCTGGAGCTGTTCCGCGAGGGCGTGCTGGCCTTCGCCCAGGACGAGGCGCTCGGCGGGCTGGACGTGCACTGGGAGGGCCCGGCCGAGGGCGCGGTCGGGGCCACCGAGATCGGCTCGGAGTTCGACGAGGGCGACCCGGCCCCGGCCGGGCCGGGAGGAGAGACATGACCCAGGCAGGCACGGCAGGCGGCGACGGCACGCCGCCCTCGGACGGGGCCGGCGAGGAGCAGGTCGCCTTCGACATCAACGACTTCCCCGGCGGCGCGCGGGCGGCGATCGAGGCGGTGCTCATGGTGGTCGACGAGCCGGTCACCGAGGCGGCCCTGGCCTCGGCGCTGGAGCTGCCGACCGAGGACGTCGCGGCCGAGCTGGAGGCCCTCGCCGAGGAGTACACCAGCCAGCACCGGGGTTTTATGCTGCGCCGGCTCGCCGGCGGCTGGCGGGTCTACACCCGCTCCGAGTACGCCCCCGTCGTGGAGAAGTTCCTGCTCGGCGGGCAGCAGGCGCGGCTGACCCAGGCGGCGCTGGAGACGCTGGCCGTGATCGCCTACCGGCAGCCGATCTCCCGCGCCCGGGTCGGCGCGGTCCGCGGCGTCAACGTCGACGGGGTGGTGCGGACCCTCCTGGCGCGGGGCCTGGTGCAGGAGGCCGGCCAGGACGAGGAGAGCGGGGCGGTGCTCTACGGCACCACGGACTACTTCCTGCAGCGGATGGGGCTGGACTCCCTGGACGAGCTGCCGCCGCTGGCGCCGTACCTGCCCAGCGACGACGTGCTCGAGGAGCTCGCCGCCGAGGGGCACGCGTGAGCGCCGCGCGCGGCGGTGGCG
>NZ_WIQI01000178.1 GCF_009602535.1 Ornithinicoccus halotolerans | reverse complement strand
CTCGGGGCCTACTGCCTGTCCGAGCCGCACTCCGGCTCCGACGTCGCAGGCATCCGCACCCGCCCGGTCCCCGTCGACGCCTCGGGCCAGCTCGGCGAGCCGCGCGGTGGGCCGGGTGCTGCCGAACCGCACCGCCGTGTGCAGCGCGACCGACTCGACCGCGTGCTGTCCGCTCACCCGGGCGGTGGCAGCGGCGCACGTCGCCAGCACCTGGGCGTCGCTGACGGCGCCCTCGGCGGCGGCGACCCAGGCGCGGGTCAGCAGCAGGTCCGGGTCGTAGCAGTCGTGGCAGTCGCGGCGCTCGGCCTCGGCCTCCCCGAGCGCTGCTCGGGCCGCCGCCGCCTCGCCACGCACCGCCCGGACCTGGGCCAGCCAGCACAGCGCGACGAACCGCCATCGGGAGGGGTCCTCGCCCGCGAGGCCGTCCGCGGACTCCTGCAGCAGGCCCGCGGCGCGGCCGAGCTCGCCCCGGTCGGCCGCGACCAGCCCGCGCATGAGACCGGTCAGGTGCGGCACCCAGCCGGCCGTCAGCGAGAGCGGGTACTCGTGCCCGGTGGCGAGTTCCGCCTGCTCCGGATGACCTGCCAGCACGCACGCGGTCACGTGCGCGTAGTCAAGGACCAGCTGGCGGGCACGCGGCTCCGGCCCGTCGCCGAGGAGGTCCAGCTGCCGCGTCACCAGGTCGATCGCGTCCTGGCATCGACCGGTCCTGGCCAGGGCGAGCCCGACGGCCGAGCCGCCCCACGGCAGCGCCCGTCCCTCCTCGGCCAGCGCCTCCACCAGTGCCCGGCCGTCGGCGATCACCTGCTGCGGGCGGTTCCGGGACAGCGTGAAGCACAGCTGCATGGAGGCGAGGACGGCGTGGCAGCCGGGGTCGGAGACCTCCTGCCGTGCCCGCCGGAGCACCTCCTCCGCCCCGGCCGCCTCGTCGCCGGTCCAGAACAGGTTCGCGGCCCGGATCAGCGCCACCGCGGCCCGCTCGTCGTCCGGTCCTCCTGGGACGTCGAACGGTGCCAGGACGCGCTCGGCGTCGGCCGGGCGGTCCTGCCAGCTCAGCGCGTGGCCGAGCGCGGCGGCGGCCCGGCCACCGTGGCCGTCCCGGACCGCTGCCAATGCCAGCCGCTCGGCCAGCCGGACGTCGCACACCTGCAGCGCGTGCTCGGCGGCGGGCACCAGCAGACCCGGGTCCGGCGCGGTGTCGCTGTCGAGGAGCAGCACCGCCGCCCGCAGCAGGTCCCCGGGGCGGGGACTGTGCTCCCAGTCCAGCGCCCGCACCAGCCGGCTGCGCAGCCTCCGGGCACGGAGCGTCCCGACCCGGGCCCGGACCAGCTCGCTCAGCAGTGGGTGGGCGGCCCGCACCTCGGGCCGGCCGGTGCGCTCCTCCACGACGACGGCGCCAGCTCGCTCGGCCTCCTCCACCGCGCCGTCCCCGGTGACCTGCCGCAGCGTCGCCACGTCCAGTGGCTCCGCGAGGGACAGCACCTCGAGCACGGCCCGCACCTCGGGGGTGAGCTGGTCCAGCCGCGCCTGCAGCACCTCCGCGAGCGCGGGGGTCACCGTGGCTTCGCCCCGGAGCTGCCACAGCCTGCCGGTCCGGGACAGCCGCCCCTCGGTGAGCGCCCCCTCCACGACCGCGCGTAGCGCCAGCGCGTTCCCGCCGGTGAGGGCGTGCAGCCGCCGCACGCTGTGGGTCTCGACCGCGCCGCCGAGGGCCTGCTCCAGCAGCGCACCGACCTGCTGCGGCGCCAGCTCGGGAAGGTCGAAGCGTGACAGGTACCCGTCCTTCCACAGCGCCCGGACCGCGTCGGAAGCGGGCGCGCCGGTCCGCAGCGTCAGCAACAGGGGGACACCGTGCTCCACCGCCAGCGAGAGCAGGAGGGAGGCCGACTGGTCGTCGAGGAGGTGGGCGTCGTCCATGCCGAGCACCGCGCGCTCGCGGGCGGTGGCCGCCAGCACCTCGGCGAGCCGGCCGGAGGTGTCACTGCCGTCTGCGTCGAAGCCGCGGGCCAGCCGCCAGAACGGGCCGAACGGCAGCGCCCGGGAGGCCTCGGAGGCCACCATCCACTGGCAGCCGACACCGGCCTCGGCCAGCGCGGCGAGGGCCTCGCGCGCCAGCCGCGTCTTGCCGACCCCGGACGGGCCGGCCAGCACGGCACCGGTGGGGGCCGCGCTGGGCCGCCGCAGCAGCTCCACGAGCTCGGTCAGCTGCTCGTCCCGGCCGGTCAGCGGCCAGTGCGTGACCACGCACCTGATCGTAGGCCGGGTGGACCTCGCGCGACACCTCCCTGGCGGTGCCCGGCCAGAGTGCCGCGCGGGCGAATCCGGCCCGGCTCGTGCTACCTGGGCGCGCTACCGTGCCAGGAGGGAGCAACGCCAGGTGGACTCACAGCGGAAGGACGGGCAGGTGCCGGAGGCAGACGCGGTGGTGCTGGATGGCCGCTACGAGCTCGGCGAGCTGCTGGGCCGCGGCGGGGCCGCGGACGTGCACCGGGCGCACGACCGGGTGCTGGACCGGCCGGTCGCCGTGAAGCTGCTGCGGCAGGGTGGTGAGGAGGAGGGTGACCGGGCCCGGTTCACGGCCGAGGGCCGGCTGCTGGCGCGGCTGCAGCACCCGCACCTGGTGGCGGTGCTGGACGCCGGGACCGAGGGGGACCGACCCTACCTGGTGATGCAGCTGGTCGAGGGGCCGACGCTGAGCCAGGCCTGTCGCGCCGGTCCGCTGGACGCGGAGCAGGTGCGAGCCGTCGGGCAGGGGCTGGCCGACGCGCTCGCGCACGTGCACGAGGCCGGGATGGTCCACCGCGACGTCAAGCCCGGCAACGTGCTGCTCGACGGCACCGGGCGCGCCCGGCTGAGCGACTTCGGGATCGCCCGGCTGCTGGCCGACGCCACCCGCCACACCTCCACCGGGATCACCCTCGGCACCGCCGCCTACCTGTCGCCGGAGCAGGTGCGCGGCGAGGAGGTCACCGGGGCCACCGACGTCTACGCCCTCGGGCTGGTGTTGCTGGAGGCGCTCACCGGCGACCGCGAGTACACCGGGCCCCCGATGGAGGTCGCCCTGGCCCGGCTGCACCGCACGCCCCAGGTGCCAGACCGGTTGCCGCAGCCATGGCCGGGACTGCTGCGGGCGATGACGGCCATGCGGCCGCAGGACCGCCCGACCGCCGCGGAGGTGGCGCGGGTGCTCGGCGGCGTGGAGGGGGCCGCGGTGGCGGCTCGCTGGAGATCCGCGAGCGGTAGAGCAGGCTGACGCCCTTGGCGTCGACCAGCTTGCTGCCCACCCGAAGC
>NZ_WIQI01000177.1 GCF_009602535.1 Ornithinicoccus halotolerans | reverse complement strand
CGGCGGTGGGGTGGGCGCTGACCGCCGAGGAGGACCCCCGCCACCGGGCCGGCACCTCCGGGCCCCGGCCCGGCAGCTGAGGCGCTGCACGGCCGGGCGGCTCAGCCGACGATCGCGTCCACGAACGCCTCGGGGTCGAACGGGGCCAGGTCGTCGGCCCCCTCCCCGAGGCCGACCAGCTTGACCGGGACACCGAGCCGGCGCTGCACGTTGACCACAATGCCCCCCTTGGCGGTGCCGTCCAGCTTGGTGAGCACGATCCCGGTGACGTCCACCACCTGGCCGAACACCTCGGCCTGGCGCATGCCGTTCTGCCCGGTGGTCGCGTCCAGCACCAGCAGCACCTCGTCGATCGGGCTCTGCTTCTCCACGACCCGCTTGACCTTGCCCAGCTCGTCCATCAGCCCGACCTTGGTGTGCAGCCGGCCCGCAGTGTCGATGATGACGACGTCGCACTCCATCTCGTGTGCGGCCCGGACCGCGTCGAAGGCGACCGACGCCGGGTCGGCACCTTCCCGGTCGGACCGCACCGTGGGCACCCCGACCCGCTCGCCCCAGGTCTGCAGCTGGTCGGCCGCTGCGGCGCGGAAGGTGTCGGCAGCACCGAGGACGACGTCCTTGTCCTCGGCGACCAGCACGCGGGCCAGCTTCCCCACCGTGGTCGTCTTGCCGGTGCCGTTGACCCCCACCACCATCACGACGGCCGGACGGCCCTCGACGCGGGAGCCGCTCACCCGGCGGTCCAGGCTCGGGTCGACCAGGGCCAGCAGGTCCTCCCGCAGCCAGCCGCGCACCGTCTCGGGGTCGGAGGTGTCCTCCACGCGCACCCGCGTGCGCAGCCGCTCCATCAGCTCCTCGGTCGCCTCCACGCCGAGGTCGGCCTGCAGCAGCGTGTCCTCGACCTGCTCCCAGGCCTCCTCGTCGACGCGGTCGCGGGAGAGCACGGCCAGCAGCGCCGCGCCGATCGCGGTGTTCGAGCGGGCCAGCCGGGCCCGCAGCCGCGCCATCCGCCCCCGCGCGGACGCGGGGCGCTCCGGAGCGGGCGCCAGCCCCGGTTCGGGCAGGCCGGGCTCGGCGGTCGTGGTGCCGCTGACCGCCCCTGACGGAGCAGTCTCGCCGCCCTCCTCACCGGCCGGCCGGTCACCAGCGGCGGTCGAGGGCGGCCGCTCGAGGGTGCGGCTGCTACCCCCGCGGCCCCGCACCAGCCCGACCAGCAGGGCCAGGCCCGCGAGGGCCACGACGGTGACGACGGTCAGGATCTCCCAGAGGCTGTCCACGGCGGTCATTGTCACAGACGTCTCGGTCGCGGCTGGACCGTGTCGGTCACGCCCGGATGGCGGCCGCGACGCCGCGGATGGTCTGCAGGACGTGCCGGACCACGAGCCGCTGGGCACGGTCCGGACGCATCACGGCGAACACGTAACGGGCGGTCGGGATGCCGCTGAGCTCGCGCAGGCTGACGCCCGCGCCGGCCGGTGTGGAGTAGCGGGGCAGCACCGCGACGCGGTCGCTGTCACCCACCAGCGCCTCGATGAGCCGGTTGTCGCGCAGCCGCTGCACAACCCGGACCGGGCGGCCGGTGACCGCCTCGACGGCCAGCCGGACGGTGTCGAAGGGGTAGCCGAGCGGGACGCCGTACCACTCCACGTCCACCAGGTCCTCGGCGCGCACCGTCGAGCGGGCGGTGAGCACGTGGTCGTGCCGCATCGCGATGTCCAGCGGCTCCCGCAGCAGCTCGACGGTGGCCAGGCCGTCGGTGCCGGCCGGTGCGGCTCGGCTCAGGCTGTGGGCGATCACCAGGTCGTGGTCGGTCACCAGGTCGGCGTAGTCGCTCTCGGCGAGGTCGACGTCGGTGCAGGCCAGCTCGATCGGGCGCCCCTCCAGCTCCCGGAGCACCCCAGGCAGCAGCACGGCGGCGGCGCTCGGCAGCGCGGCGACCGTCACGGTGCCGGCCGGCTGGCCGCGGAAGTCGTCCCAGCGCGCCTGCACCGCCTCCACCGTGCGGGCCACCTCCCGCCCGCCCTCGGCCAGCAGCGCGCCCGCGTCGGTGAGCCGCAGGCCACGGCCGGCGGGTTGCACCAGGGGGACCCCCAGCTGTCGCTGGGCAGTCTTCAGCTGCTGCGACACCGCGGACGGTGACCGGTGGGTCGCCGCCGCCACAGCGGTCACGCTGCCCCGGTCCGCCAGCTCGCGCAGCAGCTCCAGATGCCGCACATCCATGAAGGCAATCTACAGTGTCGGTTAAGAACTTTGCGCTGGTTCTTCAGTTCCGATCCGGCCAGGATGGCGTCATGCCCGTCCCGCACCGGCTCCTCGCGGTCTGCGTCGCCGCCCTCTGGGGAGTCAACTTCCTCGCGATCCACGCCTCGCTCCAGCACTTCCCGCCGCTGTTCCTGGTAGCGCTGCGGTTTGCGCTGCTCGCGCTGCCCGCCCTGCTCTGGGTGCCCCGGCCGCAGGTGCCGCTGCGCTGGCTGCTCGGGTACGGGCTCGGCTTCGGCACGCTGCAGTTCATGTTCCTCTACTGGGGCATGGCCGCCGGGATGCCGGCCGGACTCGCGTCCCTGGTGCTGCAGTCCTCGGCCCCCTTCACGGTCCTGCTCGGCGCGCTGGTGTTCCGCGACCGGATCACCGGGCGCCAGCTGGCCGGCCTGCTGCTGGCCACCGCGGGGCTGGCGATCGTCGGCTGGGAGCGCGCCGAGGGCGCTGCGTTCGCCCCGTTCCTGCTGGTCTTGGCCGGCGGGTTCGGCTGGGCCATCGGGAACGTCTCGAACGCCCGGGCGAAGGCACCCAACCCGCTGCACCTGACGCTGTGGATGTCGGTCGTGCCGCCGCTGCCGATGCTGGGCCTGTCCCTGCTGATGGAGGGCCCCGAGGCGATCGGACGCTCGCTGTCGAGCTGGGGGTCGCCCACCGCCGTCCCGGCCCTGCTCGGGCTGGCCTACACGGTCCTGGCCGGCACGGTGCTGGGCTCGGGCATCTGGACCTGGCTGATGGCACGTCATCCGGCCGGCCTGGTGGCACCGTTCTCGATGCTGGTGCCGGTCGTGGGGATGAGCACCGCGTGGGTCGTGCTCGGCGAGTCGCACACCGCGGGCGAGCTGGCCGGCGCGGCGGTGGTCGTCACCGGCGTGCTCCTCGGCAGCAGACCGCGCCGCACCCGGGAGGGCGGAAGTGCCGCGGCACCGGTCGCCACCCCGGCCGGCGGCACGACGGTCCCGGCGCGAGAGGGCGCGGCGAGGGGCTAGCGGCGGGGGGTCGCGCCTGGGCGGCGAGTCAGGAGGCGACCCGGCGGTCGCCGCGGT
>NZ_WIQI01000176.1 GCF_009602535.1 Ornithinicoccus halotolerans | reverse complement strand
GAGTGCAGGCGCCTTGAAAGCGCCCGACGCGAGAGCGTCCGTGGGTTCGAATCCCACACCCTCCGCCAGCCGTGGCCAGCCGCCGGGCGCACGAATGGCCCTGCCGCAGCGTCGCCGCACCGGTCAGCGCCAGCAGCAGCGCGAGCGCGGTGGCGACCACGGTCACCGCGAACGCTGGGGTGTGCCCGCCCCAGTCGGCCAGCTGCCCGGCCAGGCTCGAGCCCAGCGCGTAGCCCAGCCCGGTGACCGCCGCCAGCAGCGTCATCGCCGCCCCCAGCCGGCGCGGCTGCGTGATCCGCTCGGCGAGCGTGAACGTGGTGATCATCGACGGCGCCACCGCCAGGCCGAGCACCAGCAGCACCGCCGCGAGCGCCCCGAGGGAGTGCACCGCCAGCAGCGGCAGCGACAGCACCGCCAGCACCGCGGTGAAGGCCCGCAGCCGGGACTCGTAGCCGAAGGTGTCCGGCACGACCACGACGGCCAGCCCTGCTGCGACGCTGCCCACCCCGAGCAGGGCGTGCAGCAGGCCGGTCAGCCCCGGCTCACCGGCTGCGGTGGCCAGCACCGAGGCGCCGGTCTGGACGGACCCGAAGAGGGCACCGATGCACAGCTGCACCGCCACCAGGAAGGCCAGCCCGGCGCCCAGCAGGCGCGCCGGCCCGGCCGGCCCGGGAGCCGGACGCCCCACGAGCGCGGCGGTCGGGTGCAGCGCGAACCAGGTGCCGAAGGTGCCCAGCAGCGCCGCCGCCGCGGTCAGCTCGGTCCCGGCGTCGACCAGGGCGACCACCAGGCCGACCAGGGCGGGCCCGAGCACGAACGATGCCTCGTCGGCCGCCCCCTCGTAGGAGAAGGCGGCGTCGACGGTGCGCCGGTCCTCCTGGCCGGCGACGCGGCTGATCGGCCGCCAGCGCACCCGGGCCATGGTGCCGATCTGCGGGGTGACCAGCCCGGCCAGCGCCGCGACCGCGGCCAGCGGCCACCAGGGGTCGCCAGCGGAGTAGGTCTGCCCGAGCAGCACCAGCGCGGCCAGGGCGGCGGCACCCGAGAGCGCCTGCACCAGCAGCACGGGCCGCTGGCCGACCCGGTCGGTGAGCGCGCCCGCGAGCGGGGAGCCGACCGCGTTGGCGACCGCGAGGGCACCCGCGGTGGCCCCGCCGGCGCCGTAGGAGCCGGTGGCGCCGGCGACGAGCAGCAGCGCACCCAGCTGCGACATCGCCAGCGGCAGCCGGGCCAGGAAGGCGATGAGGACGTAGGCAGGGCCGGTGAGGCCGAACAGGCGGCGGTAGGACGCCAGCGGTGACAACGGGGTCTCCAGGGTCGCGGGACGGGTGGTCGCGCGCCATCCCACCCCTGGCGCGCCGGTCCCTGGTGCGGCCCCATCCTAGCCTGGGCCGCGCGCCGCTACCGTCCCTCGCCCACCGCAGCCACCGGGCCGCCGTCGCCGCGGTCGGGATCACCGTGCCGGGACCGCAGCGCCCGGGCCAGCCCAATCAGACCGAGGTTGGCGAACACCGGCAGGTAGCCGAGGAACTGGGCGTCCAGCAGCGCGAAGAACTGCACCACCAGCAGGTCCACCAGCAGCGCCACCTCGAACAGCCACAGCGCCAGCCCCCGTGACCCGCCGACCAGCCACCGCACCGTCGCCACCAGGGCGGCGCCGACGGCGGCCAGCGCGAAGGCCAGGTACACGCCGTTGCGCACCGCCGGCTCGGTCACCGCCAGCCAGGCCGGGTGCACCGCGGAGCCGAGCACGAACAGCACGAACAGCAGCACCGAGGCTCGCCGGACCAGGTCCACCCGCGGCAGCGAGACCACCAGCTCGCGCGCCGCGAGGTAGCAGCGGGCGAGCCAGGACCGGCTCGGCGGCTGCCGCGGGACCTGCTCCAGCGCCCCGGTGAGCAGCCGGGTGACGTCGTCGCGCTGGTCGGCCCGGTGCAGCAGCTCCAGCGCCCGCTGCCGCTCCAGCTCGTCCATGTCGTGGGCCGCCGACTCCTTGAGCATCTCGACGGCGTTGACGACGAGCTCGCGCTGGCTCAGCGGGCGGCGGTGCACCAGCAGCGCCACCGCCAGCCACATCGCCACGAAGGTGCCGTAGATGATGGCCGCGACCGGCTCGTAGAAGTAGTTGTTGTCGCCGGTGATGAACTTGCCGACCTCGTCGATGAACAGGCCGAACCCGATGCCGCCCACCAGCGCCGCGACGTTGCGCACGGTCCGGCTCAGGAACAGCAGGACCAGCAGGATCGACACCAGCATGCCCAGGCCGCCCCACAGCAGGTGCGCCAGGTGCAGTCCGCCCCCGCCGATCTGCGGGTAGCCGGTGAGCTCCAGGTAGATCCGGGTGAGCGCGATCGAGGCGACCGCGCTCACCACGAAGATCTCGAACCGGTCGGCGCCCTCGGCATCCCGCACCGGCAGCCGGGAGTGCGCGTGCGGCACCGCCCCGTCCCCGGCCGGCGCCGAGCGGCGGTCGGGGCTCCCGCTGCGCTCGCTCACGGCCGGGGTCGCACCTTGGCCGCAGGCGGCGGAGGGGGTGCCGCGGCGGGCGTCTCCTCGAGCCGGCGCAGCGCCTCGGCGATGGCCCGGTCGAGCTGGACGTCGTCCTCGGCGAAGAAGTCGGCCGGTGACGTCGGCACCTCAATGTCGGGGTCGACGCCGTGGTTCTCCACGCCCCACTGCTTGCCCTCGAGCCAGAACGCGTACCGCGGCTGGGTCACCACGGTCCCGTCCACCAGGTCGTAGCGGCCGTCGATGCCGACCACGCCGCCCCAGGTCCGCACGCCGACCACGGGGCCGACGCCGAGGGCCTGTGCCGCGGCGTTGACGATGTCACCGTCGGAGCCGCTGAACTCGTTCGCCACCAGCACCACCGGGCCCCGCGGGGCGTTCGTCGGGTAGGTGGCGGCCTCGGCGTAGTGGCGGGCGGACGCCCACGCGATGACGCGCGCGGCGAGCCGGGCGACCACCAGCTGGCTGGTGTGCCCGCCCCGGTTGTAGCGCACGTCGGCGACCAGCCCCTCGGCCCGGGTGGCGTGCCGCAGGTCACGGTGCAGCTGGGCCCAGCCGTAGCTCATCATGTCCGGCACGTGCAGGTAGCCCAGTCGACCGCCGGTGCGCTCGTGGACGTACTCCCGGCGCGACCGGACCCAGTCCTGGTAGCGGATGACCTCCTCGTCGGCCAACGGCACCACCACGACCCGGCGGTCGGTGCCGTCCCGGCGCAGCGTCAGCTCGACCGGGTGGTCGGCCGCCCCGACCAGCTGGGCGGCCGGCCCATGGGCCGGGTCGACCGGCTGGCCGTCGACCGCGACGACGAGGTCACCGGCGCGGGCGTCG
>NZ_WIQI01000175.1 GCF_009602535.1 Ornithinicoccus halotolerans | reverse complement strand
TGAGCTATGAGAGCGTCTATCAGGAGGCCGAGGAAGATCGGAGGCGGGCGTTGCGTGAGCTGCTGGCGTTCGTGGAGCTGCACGAGGCGCCCCACTTCGACGCTGCCTTCATCGAGTACATGTCACCGGACAGCAAGATCAACTCGCTGCAGACCTACCAGCGGATCCGCAACTACGACCAGCTGCGCGAGGAGTTCCCACGGATCGTCACGGCAGAGTGACTGCAGACTCGGAGGATCGTCACACCATGGCCCACCATCGGGTGCTGCACGTCGGCACGCCCAAGACCGGCACCACCTACCTTCAGGGCATTCTGTCAAAGAATCGCCCCCACCTGCGCGAGGCGGGGTGGTTGTACCCCGGCGGGAAGCTCAACCAGCAAGCCGCGGTCTACGGAATCAGCGGGAGGGACATCCACTACGTCCGGGACCCGCAGCGCTTTCACGCCCTGGGCGCGAAGCTGCTGACCCGGCTTGCGGAGGCCTCGGAGCAGAACGTCATGCTCTCCGCGGAGGCGCTGGCGCTGCTGCCCGAGCCCGCGATCGAGAGCTTCATCGACAGGGTGGGGCAGCCGTCGAAGGTCCTCGTGACGCTGCGAGGCCTGCACAAGCTCCTCCCGTCAGCGTGGCAGCAACTGCTCAAGGCCGGCCACCGAGAGTCTCTCGGTCAGTACCTGGACCGAATGGACCAGCACCGAGCAGGCCTGGACGACCCCTGGCGGGCCTACGCCTTCGGTGAGGTCGTGCGCCGGTGGGCGTCGTTCGCTCCTGTCGAGGTCGTCGTCGTGCCCACCAGCGGCGGAGACCCGGCACAGCTGTGGCAGCTGTTCCGACAGGCTGCGGGCCTGCCGGACGTCCCTGACCTCGACGTACAGGCCCAGGACGCGAACCTTTCGCTCAGCGCCCAGGCTGCCCGAATCCTGCTCGAGCTCAACCGCGTGGTGGCAGGCGAGGATTTCCCCCCCGCACGTGCGAAGCGGCTACGGAAGGCCTACCTCAACCGCGCGGTCTTCCCGCTCGCGAAGCGGGACGGTGGCGGGAGTATCGCCCTGCCGAGCTCGGTGGGCACGAGAGTGCGCGCCTGGAACGAGGAAGAGCTGGCCAAGGTCCGCGAGCATGCGTCGGTCATCCACGGTGAAGTGGCCGACGCCGCCATGCCCCCCCAGCAGGTGCCGGAGCCGCAGCCAGACATCGACGGCACCACGGCCAGGGTGGCCGCTCGGCAGGTGCTGGCCCTGCTGATGGAGACGGCGCGACAGGGGGAGGCTTCCTCGGTGTCCGAGCAGGTCACGCCGGGCTAGTCTCGCGACGGTGCGTGGAGCTCGGGGCAGCCCACTCAGCGAAGCCACTGCCGGGACCACCAGGCGTCGGCGACGAACAGGCGCCAGACGTACTTCGCGTACTCGGGCGGCGCCTTGGCTACGGCATGGTCGAAGTGCCAGCCGTCCTCATGCTGGCTCGATGCCACGATCGACTCGGCGGTGTGGGTGTTGAGGAGCGACGACAAGCGGTCCCAGTGCGCTGAGGCCACGAGGGACCGGGCCAAGGCATTGACCGTCCTCGCGGAGTACTCGCCATCCCCTCCCGGTGCTCGTTTCGCCGGCCGTGCTGCCGCGGCGGGGGCCACGGGTCGCGAACGCAGCTCGTAGTCGGCGCCGGATAGCTCGGGGTCGGCGCCGGACGCTTCGAACCTCCAGTTCGAGTCGTGTAGCGGCAGCCTGAGTGACTCCGGCCATATCCGGCGCAGCGCGAGGAACAGCGCCTTCTCTGACACCTTCTCGTACATGGTCATGACGTCGCACACGCCGGTGATCTCTGCATCACTCACCGGATAGGCGACGAGGGCATCGCGTGCGTAGTGCGCAATATGCGAATGAAGGTACCGCCCGGAGCGGAAGTGCCGTGCGAAGAGATAGAGCTTCTCTAGCTCACTCGCTGAGTGCACCGACGAGTACCACTCCTCCATGGCAGCGTCGAACGGCTCTCTCACCGCCGTGCGCAGAATCGGGGCACCCTGGCCGATCAGGGTCTGCAGCACCGCGCCCGCGCGGTACCTCATGGCCTTTGCGATCCCGCCCTTGTAAAGGGGCCACTGGCCCAGCATGACCCCCTCCTGAGGAGAGGTGGCCACGGACCCAGCATATTTTGCGACATGCGCTTCTGACGGTGGAATGCCACCGCACTCGCGCAGCGTCGACGCTACCTGTCCGCTGAGAGTCGTCCCGGCCGCCGATGGCGGGGCAGTCACCCGATGCGGAACGTCAGCCATACTCGCGAGGGCTTGCGACAACCGCACTTCAGCATCACTGGCCACACCGTACGTGACCGCCCGGACTGGTAGGTCTCGCTTCCTCAGCAGACCCAGCAGCAAGCGACTGTCCTTGCCACCGCTCAGTCGGAGTTGAATGCCACGGGGAGCAACGTTGGCCAAGATGCGCTCCAAGGCGTGGTCAGCGGCGTCTGCCAGCGCCTCCCCCGCTTCCTCCAGGGTGTGATCGGTAGCCAAGGGCGCCGTCAGCCCGGGAGGGACCTCCTCCAGCGCCAGCTGCCCCGCTGTTATGCACAGGGCACGATCCGCAGGCAGTGTCCACACATTCTCGAACGGTGTCTGCCCACTGATGGCGTAGCCATAAAGTAGGTACTCACTCAGGTACTCGGCAGACAGGACTGCTCCATGTAGGTTCCCGCGCGCCCGCGCCAGGGCGGCAAGGAGGGGGCGGTTGGAGATGTAGTGATTCTCTTCGTCCGAGGTGTAATGCACCGCTTCCAGCGCAGGACTGGTGTTCCAGGCGGTCACCCGGTCGACATGCTTGGCACCCAGCACGACCGCATACTGACCCCACACCGGGCTGGTGTATCGGTGCCTTCCTCCCTGCACCGCCAGGCTTCGGAGGAGCTGCTGGGCGGAACCGGATCCCGCCTGCACCACCCATTGCTGTCTGTCATGCGTGTAGGCGGGCTCTCCACCTTTGGTCGACCAGTAAAGTAGATGGGCCGCGCCCTCCGGCGAGACGTCCGTTCTCAGCTGCGCGCCTTCGCGTGAAGGACCTGCGAAGGACTGGTAGGCAGTGTCAAGCTGGCGCAGCAGGGCGTGAGCTCGATCTGTGGTCCTTCGCGGGTCAGACTGCCTCCGTGGCGCACGCGGCACGACCACGAGAAACTCGGTCATGTCGTCCCCTTCCCCTTGGTGACGCATCCCGCGCACGGCCCGAGTGGCCTTGGCAGCGCAGCTGGCGCACCGACCTCCTGCCGGCGGCCTCTGCCTCCCCGCTGCTTGACAAGGCGGCTTGCCGACAAGCGACGCCGAGGCGCATCGGACCTACCCTTGCGCTGCCTTCCCCACACTCAGCCATCTCGCGGTTGGGTTTCGGACGTCGCACGCTACCTGATATGGGGAGTCGGCTCCGCGGACCGCCGACACCTTGGTGTGCCGCTGCGTCGGGCGTGGGCGTTAGCGGACGCCGATGAGGTCGGGATAGTTCCATCCGGAGGTGGTGACCACCTGGCGCCGGGCCAGGCCGTCTCCGGC
>NZ_WIQI01000174.1 GCF_009602535.1 Ornithinicoccus halotolerans | reverse complement strand
CGTCACCGCGGGCGTGCTGCGCGAGGCCGCCGCGGACGGGCACCCGGTGTGGATCGGCTACGCCGACGACGCCGGCGGCGTGCGGCCGCTGCTGGTGCGGCCGCTACGCGTCGAGGGCGGCCGGCTGCGGGCCACCGTCGCCGAGCAGGACGCGGCGCGCACGTTCCTGCTGCACCGGATCAGCGGGGCCCGCCCCGCCGAGTAGCCATCGGCGGCCGCCGCCTCAGAAGATCCGCACCCGCTGCTGCGGCGCGAGCCACAGCCCGTCGCCCACGGCGGTCCCGAACGCGTCGTGGTAGGCGTCGACGTTGCGGACGGTGTTGGCGCGCAGGTCGGCGGGTGCGTGCGGGTCGATCGCGAGCAGGCGCCGCGCCTCCTCCTGCCGGGCCGTGCTGCGCCACACCTGCGCCCAGCCGAGGAAGAACCGCTGGATCCCGGTCCAGCCGCCGAGCTGCGGCGCCTCGTCGCCACCAGCGATCCGGTAGGCCGACAGCGCCAGCTCCAGCCCGCACAGGTCGCCGATGTTCTCCCCGACGGTCAGCCCGCCGTTGACCTGCTGGTCGGGCACCTCCCGCGGGGAGAGCTCGTCGAACTGGGCGATCAGCCGGGCCGCCCGCTCGTCGAACGCCTCCCGGTCCGCCTCGGTCCACCAGTCGGTCAGCGACCCGTCACCGGCGTAGCGGCTGCCCTGGTCATCGAAGCCGTGCCCGATCTCGTGGGCGATGACGGCGCCGATCCCGCCGTAGTTGACGGCGTCGTCGGCGTCGACGGAGAAGAACGGCGGCTGCAGGATGGCGGCCGGGAAGACGATCTCGTTGAGCATCGGGTGGTAGTAGGCGTTGACGGTCTGCGGCGTCATCAGCCACTCCTCCCGGTCGACCGGCCGGCCCGCCTTGGCCAGCTCCCGGTCGGTCTCCACGGCCGAGCCCCGGCGCACGTTGCCCAGCAGGTCGTCCGGGCGCACCTCGAAGGCGCTGTAGTCCTTCCACCGGGTCGGGTGCCCGATCTTCGGGCGGAACGCGGCCAGCTTCTCCAGCGCCCGCTCCCGGGTCTGCGGGCCCATCCACTCCAGCTCGCCGATCCGGTGGCGGAACGCCTCGATGACGTTGGCCACCAGGGCGGCCATCCGCTCCCGGGCCTCGGGCGGGTAGTGGCGCTCGACGTAGAGCTGCCCGGCGGCCTCCCCCAGCAGCCCCTCGACGAGGGAGACGCCGCGCTTCCACCGCTCCCGCAGCTGTGGGGTACCGGACAGCGTGCGCCCGTGGAAGTCGAAGTGGGCCTCGACGTACTCGTCCGGGAGGTAGGGCGCGGTCCCGTCCAGCAGCCGGACGACCAGCCAGGCCCGCCAGTCCCCGACCGGCACCTCGCGCAGCGCGGTGGCGATCGCGGTGACGACGTCGGGCTGCCGCACCACCAGCTGGTCGAAGGCGCCCGCCGGGCCGCCCATCCCCTCGCGCCAGGCGGCCCAGTCCCACCCCTCGCTGATGCCGGCCAGCTCCTCGGCCGACATCCGGGTGTAGGAGGCGACCGCGTCACGGGCCGCCACCCGGTCCCAGTGCGCGTCGGCGATCCGGGTCTCCAGCGCGAGCACCCGGCCGACCGGGTCCTCGGCGAGGTCGATCCCGGCGCGTTCCAGCGCTGGCGCGGCCAGCTCCAGCAGCCGCTGCAGGTAGCGGCGGTAGGCCTCGCGGACCTCGGCGTGCTGCGCGGCGTGGTAGTAGTCCTCGTCCGGCAGCCCGATGCCTCCCTGGTGCAGGTAGGCGATCGCCACCTCGGGGTCGCCGGCGTCGGCGGTCACGAACCCGTCCAGCAGGCCGGAGAGCCCGTGCCGCTGCAGCCGGGCCGACTCGCGCACCACGTCCGAGGCGTCAGCGACCGCGGCCAGCCGGGCCAGGTCGTCGTCCAACGGGGCGGTGCCCAGCTCGGCGACCCGCGCGGTGTCCATGAAGCTCGCGTACAGCGCCCCCACCTTGCCCTCGGCCGTGGTCGGGTCCGGGTGCGCGGCGGCGGCCTCCTCGATGAGCGCCCGGACGTCGGCCTCGGCCTGCTCGCGCAGCAGATCGAACGCCCCGTAGCGGCCCCGGTCCGCCGGGATCTCCGCCGTCTGCAGCCACCGTCCGTTGACGTGGCCGAACAGGTCGTCCTGCGGCCGGGTGGCCGGGTCGATGTGGTCGCGGTCGATCCCCGCGTCGCCCTGGCCGTGGTCGGTGCCGGCGGCGGCGCGGGAGGCACTGCTGGTGCTGGACATGCTGACGTCCTCGTCTCTGTCGCGCGATGGTGCTTTTCGGGGCCACGGTATAGGCCGTGCCCGCCGCTACCGGGCAGCCGGGCGAGCCGAGCGGGGCGGGCACCGGAACAGGCCGGCCACGACCGGCGTTCCACCGCCCGTGGAGCGACGCGACGTGGTGGTGATCGGGGCCGGCCAGGCCGGGCTCGCGGCCGCCTACCACCTGCGGCGGCTGGGGTTCGGCGACGGTGACGTCGCCGTGCTGGACGCCAACGAGGCGCCCGGGGGCGCCTGGCAGCACCGCTGGGACTCCCTCACCATGCACGACGTGCACGGCGTGGCCGACCTGCCGGGGGCACCGGTGCCCGGCCACGACCCGGCCGAGCGGGCCAACGTCGTGGTGCCGGCCTACTTCACCGACTACGAGGCGCGCCACCGGCTACCGGTGCGGCGGCCGGTCCGCGTCACCGCGGTGCGGCCGCTGGACGACGACCCCGACGGCCCGCTGCAGGTCGACACCGACCGGGGCAGCCTGCTCACCCGGTCTCTGGTCAACGCGACCGGGACCTGGGAGCGGCCGTTCCTGCCGCACTACCCCGGGATGGAGTCCTTCCGCGGCCGGCAGCTGCACACCGCCGACTACGCCGGTCCGCAGCAGCTGGCCGGCCACCGCGTCGTCGTCGTCGGCGGCGGGCTCTCGGCGGTGCAGATCCTCGGCGAGGTCGCGCCGGTCGCGGCCGCCACGACCTGGGTGACGCGGCGCGAGCCGGTCTGGCGCGAGGGCCCGTTCGACGAGCGGGCCGGCCGGGACGCGGTGGCCCTCGTCGAGGACCGGGTCGCGCGGGGACTGCCGCCGCAGAGCGTGGTGTCGGTGACCGGGCTGCTGCTGCGCCCGCAGGAGCAGGAGGCCGCGCGGCTGGGGGCCTACCGCCGCCGGCCGATGTTCGAGCGGATCGAGCCGCACGGGGTGCGGTGGGCCGACGGGACGGTCGAGCCGGCGGACGTCATCCTCTGGGCGACCGGCTTCCGTCCTGCGCTCGGTCACCTGGCGCCGCTGCGGCTGCGCTCCCCCGAGGGCGGGGTCCAGCTGGTGGCGCCCTTCGACCGGCACACCTTCACCACCGCCGCGGCCGACGGCCGGGTGCACCTGGTCGGGTACGGGCCCTCCGCCTCGACCATCGGCGCCACCCGGGCCGGCCGGATGGTCGCGCGGGCGGTGGCCCGCCAGCTCGGCGAGGGGGCGGCCGCCGCCACCCGGCCGTACCGGCAACGGCGGTCACACCCAGCGACTACCCGGTCGTGGAGCGCGACGACCGCACCGTGCGTGCGTTCAAGGACGACGTCATG
>NZ_WIQI01000173.1 GCF_009602535.1 Ornithinicoccus halotolerans | reverse complement strand
CACCACCCAAGAGCTGCTGGAGCGGGTCGCCGACGAGGACGACCCGTCCGAGAACGTGGACCTGTCCGACGCGACCGGCAGCGGCCAGCGCGGGCGCGTCCGGTGGGCCGAGGCGGGCACGGACCCCACCGTGCGGTTCAGCACCGCCTCGTCGAGGCCGGCGGGCGGGTCGGCCGGGGGAGTGGCCGGCAGCACCAGGTCCACGGCGGCGACGACCTCGTCCAGGGCGCGGCGGCAGGAGGGGCAGCCGGCCACGTGACCGAGGGCGTGGGAGCGCTCCGGGCCGGACAGCTGCCCGAGCGCGAGCTCGACGAGAACGTCCTCCTGCAGGTGGGGCTTGGTCACGGCGTCCCTCCTCTCCGGGCGCTCCCGGTGCTGCGGGGCCCGCTGCTCTCGGTCTCTCCCGGGTCACCGGGTTCACCGGGTTCAGTGCCCGGCGGTGCCACCCGCCGCAGCCGGCGCAGGCCGTCCCTGATCCGGGTCTTGGCGGTGCCGAGCGGGATACCCTCGTGCGCCGCTACCTCGGCGGCGGTGCGGCCGGCCACGACGGCAAGGACCACCGCCCTGGCCTGCTCCGGGCTGAGCGTACGCAGCCGGGCCGCGGCCTGCTCGCCCTCGGACCGGCGGACCACCACCTCCTGGGGGTCGTCCGGGCCGGGCGCCAGGGTGTCCTGCAGCAGGCGGTCCAGCTCCTCCCGCTCGGTGGGATCCGCCGGCCGGGTCCGCCGGGCGCGCACCGCGTCGATGGCGGCGTTGCGGGTGATGGCCAGCAGCCAGGTCAGCGGCGAGGCGCGGCGCGGGTCGTAGCCGTCGGCTGCCCGCCAGGCCTTGACGAACGCCTCCTGGGCGACGTCCTCGGCGGTGGCGGGGTCACGGGTGATGGACAGCGCGGTCCCGTACACCGCGGACTGGAACCGGTGCACGAACGCCCGGGTCGCCGGCTCGTCGTCGACCGCCAGGCCCTGCACGAGCGCCACGTCGGCGGCCCGGTCCGCGCGCGACAGCTCCACGGGAGGGGATACGTCCGGGACCGGCCGGGGGATTGGCTGCGACCGGGGCGGCAATCTCCTGGTCGCCGCCGGTCGTACCACCGGTGAGCCCGAGGACACCCAGCCAGCGGGCTCCGAGGACGGTGCCCGGTCAGCGGCGGGACGCCGGCGCCGCCACGGCATCGCTGTCACGTCCCCCAGTGGGAGGAAGCATGCACAGCCACATCCGTCACGCTACCGGTGCCGCCGCGGCCGCGCTGCTGCTCGCCGGCGCCCTGGCCGGCTGCGGGCAGGGCGAGGAGGACGACGCCGCGCCGGGCGGCGAGGCACCGGCGGAGACCGGCGAGGCCCCCGAGGAGACCGCCGAGGAGACCGCCGAGGCCACCGAGGAGACCGGTGGCGCCACCGAGGGGACCGGCGAGGGCCCCGAGGTCACCGCGGCCGAGACCGAGCTCGGGACGATCCTGGTCGACGAGGACGGGATGACCCTCTACCTGTTCACGCAGGACTCGCCGGGCCAGAGCGTCTGTGAGGACGACTGTCTGGAGGCCTGGCCGCCGCTGGAGGGCGAGCCCACCGCCGGTGAGGGCGTCGACGACTCGCTGCTCGGCTCGATCGAGCGCTCCGACGGCACCGTGCAGGCCACCTACGGCGACTGGCCGCTGTACTACTTCGCCCAGGACATGGGGTCCGGTGACGTCAACGGCCAGGGTGTCAACGACGTCTGGTGGGTGGTCGACCCCGCCGGCGAGCCGATCCAGACCATGCCGGGGGAGGAGGACGACGACGGCGGCTCCGCGGGCGGTCGCGACTACTGACCGCGGCCCGTGGCCAGGGCCGGCGTGGCATGATCGCCGACCGTGACGGTCCCCTCCGAGCAGCCCGCGCGCGTGCCCGACTCCCCGGCGACGCGGTGGCACCCGGTCCCGGTGCCGCCGCCGTCGGAGCGTGCGCGCGCCGAGGCGCTGCAGCGGTTCGCCGCGCTGGCCACGCCGGCCGGGGCGCTGGGTCGGCTGCAGCACCTCGGTGCCTGGCTGGCCGCCTGCCAGGGCAGCTGCCCGCCGGAGCCGCTGCAGCGGGTCCGTGCCGTGGTCCCTGCGGGGGACCACGGCGTGGTGCGGTCGGGGGTCTCGGCCTACCCCGCCGCGGTGACGCCGGCGATGGTGCGGGCGCTGGTCAGTGGCGTCGCCGGCATGAGCGTGCTCGCCGCCCAGCACGGCGTCCCGGTGCGGGTCCTTGACATCAGCGTCGACGACGACCTCGCCGACGTGCCCGCCGAGGTGCGGGCCCACAAGCTGGGCCGGTCCTGCGGGGCCATCGACGTCGAGGACGCGGCGTCCCTGGACGCGACCCGGGAGGCGCTCGCGGTGGGTGAGCGGGTCGCCGCCGAGGAGGTCGCGGCCGGCGCCCAGCTGCTCGTCGTCGGCGACCTGGGCAGCGGCAACACCACACCCGCCGCCGCGCTGGTCGCCCACCTGCTCGACCTGCCCGCCGCCGAGGTGACCGGGCCCGGCAGCGGGCTGGACGAGGCGGGGCGGGCCCGCAAGGCCACGGTCGTGCAGCGGGCGGTGGACCGCGCGGCCGGGGTCACCGACCCGCTGGCCCGGCTGGCCGCGCTCGGCTCCCCCGACCTTGCGGTCGCGGCGGGGATCCAGCTGGGCGCGGCCCGGGCCGGCGTGCCGGTGCTCCTGGACGGCGCCATCAGTGTGGCGGAGGCGCTGGTCGCCGAGTCGCTGGCACCGGGGGTGCGCGCTTGGTTCGCCGCCGGTCACCGTTCGCCCGAGCCGGCGCAGGCCCACGCGCTGGCCGCGCTGGACCTGGAGCCGGTGCTCGACCTGGGCCTGCGCCTGGGTGAGGGCAGCGGGGCCATGGCGGCGTTGCCGCTGCTGCGCTCGGCCGTCCGGCTGCTGCGGGACGTGGCGCTGCTGGAGGACCTGCTGCCCTCCTAGCTCCTGCTCACCCGGTGACCGGTTCCCGCTCGGTGCGGGACCGGGCCAGCAACGCCAGCGCCAGTGCCCCGGCGAGCAGGCCGACGTCGCGTAGCGCCACGTCCAGGTAGCTGCCCGTGGAGACCAGGTTGACGATGATGCCCGCCAGCCACAGCGCGACCAGGACGCCACCGATCACCGGTCGCCACGCGACGACGAGGCCGGCCACGACCTCGACCACGCCGACGGCCCACATCGCCTGCTGGGCGGTGCCGGGGACGATCCCGTCGACCCACGGCGCCAGGTAGGCCGGCCAGTCGACCAGGACGTTGGCGAACTTGTCCAGACCGAACAGGATCGGCGCCACCGTGAACGCCGCGCGCAGCAGCCAGAACGCCTGCTCGGCGCCACCCGGGAGCGGCCCTGCCGGCGCCTCGAGGGGGTCGTCGCGCTGGGAGCGGTGGAGGAGAGCCATGGTGCTCACACCTTTCTAACAGAGTGATTCATTGACAGTAGAACCGCGGCAGTGTTGCGTCAAGGGTCGTCTCTGATAGAGGGTGGGTGGGTGGACCAGACGCCAGCCGACGCCCCGGGGGAGCGCCCGGCAGCTCGACCGGCCGAGCAGCGGGCTGCTGCGATCGGAGCCCTGGCCGACCCGGTGCGCCGGGCGCTGTACGACCATCTGCTGCCGCTCGGTGTTCTCCGGGTCGTGGGCGTACTGGATCCCCACGTCGGGGCTGGTGTCGTCGGCA
>NZ_WIQI01000172.1 GCF_009602535.1 Ornithinicoccus halotolerans | reverse complement strand
TCTCGTCCGCGGCGGCGCCGTCGTCCCACTCGTCCCACTCGTCCCACTCGTCTGCGTCGCGCCAGTGCCGACGGTCGTCCTGCCACCGGCGCCGGTCGTCCCAGCGGTCGTCGTCCTGCCAGCGGTCGTCGTCCTGCCAGCGGTCGTCCCCGTCGTCGTGCCACCGGCCGCGGTCGTCCTGCCAGCCCCGCCCGTAGTGGCCCTCGTCGCGGCGACGGGGTGCGTCCCGGGCTCGCCTCGACGGCCGCGGCGTGCGCGGCAGCGGGCGGGTCCAGTCGTCCTGCGGGTCGTGCGGCACGGGCACAGGGTAGGCGAGGAGGCTGCGTACCGGCGTCGTGCCACCCCGGGGTTGGGCCGGTAGCCTGCTCGCCGTGCCTGCGTCCGGACCCCTCAGCCCCGTGTCGGTGATCATGCCCGTCCGCGACGAGGAGCGGTACCTGGCCGACGCCGTGCGCTCCGTCCTCGGCCAGGACTACCCCGGGGAGCTCGAGGTCGTCCTCGCCGTCGCGCCCTCGACCGACCGCACCGAGCAGGTGGCCGCAGCCCTCGCCGCGGCGGACCCGCGGGTGCAGGTGGTGCCGAACCCGGCGGGGCACACCCCGGCCGGCCTCAACGCCGCGATCGAGGCCTCCCGCCACGAGGTGGTGGTCCGCATGGACGGGCACGGCGCGATGTCCCCGGGCTACCTCTCCCGCGCCGTCGCCGTGCTCGAGGAGACCGGTGCGGCCAACGTCGGTGGGGTGATGCTGGCCGAGGGGCAGACCCCGTTCGAGCAGGCGGTCGCCGCGGCGCTGCGCTCCCCGCTGGGCATCGGGGGGGCGCGGTTCCACGTCGGCGGGCGGCCCGGGCCGGCCAAGTCGGTCTACCTCGGCGTGTTCCGGCGTGACTGGCTGCGCCGCGTCGGCGGATACGACCCGGCCTACCGGCGGGCCCAGGACTGGGAGATGAACTACCGGATACGCCAGCAGGGCGGCACCGTCTGGTTCGACCCGGGGCTGTCGGTCAGCTACCGGCCCCGGCCCAGCCTGCGCGAGCTGGCGCGGCAGCAGTTCCGCACCGGGCAGTGGCGCCGCCGGCTGGTGCGGCAGTACCCGGCCTCGGTCAACTACCGGTACCTGGCCCCTCCGCTGCTGGTCGTCGGGCTCGCCGGCAGCCTGGTGGGCGGCCTCCGCTGGCGGCCGCTGTGGCTGCTGCCGGCGGCCTACGCCGCGACGGTCACCGTCGGTGGCGCGGCGACCGGGGCACGGCACGGACCGCAGGTCGCGGCCCGCACCCCGCTGGTGATGGCCACGATGCACCTGGCCTGGGGCACCGGGTTCCTGCTCCCGGCCCGCGAGGACGGCTGAGCCAGCCGCTACCGCTGCTCAGCGTCGATCGCCAGCTCCTGCAGGTCGACGGCCAGCTCGACGCCGGTCCGCTCGCTGACCTCCTCGACGGTGACACCGGGGGCCAGCTCGCGCAGCACGATGCCGTCGTCGGTGACGTCGAGGACGGCCAGGTCGGTGATGATGCGGTCGACCACGGCCAGCCCGGTGATCGGCAGCGTGCACTCGGGCAGGATCTTGGGCGCGCCGTCCTTGGCGGTGTGGTCCATCAGCACGATGACCTTCTTGGCGCCCTGCACCAGGTCCATCGCGCCGCCCATCCCCTTGACCATCTTGCCGGGGATCATCCAGTTGGCGATGTCACCGGCCCTGGAGACCTGCATCGCGCCGAGGATGGCCGCGTCCACCTTGCCGCCGCGGATCATCCCGAAGCTGCTGGCCGAGTCGAAGATCGAGGAGCCGGGCCGCAGCGTCACGGTCTCCTTGCCGGCGTTGATGAGGTCGGGGTCCTCGGTGCCCTCCACCGGGTAGGCCCCCACGCCGAGGATGCCGTTCTCGCTCTGCAGCACCAGCTCGACGTCATCCGGGACGTAGTTGGGCACCAGCGTGGGCATGCCGATGCCGAGGTTGACGTAGTCGCCGTCGTGCAGCTCCGCAGCGGCCCGTGCGGCCATCTGCTCCCTGGTCAGCGCCATCTCAGCTCTCCTCGGTCGCGGTCAGGGCGGGCCGCACGGTGCGCTTCTCGATGCGCTTGTCGGCGGCCTGCTCGGGCGTCAGCGCCAGCACCCGCTGCACGTAGATGCCGGGCAGGTGGATCTCGTCAGGGTCCAGCTCGCCGGGCTCGACCAGCTCCTCGACCTCGGCGACCGACACCCGGCCGGCCATGGCGCACAGCGGGTTGAAGTTGCGGGCAGTGCGGCGGAACACCAGGTTGCCGTGCCGGTCGCCCTTCCAGGCCCGGACCAGCCCGAAGTCGGCGACGATGGCCTGCTCGAGCACGTAGTCGCGGGTCTGGCCGAGGAAGTCGAAGCTGCGCGTCTCCTTCGGCGGGGAGGCGACGACCACCTCGCCCTGGTCGTCGTAGCGCCACGGCATGCCGCCCTCGGAGATCTGGCTGCCCACGCCGGTGGCGGTGTAGAAGGCCGGGATCCCCGAGCCGCCGGCGCGCAGCTTCTCCGCGAGCGTGCCCTGGGGGGTCAGCTCGACCTCGATCTCGCCGCTGAGGTACTGGCGGGCGAACTCCTTGTTCTCGCCGACGTAGGAGGCGACGATGCGACGCAGCCGGCCCTGTCCCAGCAGCAGGCCCAGCCCCCAGTCGTCCACTCCGCAGTTGTTGGACACCACCTCCAGGTCGGTGGTCCCCCGCTCCAGCAACGCGGTGATGAGCACCGAGGGGATCCCGCAGAGGCCGAAACCGCCCACGGCCAGGGTCATCCCGTCCTGCACGCCGTCCAGGGCCTCCGCGGCGGAGGCGACAACCTTGTCCATGCCGGCCACTGTATCGACCGGGCCGCACGGGCCGCGGGGGGTCCGCCGGCTCAGGCGGTCAGGTCGACGCCCTCCTCGGCCAGTCGCGGGTCGTCGGCCGCCGGGGGGCCGCCGCGGACCATGACGACCGAGCCGCGGACGGCCATCGCGTGCAGCACCTGGGTGAGGACGACGCCCGAGTCGGTGTCGGTCACCAGCACCCGGGCGCCCCGCGGCCAGGTCTGCCCCGGCACGACGTCGCGGTAGGAGATCCGGCGGCCGTGGTGGACCAGCGCGGGGTCCTCGGGCTCCGGCTCGTCCCACGGCTCGAAGGAGTCGCCGTAGGAGGCCAGCTCGTGGGCCTCGTCCATGATGCCGGTGCGCAGCATGCCGGGGAACTCCCGCGCCAGGCCCGCCAGCGTCACCGCCACCACCTCGTCGGCGTCCTCGGCCTCGGGTGCGTCCGGGTCGGTGGTGACCAGCACGTCGGCGCCCTCGTGCGGGTCGAGCGTCACCGTGCAGCCCACCGACCACGCCGCGAGCGCCCAGTACGCCAGCCGCCAGTGCGGCGCGGGCAGCGCCAGCCGCACCAGGGTGCCGGGCTCGGCGTCGAAGCCCTCCTGCAGCGCGTTGGCCGCCTTGGCCACCCAGGTGCCCAGCACCCGGCGGGACACCTCGATCCGCTCGCCCCGGGTGGGTCCCGGGGTGTCGTCGTAGTAGGTCAGGGCGGGCCGCGCGGACTCCTCGGCCGCGAGGGCCGCCAGTACCTCGGCAGGGGTGGGCACGGCGCCACCGTAGTGCACCGGTGCCGGCGCCCCGACGGCCACGCCGGGCACCTGGCCGCGGCGTCCGGCGCCGTGGCAGGGTGACGTCCGTGGCCTCCAGTCCCGCCCCGCCCCACGCTGCCCGCCGGCCGCCGGCCCGTG
>NZ_WIQI01000171.1 GCF_009602535.1 Ornithinicoccus halotolerans | reverse complement strand
CACCGTTCGCGGACTACGGCCTCACCCGCCCCGTCGGCATCCGTGGCCTGCTGCCAGTCGAGGTGCCCCGCGCCACCATCTCGGCACGTCGGACCATCCGGGCGACCAGCAGCCGCCCGAGCGCCAGCATCGCCAGTCCAGCGCCGGTGCTGGCCACGGCGACCGGCGAGGCGTAGAGGCGGCCGGGAGTGACCCCGACGAGCGCCGCGAGCACGGGGGCCGACAGCGGCAGCAGCGTGAGCAGTCCTGCCGTGGCGCGCGCCCCGGCCGTGGCGGTCGCCACCTTGCGCCGGTGCTGCTGCCGGTCGCGACTGGTGCGCGCGGCCGAGGCGGCCGCAGCGGCGAGTGGGACACCGTGGGCCTCGCTCAGTCCCCACGCGCGCCCCAGCGCTGCCAGCTCGGGCGTCCCGGTGGTCCGGGCCAGCCGGTGCCAGACCGGGCCGACCCCCCGGCCATCGCGCGCGACCCGTAGCACCGGCTGCACCCAGCGCTGCCGATGAGTAGTGTCCAGCCCCTCGGCGACCACCTCGAGCGCCGCGACCGGTGGCAACCCCGTCCGCAGCGCAGCGGCGAGGGCGTCGAGCAGGTGCAGCACCTGCTCCTCCCTCCGCGGGGAGCGTCGCAGCCGTCGCAGCCGGCGCAGCAGCCTCCGGGTCCGCGCACCGACCGCCCGCCGCCGTGGTGCCGCGGGCTCAGCCCGGGCGGCTGACAGCACGACCGTCCGGGCACGCACCCGGGCCGACGCCGGCCAGCACCAGACGGCCAGGCCGAGCAGCAGCGCCACGAGCACGGCCGCGCTCACGGCACTGTGCCCAACCGGGCCAGCAGCCGCTGCCAGCCTGGCCCCGGCCGCAGCTGCTGCCCGTCGTCGGTCGCCGCGGTCACCACCTGCCCACCGGAGCCGCCCGGTTCGAGCAGGGCGACCTCGCGCAGCCGCCGGCGACCGTGGCTTCGGCCAAGATGGAGCACGACGTCCACGGCGCTCGCCAGCTGAGCGTGCACCGCCGCCGGGGACATACCGGCCAGCGCGCCGAGCGCCTCGAACCGGGAGACCACCTCCGCCGCGCCGTTGGCGTGCAGGGTCCCGCAGCCGCCCTCGTGCCCGGTGTTGAGCGCGGTGAGCAGCTCACGGACCTCTGCTCCACGCACCTCACCGACGACCATCCGGTCCGGCCGCATCCGCAGGCTCTGCCGGACCAGGTCGGTCAGCGTGACCTCGCCGCGACCCTCGACGTTGCGGGCGCGTCCCTGCAGCCGCACCACGTGCGGGTGGTCGACGGCGAGCTCACGCACGTCCTCGGCGACCAGCACCCGCTCGTGCTGGCCCACCTCGGCCAGCAACGCCCCGAGCAGCGTGGTCTTGCCCGACCCGGTGCCGCCGGAGACGACGAAGGCCAGCCGGGACCGCACCACCCGGCGCAGCAGGTCGGCGTCCGGCTCCGACAGCAGCCCCCAGGCCACCAGGTCCGGCAGCCGGGGCCGCAGTCGGCGAGGCAGCCGCAGGCTCAGGTGCGGGCCGCCGTCGACCAGTGGCGGCAGCACGGCGTGCAGCCGGACGCCGGAGGGCAGGATCCCGTCCACGCAGGGACTGGCGTCGTCGAGCCGCTGGCCACACAGCCCAGCCAGCCGGACCGCCAGCCGCCGGACGGCTTCGTGGTCGGGCAGCACCTGCGGGCCACGCTCCAGACCGCGCCCTCGGTCGAGCCAGACCTCGGTACCGTTGAGCAGCAGGTCGGTGGTCCGCGCGTCCACCAGCGGTTCCAGCGGACCCAGCCCGAGCACCTCCTGCCGGAGCCGGTCGGCCACCACTGCCGCACCGTCGCTGCCGAGCCGGCCCCGGTGGCGGCGGGCGACGGCGGCCACGCCCTCGTCGGTGGGGGCTCGCCCCTGCCGGATCTGCTGCCAAACGCCCGGGTCGTCGACCAGGCTCATTCAGGGCACCTCCAGCACCGCACCCAGCACCCGGTCGGCGCAGGCCGCAACCGCCCCGGTACGCCCGACCGGGTCGCCGCGACAGAGCGCGCGGTCGACGCCACGGTCGTCACCGAGCACGGCCACGACCGGCGCGCCCAGCCCGGCCTCCAGCTGCTCCCTGCCCATCCGGTGCCCGCGGTGCGGCCCGCCCGCGCGCAGCACCACCAGGTCCGGCTCCACCTCGTCGACCACGCGGGCCCCGGCGGCGCAGCCGTCGATGCCGTCCGCGACCACCAGCACCCGGGTGTCACAGCCGCACCACCACGCCCGCGCGGCCGGCCCATCGGCCCGGGGCAGGTCGCAGACCACCAGGTCCGCTGCGGCGGCCAGTGCCCGCGCCAGCCCGGTCTGGTGTCCCCGGTGTCCCCTCTCGGCCCACGGGTGCCGCCACCCGAGCACGCCCACCCCTTCTTCGGTGGTGGGAAGCGCACGGACCAGCCCCGAGGCGTCGACGTCTCCACGCAGCTCGGCCAGGTCCTCCCAGTGCAGACCGGGCTGCAGCTCGATGCCCAGCCGGAGCGTCAGCAGGTCTGACCACCCCTGCCCCTCCACGGCCACGACCCGCCGTCCGGCGGTGCCGGCGCGCGTGGCCAGTGCTGCGACCAGTGTGCTGCTGCCGAGTCCGCCGCCGGCACCGAGGACACCCAGCACGTGTCCGTCTCCTTCGCCCATGCACCGCAGCCTGTCCACCACCGGGCGGGGTGGCGCAGCGGCCGCGGCCGGGCTGTGGACGCGGCAACGACGGCGGGCCCGGTGTGGGAGGCGCCTGCCAGCGGAAAAGGGGACGGCCCCCGCGGGGGGAGCGGGGGCCGTCGACGCCACGAGTCAGGGGGGGATAACCCGTGGCGTCCGCGCTCAACCCCGAAAGGGAGCGCTGCGCTCATCAGTATGGCACGGCCGACCCACCGGGCCAAACCCCTGTGTCGAGCTCCTGGGACCGGCGCAGGAGCCGACAAAGGGCGGTGACCGCCCGGGCTAACAGTGCGTGCATTCGTGCCGTCGGGTCGGGACGAGCCCGGCCAAACCGGTCCATCAGTGGACTGCCCGCGCGTGGGTGCCTGGGTGGTCACCGCCTGAGGCTGTCGCCTCCCTCTCCTTTCTACTCCTCGGCTCGCTCAGCCGCCACCCGTCCGGCGAGGACGGCGTCCGCCACCCGGCCGCCCTCTCCCGCCCCGGCCACGACCGCCTCGGCGCAGTGCAGCAGCCACAGCCGCACGCCGTCCGGGGTCCGGCTGGCGTAGGCGGCCAGCGCGCCGCGGTAGTCGCCACCGGCCCGGGCACTGTGGCCGGCCTCGGGCACCGCCACCCCGGTGGGGTCCAACCCGCCGGCGCGGACGACGGCTCGCTCCAGGGCGCGCGCCACCAGGCCGTTGCCCTGCACGAACGGCCGCAGCGTCGCCACCTCGGCGTGCACCAGCGCGGCCACCAGCAGGACCGGTGCCTCCGGCAGCAGCTGCAGCAGCGCCGCGACGCCGTCCAGCCGCTCGGTCAGCTCCCGGCCCCGGGCCAGCGGTCCCAGCTCGGCGCCCTCCGGGCAGTCCTCGCTGTCCCGCCGGGGACGTCCCAGCTGGTGCTCGGGGAGCACCGGTGCGGCGGCCGCGACGTGGAGCGCGGCCAGCACCTGGGCCGGGGAGCGCAGCGCGGTCGCGTCGACGTGCTCGGTGCGGGCGGTGACCTGCACCGCTCCGCGCAGCACCCGCTGGACCGGGTCCGGCTGCTGCGGCCAGGCCTGCACCCCCCGGACCAGGTCCCGCACCAGCAACAGGCTCAGCTGGGACCCCGCCGGACAGCTCGTCGCCGTCGTCGCTACCTACCTGCTGGTGCGGGGACGTCCGAGGAGAGGATGGTGGCAG
>NZ_WIQI01000170.1 GCF_009602535.1 Ornithinicoccus halotolerans | reverse complement strand
CCGGAGCGCTGCAGCGGGGCGTCGGGTGCTGCGACGGGCTGGTCGCGGACCGGCTCCGGGGACCACGGGGCGAGCTGGCGGGCGAGCTCCCCGGGAGTCTGCGGGCCGGCGTGCGGGTCGAAGTCGAGCGCCAGCACCTGCCGGCAGAGCGCGTCCAGGTCACCGGGCACGCCGGCGACCACCTCCGAGGGTGCCGGGAGCGAGCCGTCCGCCAGCCGACGGGCCTCCCGCAGCCCCTCCATCTCCTCGCCGGGCCAGCGACCGGTCAGGCCGGTGTAGAGCAGGCTCACCAGGTCGGCGGTGTCGACGAGCGAGGCCTCGCTGGCCGAGATCTCCTCGGTCTGCTCCAGCGCGGCCGCGACCGCGACCCCGGAGAGCTTGACCGCGCCGTCCCGCGTGCAGAGCACGGCGTAGGGGCTGAGGAACAGGTGGTGCAGGCCGCGCCGGCGGGCGGTCTCCAGCCCGGAGGCGGCCTCGCCGATGATGCGGCGGACCTCCTCGGCCGGAAGCGGGCCGTCGGCGACCAGGGAGGCCAGTGACTCGGCGTCGACGAGTCCCTCCTCCACGATCCAGCTCAGCCCGTCCTCCTGGCCGACGTCCAGCACGCGGACCAGGCGGGGGTCGTCGACCCCGGCGGTGCGGCGCGCGCCGTCCAGGACGGACTCGGCCAGCTCGGCCTGCTCACCCTCGGACGACAGCACGGTGACGGCGACGGTGCGGTCCAGGGTGACGTCACGGGCGGACCAGTAGTCGAGGGTGTCGTCACGGCGGGCGAGCAGCTCCTGCAGCAGGTAGCGGTCACCGAGGACCCGACCGGGCTCGATCCCGTGCACGCTGTACTCCTCTCTGGCCGGGGTGACCTCGTCGGCGGACGCGACGGGCCGCGGGAGGTCGCGTCCATCCTCGGCGCCGTCCCGGCCGTGCGGCAAGCCTAGTGTGCTGCCGTCCCGCTCCTGCGGACCCTCGCCGCCGGGACCGCTCGGCCCCGACCGGGCCCGGGCGGGGAGCAGCCGGGCCAGCCCGAGCCGGCGGGCGACCGGGGCCACCGCCTCGCCCACCTCGGTGACCCCCAGCCGGTGGGCCAGCATCGCGTAGCAGCCCAGCAGCAGCGGGCCGCCGACGGTCACCGACACCAGTGACGCCCACGGGTCCAGCAGCATCCGGTGCGCCGCCCAGACCACCAGCAGGGTGGGCAGGACGGCCACGGCGGTGGCCAGCAGCACCCGGCGGTAGGTGCGGGCCACGTCCCCGAGCGGCACGCCGCCCAGCCGGCGGCGCACCCAGATGACGCCCAGCACGGCCGCGGCGGCCTGCCCGGCGGTCTGCGCCAGGCCGATGCCGATGGCGGTGGCGGCGGCCGGCAGCGTCGCGGCGACCAGCGAGCCGGTCCCGGCGATGGCGGTGATGACCAGCTGCATCCGGAACGGCGTGCGCCCGTCCTGGAAGGCGTGGAAGATCCGCCCCGACAGGATGTAGATGCCGTACGGCGACAGCCCGATGACCAGCGCCATCAGCACGTGGGCGGTCGCCAGCGTCTCCCGTGGCGTGTTCTCCGCCCACAGCAGCGAGGTCAGCGACGGCGCGAGCACGAACACCCCGACGCTGATCGGCACCATCGCCACGCCCAGCAGCCGCAGGCCGTGCCGGTACTGCCGGGAAAGCTCCCGCAGGTCCTCGGCGTGCGCCGCCCGCGACATCCGGGTGAACATCGCGGTGATCAGGCTGGTGGCAATGAGCGAGTGCGGCAGGATGA
The DNA here is from genome assembly GCF_009602535.1 of Ornithinicoccus halotolerans. Classification (GTDB taxonomy): domain Bacteria; phylum Actinomycetota; class Actinomycetes; order Actinomycetales; family Dermatophilaceae; genus Ornithinicoccus; species Ornithinicoccus halotolerans. The sequence continues at coordinate 2,095 of NZ_WIQI01000170.1, read as the reverse complement.
AGAACAGGAAGGCGTTCTCGTAGACGATCTTGCCGGCCGCCAGCTCGTCGATGTCCGAGGCCCGGTTGAGCACGTTGGTCGACAGCCACATGCCGGCCTGCGAGACCCCGACGACGCCGAGCATCCAGATCGCCATCCGGGAGGCCGTGCCCAGCCCGACACCCCGGAAGCCCCACCGCGGGCGGTAGCGGAAGCCCGACCGCCAGACCGGCACCATCAGCACCAGCGCCTGGGTGACCACCCCGAGGGTGGCGGTGCCGCCGAGCAGCCACACCATCTCCGCGGTCCAGGCGCCGGGGCCGAGGTCGGCCGCCTCGGGGTAGAGGGTACGGAAGACGAGGATCCCCGCGATGGCCACGATGTTGTTCGCGACCGGCGCCCACATGTAGTAGCCGAACTTCTCCTGGGCGTTGAGGATCTGCCCCAGCACCGTGTAGAGCCCGTAGAAGAAGATCTGCGGCAGGCACAGGTAGGCGAACGAGACCGCCAGCGCGAACTGCTCCCCGTCCCAGGTCCACGCGTAGAGCCGGGTCAGCACGGCCGCGCCGGCGGTGAACACCACCGCGATGCCGGCCAGCGCCAGCAGCGCCAGCGTGAGCAGCCGGTCGGTGAAGGCCCGGCCGCCGTCCGGCTGGCTCATCGCGCGGGTGATGCTGGGCACCAGGATGACGTTGAGGATGCCGCCTGCCAGCAGGAGGTAGACGGTGTTGGGCAGCGTGTTCGCGGTCGACCAGGCGTTGGCCGGCCCGGACAGCAGCCCGACGGCGCCGGCGAGCAGCAGCACGCGGACTAGGCCGAGCATGCGGGAGACGAGCGTCCCCGAGGCCATCAGCGCGCTGCTACGGGCCAGTGTCGCGGAGCCGCGGCCCTGGCTGGCGGTCTCGCTCACGGGGCCGGTGCCTCCTTCGGGTGCTCGTCGCCGTCCTGCTGTCCCCGGCGGGGCGAGCGTAGGGTGCGGACCAGCCCGAGCAGCAGCACCGCGCCGGCCAGCCCGCCCAGCGCCCAGTAGAACCAGGTGCCGGTCGGCTGCACGTGCACGTTCATCAGCTCGGCCTCCCCGACCTCGGTCCCGCCGGGCGTGGTCAACCGCACCTCCAGCGGCACGTCACCGGCGGCCACCGCCCGGGCGCGGAACGACACCGTGGCCCGGCTGCCTGGGCCGACGGTCACCGGGTCGGCCGGCTCCGTCACCCGGAGCCGGCCGTTCCGGGGCGTCACGTCGACCTGCAGGTCCTCCACCGGCAGGTCCAGGTCGTTGACGACCGTGACCTGGATCAGCCCCTCGTCGGCGAGGAAGTTCACCGTGGTGGGGTTCACGTGCACCCCCGCCAGCACCCGCTCCGCCGCTGCCCGGGCCGCCTCCAGCGGCTGCCGCCAGGCCGGGCTGCCCCGCCAGCGCACCGAGTACTGCTGGTCGAGCACCTCGTGCCACCGCTGGGCGGCCGACTCCGACCCGGCGACCACCTCCGCGGCACCGGTGAGCAGCGCGCGCACCTGCTCGACCCGCTCCACACCGCCGTCGAGGAGCGGGCTGGGGGCGACCGGGGGCAGCGCCGCCGGGTCGCCCACGGCGGAGGCCGGTGCGGGCTGTCCGGTGAGGACGCCGGGGGCGGTGGCCTCCGGGGCGGAGGAGCCGACCAGCGACTCGGCGGAGGTCAGCCGCACCCACGGCAGCCCGTGCAGGACCCGGGCGTGCTCGGCCAGCCGGTCGGGACTGCTGGTGTCCTCCCGGGGGGTCACCACCAGCAGGCTGCGGCGAGCGGCCGGCTGCTCCTGGTAGGTCGCCAGCAGCTCGGCCAGCAGTCGCTGCCGGTCGGCCACCCCCGTGGCGGCGGAGGACTCGCTCAGCAGGCCGCTGAGCACCGGTTCGTAGCTCAGCAGCTGCAGCTGTGGTGCGGTGGCGGCCGGCAGCGACGCCTCGGTGGTGAGCTGGTGGCCGGCGTCGACGGTGCCTCCGGACACCACGACCGCGGCCGGGTCCTGCCCGGTGGCGTCGCGCCACTGGCCCCGCAGCCCGGCCAGCGCCGCGGTGAGCATGTCCTGGTTGGAGGCCCGGGCGTAGGCGCCGCCGACCTTGCCGAACGGGATCCGGTTG
>NZ_WIQI01000017.1 GCF_009602535.1 Ornithinicoccus halotolerans | reverse complement strand
CCGGGTGATGGCCGGGGCGATGACCCCCGGCGACCTGGTCATCTTCCTGACCTACCTGAAGACGGCGCTGAAGCCGCGAGGTGGTGGTCGGGGAGTGGTGGGTCGACGGCGGCCACGCCGACCGGCTGCGCGCGCGGCTGGCCGAGCTGGTGGCCGGGTTCGAGCGGGCACGCGCGGTCGAGGGCGGGCTGCCGCTGGCGCAGGCGGCGACCGAGCTGGGCCTTCCCGACCCTGCGCTGGTGCACGCGCTGCTGCCGGAAGGGGTGCGGATCCGGGACGGCCGGCTGACCACCGGCTCCGGCGACGGGCTGCCCCCGCACCTGGAGCGGGCGCTGGGCGACCTGGTCGCCGAGTACGGGGACAACCGGTTCGTCGCGCCCCCGGCCGACCGGCTGCGCGAGCTGGGGCTGGCTGACCGGGACCTGGCCGCTGCCGCCCGGGCGGGTCGGCTGCTGCGGCTAGCACCGGGGGTGGTGCTGCCCGCAGGCGCCGACGAAGAGGCGCTGCGGGTCCTGGCCGGCCTGCCGGCGATGTTCACCGCCAGTCAGGCCCGCCAGGCACTGGGCACGTCCCGCCGGGTGGTGCTGCCGCTGCTGGACCACCTGGACCGCACCGGCCGCACCCGGCGGCTGCCGGACGACCGCCGGCAACTGCGCTGATCAGCCGAACAGACTTGCCGTCCTGACCAGCGTCGAGACGATGCCGTAGAGCAGCGGGACGCCGACGACGAGCCAGGCCACGGCGAGCAGCGCCGGATGCTGGGACCGGTCGTCCTCGGGCACCCCGGCTTCCTCGGCCTCCGCGGCCTCCTCGTCACCGGCCGCCTGCTCATCTTCCGGCTCGTGGTACTTCGCAGATACCTGCTTGATGGCGAGGTTGGCGAGGAAGCCGACGACCAGGATCCCCACCATGGTGAACAGGGCGGGCCGGTAGGCAGCGGCGGTGAGCTCTCCGGGCTCCCCCGGCTGCAGGTCCAGGAACCCGTTGATGATCAGCGGCCCGGCGATTCCCGCGGCCGACCAGGCGGTCAGCAGCCGGCCGTGGATGGCCCCCACCTGGAAGGTGCCGAACAGGTCCTTGAGGTAGGCCGGCACCGTCGCGAACCCGCCACCGTAGAAGGAGATGATGATGCCGGCCAGCAGGACGAAGACCCAGGTGGTGCTGTTGCCCACCATGGCGAGCAGCGAGTAGCAGACGATCCCGATCCCCAGATAGCCCATGTAGGTGGGCTTGCGGCCGACGTAGTCGGAGGTGGAGGACCAGCCGATGCGACCGGCCATGTTGCAGATGGACAGCAGGCCGACGAAGCCGGCCGCCGCCCCGGCCGCGACCGTGGAGGAGCCACCGTTGCGGAAGAAGTCCTGGATCATCGGCGCCGCGTGCTCCAGGATGCCGATGCCCGCGGTCACGTTGCAGAACAGCACCGTCCACAGCAGCCAGAACTGCGGGGTCTTCAGGGCGTTGTTGGCCGAGACGCTCGCGGTCGTGATCATGCTCTTCTGCTCGGTCTCCTGGGGCGGTTCCCAGCCCTGCGGCTTCCACCCCTGCGGTGGGACCTTCACCAGCCAGGCACCGAAGAGCATCACGACGAGGTAGACCAGGCCGAGGGTGACGAACAGCGAGGCGACGGCACCACCGCTGGCGACCTGCTCGGCACCCGCCGCGTTGTCGGCGCCGGAGTCGTAGAAGGCCAGCAGCCGCGAGGAGAGCGGGCTGGCGATGAGCGCCCCACCGCCGAAGCCCATGATCGCCATCCCGGTCGCCAGTCCGGGCCGGTCGGGGAACCACTTGATCAGGGTGGAGACCGGTGAGATGTAGCCGATGCCCAGGCCGATGCCGCCGATGACGCCGTAGCCCAGGTAGAGCAACCACAGCTGCTCCGTCGCGATCCCGAGGGCACCGACGAGGAAGCCGGTGGACCAGCACAACGCGGCGGCGACCATCGCCCGGCGCGGGCCACCGGTGTCGACCCAGGTGCCCAGCGCGGCCGCGGACAACCCCAGCATGACGATGGCGATGGAGAACACCACGCCGATCGCGGTGAGGCCGGTACCGAAGTGGTTGACCAGCGGGTCCTTGTACACGCTGGTGGCGTACACCTGGCCGATGCACAGGTGGATCGCCAGGGCGGCGGGTGGGATCAGCCATCGGTTGTAGTTGTGGGGGGCGACCGTGCGCTCCCGGTCGAGGACTGCCACTGCCGTCATGAAGGCTCCTCCTGGGTGCTTCGTGCAACGTTCAATTCAGGAGGACCGTAGTGGCCACGCGCCGGACACGCCTGCCGAGACGCGGTTCGGGTGGTCGTGGGCGCGGGGGCCGCGGGCGGGGTCCGCCTCAGCGGGCGAGCTCGGCCAGCACCGCCGCGACCGCCTGCTGCGGGCTGGCGGGGTCGGTCGCGACCACGCGCCCGTCGACCACGACTGCACACGGGCTGGTGGCCCGGTTGACCTGGCGCAGCGCCTCCCGCACGCTCAGCCCACCGGCGCGGGCCTGCCGCCAGACCGAGGGCAGCAGCCAGGTGGTGTTGCGGGGGTCGACGACGGTGATCTCGAGCACGTCGTCATCGAACCGCTCCCGCAGGGCCCGGTAGACCTCCCCCATCACCACCATGTCGGCGCGGGCTGCGGCGTAGGGGTCCTCCCCGGTGCGGCACAGCGTCTCGGCAGCGGTGCTGGTGAGCCGGCCGCAGCAGCCCGAGCCACCGACCTGCTGGTCCCACTGCCGCACCAGCATGACGTGGTGGCCGCGGGTCCGCGGCGTGGTCGTCACGCCTTCCACGGTACTCCGGAAAACGGCAGGACACCCCCGGCCGGTGGCTGGGGGCGTCCTGCGGTGGAGCCGCCTGTCGGAATCGAACCGACGACCTATTCATTACGAGTGAATCGCTCTGCCGACTGAGCTAAGGCGGCGCGCCGCGGACGAGGATAGCCGACCTGGTGTCGCGGGACCGAATCGGTCACGGGGCTCAGCAGGTGGTGCCGTCGTCAGGGACGGCGCCCTCCAGCAGGTAGCCGTGCACGATGTCGTCGACGCAGTCGTTGGAGCGGCCGTAGGCGGTGTGGCCTTCGCCCTCGTAGGAGAGGAGCACCCCCGAGTCGAGGATGTCGGCGAGGCTGACCGCCCACTCGTGCGGGGTCGCGGGGTCGCCGGTGGTGCCGACGACGAGGATCGGGGCGGCGCCCTCGGCGTTGAACTCCTCCAGCCGCTCCTGCGGCTCGACCGGCCAGTGCGAGCACACCCCGCCCTCGCCGCCCAGGTACCGGCCCCACGTGGGGCTGACCTCCTCGAAGCGCTCCAGCACCTCGGGGTCGTTCAGCTCCGGCTGCCGCGGCCGGTCCAGGCAGTTGACCGCGTAGATGGCCTGCATGGTGTTGCTGGTGTAGGTGCCGTCGCTCTCCCGGCTGGCGTAGACGTTGGCCAGGTACATCAGCATGGTGCCGTCGCCGTCGAAGGCCTGCTCCAGCGCCCGGCTGAGCAGCGGCCAGCCGGCTTGGTCGTACATCGCGACGATGATGCCGAGCATGCCCCAGCCCTCGGTGAGCTCGGTGACGACGTCGCCCTCGACTGGCAGCGGCTGCCGGTCCAGCCCCTCCAGGAACTGGACGATCCGCTGGCGGGCGCTCTCCACGTCCTCCCCCAGCGGGCAGTCGCCGGACTCCACGCAGTCCTCCAGGTAGGCGCGGGTGGCGCGCTCGAACCCCTCGGCCTGGCCCAGGCTGAGCTCGACGGCGTCCAGCGTCGGGTCGATCGCCCCGTCCAGCACCATCCGGCCCACCCGGTCCGGGAACAGCTCGGCATAGGTGGTGCCCAGGTAGGTGCCGTAGGAGGACCCGAGGTAGTCGAGCTTCTCCTCCCCGAGCGCCGCGCGGACGATGTCCAGGTCGCGGGCGGCCTCGACGGTGGAGACGTTCGCCAGCAGCGCGCCGACGTTCTGCTGGCAGGCCTGCGCGAACTGCCGCGCCACCTGCTCGGCCTCCGCCCTCTCCTCGGTGGTCTCGGGGGTGGGGTCGGCGCCGAGCAGCTCGTCCAGCTGAGGGCCGTCAACGCAGCTGATGGGCGCCGAGTCACCCACGCCCCTCGGGTCGAACCCGACGATGTCGTAGGACCGCCGCACCGGCTCACCGAAGGCCATGTCGGCACTGCGCGCGTAGTCGACCCCGGAGACGCCCGGACCACCGGGGTTGATGAGCAGCGAGCCGATCCGGTCGCCCGTGGCCGGCACCCGGAGCAGCTGCAGCTGGATGGTCTTGCCGTCGGGCTCGCCGTAGTCCAGCGGCACCTCGACCTGGGCGCACTCGAAGTCCTCGCAGCCGCTCCACTGCACCTGCTGGCTGTAGTAGCGGTCCAGGCCCTCGGGCGCGGCCTCGGTCGGGTCCGCCGTGTCCTGCTCGCCGGTGGCCTGGCCGCCTGCGGTATCCCCGGCATCCCCCGCGGGCTCGGTCTCGGGGGCACCCGAGCATCCGGCGGCGACCAGGCCGGTGAGAGCGAGCACGGCGGCCACCCGCCGCCAGGGGCCGCCGGCCGCGCCGGCTCGTGCCTGTGTCACCGTGCTGTCCTCTCGCGTCGACGCACCTGCTGCCCGGGCCCTGCACCCGGCAGCACCAAGCCAATCATCATCGCCTCCAGCACCAGCAACGGCGTGCCGTTGGCCTCCAGCCGCTGCCGGGCGAGCCCGATGGTGTCCAGCGCCTGCAGCAACCACTCCGGCGGGAGCGTCCGCGTCAACTGGCGCACCTGCTCCAGCTCGGTGGCGTTGACCGGCTCCACCTCGGCGCCGGTGCTCAGCACCAGCGCGTCGCGGTAGACCGAGGCCAGCGTCCCCAGCGCCGCGTCGAGCGCGTCGTGCTGGCGCCGCCGGGCCCGTCGCTTGCCGTCCTCCTCCAGCTGCCGCAGGTGTGCCCGCACCGACGGTGGCTGGGTCCGGGCATCGGGGTCGGCGCCCAGCTGCACCAGCAGCTCCCGGCGGCGCCGGGTCGCGTCCTCCTCCGACTGCGTGCCGGAGGACTCCTTGCTGGTCTCCTCGACCTCGGCCGCGGCCGCCAACGCCTCCCCCAGCCCGGTCAGCCGCAGCGGCATCGAGGTCAGCTCTCGGCGGCGGGCCCGCTCGGACTCGTCGGTGGCCAGCCGCCGGGCGATGCCGATGTGGCTCTGCGCCGCCCGGGCGGCGTAGTGCGCCAGCGGGGGGTCCACCCCGTCACTCTGGAGCAGCCGCACGACCGCGTCCACCGGTGGCGTGCGCAGCTGCACGTGCCGGCACCGCGAGCGGATGGTGACGATGAGGTCCTCCCAGGAGGGTGCGCACAGCAGCCACACCGTCCGCGGCGGTGGCTCCTCCAGCGCCTTCAGCAGCGCGTCGGCCGCCTTCTCGGTGAGCCGGTCGGCGTCCTCGACCAGGATGACCCGCCACGGCCCCACGGTGGGGCGGGCCTGGGAGGCCAGCGCCAGCTCGCGGGCCTCTCTGACCTGCAGGAACGTCGTCTCCGTCGCGACCAGGGTGAGGTCCGGGTGGCTGCCGCCGAGCACCTGCCGGCAGCGCGGGCACTCGCCGCAGCCGCGCCGGTCCTCCCGCTCGCACTGCAGCGCGGCCGCGAACGCCCGGGCCGCGACCGACCGGCCCGACCCCGGCGGCCCGGTGAACAGCCAGGCGTGGGTCATCGACCGCGGGCGGCTCGCAGCGCGCGCCAGCTCGGCCGCGACCGGCTCCTGCCCGACGAGCCGGGCGAACACTCCGGGTCCGCTCACGAGGCTGCTCCCTGGTCGGCCGCGACCTGTGCCAGCTGCGGCTCGAGCGCGGCCAGGACCGCCTCGGCCAGCTGTCGCGGCGGACGGGTCGCCTCCAGCACCAGGTAGCGGCCGGGGTCGGCCTCGGCGAGGGCGAGGAAACCGGCGCGGACCCGCTCGTGGAAGTCCAGGCTCTCCCGCTCCAGCCGGTCCGGCTCCTTCCCGCGGCGGGCGACCGCGCTGGCGGCGTCGACGTCGAGCACGACGGTCAGGTGCGGCACCAGCCCTTCGGTGGCCCACAGCGACAACTGCCGGACCTCCGCGTGAGCGAGCCCGCGCGCCGCGCCCTGGTAGGCCACCGAGGAGTCCATGAACCGGTCACAGAGCACGACGGCGCCCGCCGCGAGCGCCGGCCGCACCACCGTGGCAGCGTGGTGGGCGCGGTCGGCGGCGAACAGCAGCGCCTCGGCGCGGGGGGCGACGTGCTCCCCGTGCAGCAGCACTTCTCGGATCGCCGCCCCGACCGTGGTCCCACCGGGCTCGCGGGTGGTCACGACGCGCAGGCCGCGGCCCTGCAGGGCCTGGGCCACCAGCCGCGCCTGGGTGGACTTGCCCGCGCCGTCGCCGCCCTCGAAGGCGACGAACAGCCCCCGCGCGGGCGGGGCGTGGGCGGTCAGCGGCGGGAGCACGCCCCGAGCCTAGGTCACGCCGCTGACGGGCTCCGTGCCGTCCACGGCCACCCCCCACCGGCGCGCCCAGGCGTCCAGCCAGGGCGTCGGCATCACCGCCTCGTGGTCCAGCGGCACCGCCTCGTCGCCGTCGAGCTGCAGGTGCTCCCGGGCGTCGCCCGCCATGTCGACGACCGGGAAGTGCCGCCCGGCGACCCCGGCAACCTCACGACCGAGCGGGCCGGCGGCCGCGACCGCACGGGAGTCCAGCCGCTCGACCGCCGGGAACGGTACCTGCCCCCAGGCGTCCTTGAGCGCCCGCAGGTTCGCCGCCGCGCCCGCGCCCACCCGGCCGTCCAGCCGCGCCGGCTCCAGCAGGTGCAGCGCGTGGCACCAGGTCGCGAAGTGGGTGCCGGTGCCGGTCTGCTCCTGGTACGGGCCGGCGCCGTGCCAGGCGGTGCGGCCCCCCAGCGCGCGCGCCTGCTCGGCCAGCGCCGTGACCCGGGGGTGGGTCAGCAGGGCGTCGTAGTCCAGGTCGGGCGCCACGTGCCCGAGCGAGAGGCCCATGAGCGCGAACTCCAGGCACTTGGAGCACTCGAGGCAGAACCGGCGGGTGTCCAGGGTGCGGGTGCACATCACCATCCGGCGGGAGGCCCGCGGGTACTGCCGGAGCACCGTGCCGAACGAGACGTACTCGTTGATCCCGCGGTGGGTGCTCTCGGCGTGCAGCGGCCAGCCGAGGACATGGGCCAGGTAGGCGTCCAGGTACCGCAGCTGCTCCGGTCGGCCCAGCCAGTTCCGGTATGAGGCCGTCCCGTCGTCGCGGTAGCGCACCTGGTAGCCCATGGCGGTGCGGGAGAACACCACCTGGTGCACGCCGTGGTGGACCAGCGCGGGCAGCATGGCCGGGACGTACAGGTTCACGTGCGGTCGAGGCCCATACCGGTCCCGCCGCAGGGCGGCCATGTAGTCGGTGGTCACCAGCTGGATCGGGCTGCGAGTCTGCAGCCGGACCGGTCGGAGGACGGTGCGCCTGCTGCGCCGGGTGGCGCGCTCCCGGGTAGTGCGGTCGCCGGCGAACAGCTGCACCAGGTGCAGCAGCAGCACCTCCCGCGACGGCCGCCGCTCCAGCAGCGCGCGGTGGGCGAGCGTGCTGTCCTTGCCTCCACCGAAGCTCACGGCCACGGTCCGGTCCCGGCGCCCGGTGCGCCGCAGCGTGACCCGTGCCGGCGCCCCCTCGGGCGACTCCACCCGCAGCCGCTGCAGTCCGTGGTAGGCCGGCCAGAACTCCCGGGTGAGCGCCGGCACCGGCTCTGGCAGCTCCACGACCACCTGCCGCGCCTGGACGGCCCACATCGGCAGCTGCAGGCTCAGCAGCACCTCGTAGAGCACCCGCCGGTCCATCGTCGCCAGCGGCACCCCGTGGTAGTCGACGTACCATCGGTTGCGCCGCTGGTAGTGGTTCTCGATGTCCTGCTCCCACGAGAAGTCCACCCGGCTTTCCCGCACGACCGGCGGGTGCACCCGGATCCGGGCTCTCGTCGGGTTCCGCTGTCCCCCTGCCATGTGCTCACTCCCTGGGGAGCAGCCCGTCCCCGCGCAGCGCGTCGAAGATCAGCGAGGTCTCGGCGTGCAGGACGCCCGGTCGGTTGGTCAGGTGGTCCAGCACGAAGTCGCGCAACGCGTCCGCGGAGTCGGCTGCGACGTGGACCAGGTAGTCGGTGGCGCCGCTGACGTGGTAGGCCGCCAGCACGCCGGGAAGGTGCGGCACCTCCTCACGGAACGCCTCGAAGTGGCTGCGGCGGTGGCCGCCGAACCGCACGGCGATCATCGCCTGCACCGGCCGTCCCACAGCCGCCGGGTCCAGGTCGGCGTGGATGCCCCGGACCACGCCGCGCTCGCGCAGCGAGCGCACCCGGACCAGGCAGGTGGACTCGGCGATGCCCACGGCCCTGGCCAGGGCGGCGTTGGACATCCGCCCGTCATCGACCAGCAGTCGCACCAGCCTGCGGTCGGTCTCGTCCAGCGGGGCGGGCTCCCCCGGCACGACCTTCGCCATGACCTCACCCTACCGCCCGTGCCAACGGCGATCCGCCGCGTGTCGGCGTCATACACCGCTGATCATGCGCTTGGCTTGACCGCTGTACGCATCTTCTTCATAGAGTGGCCAGCACGAGCCGGGGGACGGCGTGGTCCCCCGCCGCGAGCGTGGGAGCAGCAGATGAGCACCGAGACCCGCCTGAGCACCGACCGGCGGATGGCGGCGCGACCCGACACCGTCGCGGTCCACGCAGCCCGGGAGGACCTGGCCGCCAGTGGCGTCCACGTGCCGCCCATCGACCTGTCGACGACCTACCCGCTGCCCGACGTCGAGGCCGGCGGCGACGCCTACGAGCGCCTCGCTACCGGCGGGACGCTCGTGGAGGGGGACAGCCCGGTCTACCAGCGGCTGTGGAACCCCACCGTCGCCCGGCTGGAGCGCGCCGTCGCCGGGCTGGAGGGCACCGACGAGGCGGTCGCGTTCGGCTCGGGCATGGCGGCGCTGTCGGCGACCCTGCTCGCCGCCGTCGCCGCCGGCCGGCCCCACGTCGTGGCCGTCCGCCCGCTCTACGGCGGCACCGACCACGTGCTGGCCACCGGCCTGCTCGGCACCCGTGTCAGCTGGGCGGAGCCCGATGAGGTCGCGGGCGCGCTGCAGCCGGACACCGGCCTGGTCGTGCTGGAGACCCCGGCCAACCCGACCCTGCAGCTGGTCGACATCGCCGCCGTGGCCGAGCAGGCCGGGAGCGTGCCGGTGCTGGTCGACAACACCTTCGCGACCCCGGTGCTGCAGCGGCCGGCCGAGCACGGCGCCCGGCTGGTGCTGCACTCGGCCACCAAGTTCCTCGGCGGGCACGGCGACGTGATGGCCGGCCTGGTCGCCACCGACGGCGAGTGGGCGACCCGGGTGCGCGGCGTCCGCGCGCTGACCGGCGGGCTGCTGCACCCGCTGGCGGCCTACCAGACTCACCGCGGCCTGCAGACCCTCCCGGTCCGGGTCCGCGCCCAGTCCGACCACGCGCAGGTGGTCGCCCACTGGCTGCAGCGGCACCCACGGGTCAGCGCCGTCCACTACCCCGGGCTGCCGGGCACCGACCCGCGCGGCCTGGTCGGCACCCAGCTGGCGGGGACCGGCGCCGTGCTCGCCTTCGACGTGGGCAGCTATGCCGCGGCCGCGACCGTGGCCCGCTCCACCCGGCTGGTCACCCACGCGGTCTCGCTCGGCGGCGTGGACACCCTGATCCAGCACCCGGCGTCGCTGACCCACCGTCCGGTCGCCCCGGAGGCCCGCCCCGCGGCGTCGGTGCTGCGGCTGTCGGTCGGCCTGGAGGACCCGGCCGACGTGGTCGACGACCTGGCCACCGCGCTCGCGGCGCTCGACTAGCGCCGGGCCTTGGTGCCCTTCGCCCCGCTCTTGCGGGTGCTGGACCGCTTGCGGGTGGTCGGCCCCTTGGCGCGCTTCTCGGCCAGCAGCTCATAGCCCCGCTCCGGGGCGATCGCCTCCGGGTCGTCGCCCTTGCGCAGCGTGGCGTTGGTCTCGCCGTCGGTGACGTAGGGACCGAACCGGCCGTCCTTGACCACGACCGGCTTGCCTGAGATCGGGTCCTCCCCCAGCTCCTTCAGCGGGGGCGCGGCCGCCCGGCGGCCCCGCTGCTTGGGCTGGGCGTAGATGGCCAGCGCCTCCTCGAGGCTGATGTCGAAGAGCTGCTGCTCGGAGCTGAGCGACCGGGAGTCGCTGCCCTTCTTCAGGTACGGCCCGTAACGGCCGTTCTGGGCGGTGATCTCCTCCCCCGTCTCGGGGTCGGTGCCGACGACGCGTGGCAGGCTCAGCAGCCGCAGCGCGGTCTCCAGGTCGATCGTGGCCAGGTCCATGTCGGCGAACAGGCTGGCGGTGCGCGGCTTGGGCTTCTTCTTGGTGCCTTCCTCGTCCTCGATCACCTCGGTGACGTAGGGGCCGAACCGACCGCTCCGGGCGATGATGTCGCGTCCGGTGTCCGGGTCCTGCCCGAGCACCCGGCCGTCCTCGGCGGCCTGGGCCAGCAGCTCCCGGCCCTTCTCCGGCGTCATCTCGTCGGGGGCGATCTCGTCCGGGACGGTGGCGCGGCGGCGGGGCGAGCCCTCCTCCTGGCCCTGCGTGGTGTCCTCGACGTAGGGGCCGTAGCGGCCGACCCGGACGACGATCCCGTCACCGATGTCGACCGTGGAGACCCCCTTGGCGTCGATGTCGCCCAGGTCCTCGACCAGGTGGCGCAGCCCCTCGGCGTCGGTGGCCTCGGAGCCGAAGTAGAACCGGTGCAGCCAGGCCACCCGTTGCTCGTCGCCCCGGGCGATCCGGTCCAGGTCCTCCTCCATGGAGGCCGTGAAGTCATAGTCGACCAGCCGGGAGAAGTGCTCCTCCAGCAGCCGGGTCACCGCGAACGCCAGCCAGGTGGGCACGAGGGCGGTGCCACGGCTGTGCACGTAGCCGCGGTCCTGGATGGTGCCGACCGTCGCGGCGTAGGTCGAGGGCCGGCCGATGCCCTTCTCCTCCAGCGCCTTGACCAGGGTGGCCTCCGTGTAGCGCGCCGGCGGGGAGGTCTGGTGGCCCTGCGCGTCGGCCGCGAGCACGTCCAGGACCACGCCCTCGGACAGCTTCGGCAGCCGCCGCTCGCTGTCCTCCCGGCTGCCGTACCGGTCCTCGTCGCGTCCCTCTTCGTAGGCGGCGAGGAACCCGCGGAAGGTGATGACGGTCCCGGAGGCGCTGTACTCGGCCTCGCCGGCACCGTGGCCCTCCGGCAGCGAGGCCACCAGCCGGACGGTGGCGGTGGAGCCCTTGGCGTCGGCCATCTGCGAGGCGACGGTGCGCTTCCAGATCAGCTCGTAGAGGGCGTACTCCTGCCCCTGCAGCTCCCCGGCCACCTGCGCGGGGGTGCGGAAGGAGTCACCGGCCGGGCGGACCGCCTCGTGCGCCTCCTGGGCGTTCTTGGACTTGGACCCGTAGCTGCGGGGGCTGTCCGGGATGAAGTCGGCACCGTACAGGTCCCGCGCCTGCCCCCGGGCCGCGCTGATCGCCGACTGCGACAGCGTGGTGGAGTCGGTCCGCATGTAGGTGATGTAGCCGTTCTCGTACAGCCGCTGCGCGGTGCGCATCGTGGTCTGGCTGTTCATCCGCAGCTTGCGGGAGGCCTCCTGCTGCAGCGTGGAGGTGGTGAACGGCGCCGACGGCCGCCGGGTGTAGGGCTTCTCGGTGACCGAGCGGACCGCCACCGCGGCCGAGCGGGTGCCCTCCGCGATCGCGGTCGCGGCCGCCGCGTCCAGGTGCCGCGCGCCCCTGGTGCGCAGCACGCCCCGGTCGTCGAAGTCCCGCCCGGTGGCGACCTTGTCCCCGTCGACGGTGCTGAGCCGGGCGGTGAAGGCCTGCCCGCCGCTACCCTCCGGGGCGAACTCGCCCTCGACGTCCCAGTAGTCGGCGGCCCGGAAGGCCATCCGCTCCCGCTCCCGCTCGACCACCATGCGGGTGGCGACCGACTGCACCCGGCCGGCGGAGAGCCCCTGCCGGACCTTGCGCCACAGCACCGGGGACACCTCGTAGCCGTACAGCCGGTCCAGGACCCGGCGGGTCTCCTGCGCGTCCACCAGCCGGGTGTCCAGCTCCCGGGTGTCGTTGGCCGCCCGCTGGATCGCCTCCCGGGTGATCTCGTGGAACACCATCCGCCTGACCGGCACCTTCGGCTGCAGCACCTCCAGCAGGTGCCAGGCGATGGCCTCGCCCTCGCGGTCCTCGTCGGTGGCGAGCAGCAGCTCGTCGGACTCCTTGAGGGCGGCCTTGAGCTCGCGCACCTTCTTCTTCTTGTCCGGGTCGACGACGTAGTACGGCTCGAAGTCGTGCTCGACGTCGATGGCGAACCGCCCGTACGGGCCCTTCTTCATGTCGGCCGGCAGCTCGCTGGGGTTGGGCAGGTCGCGGATGTGCCCCACGCTGGCGTCGACCTGGTACTCCTTGCCCAGGTACTCCCCGATCTTCCTCGCCTTGGCGGGCGACTCCACGATCACCAGCTTGCGACCACTACCTGCCACGTCTACTCCCTCTTGGTCCGGTCAGACGGGTGCGGACCCGGCGACACGGTAGCCCACGCGGCTGGTCGATGCGGTCACGGCGGCAGCAGCATCCCCTCCGCCACCAGCGTGCGCAGGGCCGCGAGAGCCGGTGCCCGTCCCTCCTCGGCGCCGGTCGCCTGCAGCGCCGCCAGCCCCGCGAGCACCTGCCGTGGCGTGATCTCGCCGTCGCTGACGGACAGCAGCGCCGCCCCGACGGTGTCCAGCTGCACCGTCGTGCCGAGGCCCCCGCCCTGCCGGGCCTGGATGACCGCCGGGTCCGGCGCCCCGGGCCGGCCGATGCGCTCCTCGGTGACGTCCTCGGCCACCCGCCAGGCGGTGTCCAGCAGGGTGTCCTCGTCGGCCTCGGCCAGCAGGGTGCGGGCGCGCACCCCCCGCAGCACGGCGGGCCCGACCGGAGCAGCAACGGGGCCGGTCACCTCCGCCAGCTCCCGCCAGGGCCGCCTCCCGGTGGCCGGCCGCTGCAGCGTGATGATGCCGAACCCGACCTCGGCGACGCCGCGGGCCTCGAAGTCGGCCAGCCAGGCCTCGTACAGCTCCTCGAACCCCGGCGTCCCGGGCCGGTGCCCGCCGTCGCGCGCCCAGGTCTCGGCGTAGCCGGCCGGGTCCTGGACCTCCCGCTGCACCACCCAGGCGTCCAGGCCGGTGCCGTCCAGCCAGCCGGAGACCACCTCGCGCCAGTCCCCATCGCGCGGCACCTCCCAGTTGCCGAGCAGCTGGGCGAGGCCACCGGGCGCCAGGTGGGCACCGACGCCGCGGACCAGGTCGGCGACCACGGTGTCGCCGGCGGCACCGCCGTCGCGGTACTCGTACCGCGGCACCCCCGCCACGCGGGGGGTGATGACGAAGGGCGGGTTGGACACGACCAGGTCGAACCGTTCGCCTGCGACCGGCTCCAGCAGCGAGCCGCGCCGCAGCTCCCAGTCCAGGCCGTTCAGCTCGGCGTTGAGCCGAGCGGTGCGCAGCGCCCGGGCCGAGACGTCGGTGGCCACCACGTGGTCGGCGTGGCCGGACAGGTGCAGCGCCTGCACCCCGCAACCGGTGCCGAGGTCGAGCGCACGGCCGACGCGCGGCCGGGGTGCCCAGGACGCCAGCGTGGTGGAGGCACCACCGATGCCGAGCACGTGGTCGGTGGGCAGCGGACCGCCGAGCGCCAGCTCGGACAGGTCCGAGACCACCCACCAGGTGCGGGCTTCGTCGCCGTAGGGGCGCAGGTCCACCCGGGCGCGGACCTCGCCGGCCGCGGCCCGCACCAGCCCCAGGCCGACCAGGTCCGGCAGCGGCACCGACGGCAGCGCCGCGACCAGCGCCTGCTCCGGCACCGCCTCGCCGAGCACGAAGCAGCGGACCAGCACCGCGGCGGGCTCCTCGCGCCCGGTCAGCACCCGGCGCGCCGGCAGCGGCTGCTCCCGGTGCAGCGCCGCGGCGGCGACCGGCCCGAGCAGCTCCTCCACCGCCTCCACGGTGTAGGGCGCCCGGGCCAGGTCGGCGCGCAGTGCCGACAGCGCAGAGCCGGTCACCTCGTCGTGGCCGGCTCGCTCACGTCGTCGGCGATCGCGATGTCGCGCCGCTTGCTCACCCACACCGCCCCGACGATGACCGCCAGCGACACCAGCGCGATCGCCCAGCGCAGCACCGGGTTGGCGCCGTCACCGACCGACACCGCCACGATCGCGGGGGCGATGAGCAGCGCCACCAGGTTCATCACCTTCAGCAGCGGGTTGATGGCCGGGCCCGCGGTGTCCTTGAACGGGTCGCCGACGGTGTCGCCGATGACGGTGGCCTCGTGGGCGGCGGACCCCTTCCCGCCGTGGTGGCCGTCCTCGACGATCTTCTTGGCGTTGTCCCACGCGCCGCCGGAGTTGGCGAGGAAGACCGCCATCAGCACCCCGGTGCCGATCGCACCGGCGAGGTAGCCGGCCAGCGCGCCCACCCCGAGGGCGAAGCCCACCCCGATCGGGGCGAACACCGCCAGCAGGCCGGGGGTGGCCAGCTCGCGAAGCGAGTCCTTGGTGCAGATGTCGACGACGCGCGCGTAGTCGGGCTTCTCGGTGTAGTCCATGATCCCGGGGTGGTCGCGGAACTGCCGACGCACCTCGAACACGATCGCCCCGGCGGCCCGGGTGACGGCGTTGATCGCCAGGCCGGAGAACAGGAAGACGACCGCGCCGCCGATGAGGACACCCACCAGGGCTCGCGGGTCGAAGACCAGGAAGGACTGCTGCAGCGAGGCGGCGTCGGCCTCGGTGCCGCCGACCACGTCGGTCAGCGCGGTGCTGACGGCGTCCCAGTAGGAGCCGAAGAGCGCTGTCGCCGCCAGCACGGCGGTGGCGATGGCGATGCCCTTGGTGATCGCCTTGGTGGTGTTGCCGACCGCGTCCAGCTCGGTGAGCACCTGGCCGGCCTCGTCGTCGACGTCGCCGGACATCTCTGCGATCCCCTGGGCGTTGTCCGAGACCGGGCCGAAGGTGTCCATCGCCACGATCACGCCGACCGTGGTCAGCAGGCCGCAGCCGGCCAGCGCCACGAAGAACAGCGAGATGATGAGCGACCCGCCACCGAGGGTGAACAGCAGGTAGATCGCCGCCGCGATGGTGGCCGAGGTGTAGACGGCCGACTCCAGCCCCACGCCGATGCCGGAGAGCACCACGGTGGCCGGGCCGGTGAGAGCCGTGCGGGCCACGTCCTTGGTGGGCTTGGCGTCGGTGCCGGTGAAGTAGCCGGTCAGCCACAGGATGAAGGCCGCCAGCACGATGCCGATGATGACCGCCACCGCGGCGCGCAGCGCCGGGTTGATGTCGGGGGTGCCGACGCCGAACAGGTCGATGGCCGCGACCTCGACGCCCTCCAGGCTCCAGGGCAGCGCCACCATGGCCGCGATGACCGAGGCGATGGCGGCGACACCGGCGGAGAGGTAGAAGCCGCGGTTGATGGCGGTCAGCCCGCTCTCGCCGGGCCGGGCCTTGGTGATGTAGACACCCAGGATCGCCGTCAGCGCGCCGATCGCCGGGATGATCAGCGGGAAGGTGAGGCCGTCGGCGCCCAGCGCAGCGGTCCCCAGGATGAGCGCAGCGACCAGGGTCACCGCGTAGGACTCGAACAGGTCCGCGGCCATGCCGGCGCAGTCGCCGACGTTGTCGCCGACGTTGTCGGCGATGGTCGCGGCGTTGCGCGGGTCGTCCTCGGGGATCCCGGCCTCCACCTTGCCCACCAGGTCCGCGCCCACGTCGGCGGCCTTGGTGAAGATGCCGCCCCCGACGCGCATGAACATCGCCAGCAGCGCCGCCCCGAAGCCGAAGCCCTCCAGCACCTTGGGCGCCTCACCCTGGTAGATCAGCACCACGAGGGAGGCCCCCAGCAGGCCGAGACCGACGGTGGCCATCCCGACGGTGCCGCCGGTGCGGAATGCGATCCGCATGCCCAGGTCGCGCCCGGAGGTGCGAGCGGCCTCGGCCACCCGCATGTTGGCCGCGGTGGCCAGGCTCATGCCCAGGTAGCCGATGGCGGCGGAGAACCCAGCGCCGAGGAGGAAGAACACCGAGCGGCCCGCACGGATCCCCCAGCCCTCGGCCGGCAGCGCCATGAGCAGGAAGAAGGCGATGACGGCGAAGATCCCCAGCGTCTTGAACTGCCGGCGCAGGTAGGCCTGCGCGCCCTCCTGCACCGCCGCCCCGATCTCCTGCATGCCGGCGGTCCCGGCCGGGGTGGCGAGCACCTCCGAGCGGAACTTCCACCCCATCACCAGGGCGGCCAGCGCGATGAGCGCGACGACGACCACGACGGAGGTGCCCCCCGCCCCCAGACCGATATCGCGCGCCATAACAGGTGTCATCCGATCCTCCTGCCGGGGGCCTCGCCCACGAGACCATTACGAGACGTGTGGCGGCCACTGTATTGGCTGAGCCGGTGCTGTCCAGCAGGCCTCGCCGCATACCGTGGCGACCATGGGTCCACAGGAGGCGCTGTCGGCACTGTGCCGCGGCCGCGAGGGTCGGCTGCGACACGTGCGCGAGGTGCCTGCCCGACCCGCCGACACCGTCGAGTGGCCGGACTGGGTGGAACCGGTCGTGCAGGCCGCCCTGGCCGGGCAGGGGCTGGTGCGGCTGTGGTCCCACCAGCGGCGCACCGCTGAGCTCGCCCACGCCGGCCAGCACGTGGTGGTCGCCACCGGCACCGCTTCCGGCAAGTCGCTGGGCTACCTGCTGCCGGTGCTCACCGAGGTCGTGGCCGGTACCCGCGCACCCACCGGGCGGGGCGCGACGGCGCTCTACCTGTCCCCCACCAAGGCCCTCGCGGCCGACCAGCTGGCCCGACTGGAGGCGCTCGGGGTCCCGGGGCTGCGGGTGGCCACCTATGACGGCGACACCCCCACCGACGAGCGCCGCTGGATCCGCGACCACGCCGGCTACGTGCTGAGCAACCCGGACCTGGTGCACCATTCGCTGCTGCCCGGACACGACCGGTGGGCACCGTTCCTGCGGCGGCTGTGCTACGTGGTGGTCGACGAGGTCCACGTCTACCGGGGCGTCTTCGGGGCCCACCTGGCCGCCGTGCTGCGGCGGCTGCTGCGGGTCGCGGCCCGCTACGGTGCCGCCCCGACCGTCGTGATGGCCTCGGCGACGGTGGCCGACCCGGCCCGGCACGCCGCCGCCCTGCTCGGCCGGCCGGTCACGGCGGTCACCGAGGACGGCTCACCACGCCCGGCGGCGACGGTGGCGCTGTGGGAGCCGCTCACCGACGAGGACGGCCAGCGCCGCAGCGCGGTCGCCGAGAGCGCCGAGCTGCTCGCCGGACTGGTGGGCCAGGACGTGCAGACGGTCGCGTTCGCCCGCTCCCGCGCCGGCACGGAGGTGCTGGCCACGGCCGCCCGCAGCCGCCTCCCCGCGGACCTTGCCGCCCGCGTGGCCGCCTACCGCGGCGGCTACCTGCCGGAGGAGCGCCGCGAGCTGGAGCGGCGACTGCGCTCCCGCGAGCTGCTCGGACTGGCCGCGACCAGCGCCCTGGAGCTCGGGGTGGACGTGGCCGGGCTGGACGCGGTGCTGACGGCCGGCTGGCCGGGCACCCGCGCCTCGTGGCGGCAGCAGGCGGGCAGGGCCGGGCGTGCCGGCACCGACTCGCTGGCGGTGCTGGTCGCCGACGACGACCCGCTGGACACCTACCTGGTGCGGCACCCGGAGGCGGTGCTGGACGCGCCCGTCGAGGCCAGCGTCGTGGACCCGGAGAACCCGCACGTGCTCGCCCCGCACCTGGCGGCCGCGGCCGCCGAACTGCCGCTGACCGAGGACGACACCGCCTGGTTCGGCCCCTCGGTGCCGGTGCTGGCCGAGTCGATGGTGCAGGCCGGGCTGCTGCGGCGCCGGCCGCGAGGCTGGTTCTGGGCGCGGCAGGACCGGCCGGTGGACCACGTGGCGCTGCGCGGGGCCGGGGAGCAGGTGCGGATCGTGGAGTCGCGCACCGGGCGGGTGCTGGGGACAGTCGATGAGCCGCGCTCGCACGCGGTCGTCCACCAGGGCGCGGTGTACCTGCACCAGGGCGAGCCGCACGTGGTGACCGAGCTGGACCTGGCGGACAAGGTCGCACTGGTGGTGCCGGGCGACCCTGGCTGGAGCACGCAGGCCCGATCGCGCAGCGAGTTCGCGATCGAGGCCACCGAGCAGGAGGAGCCGCTCGGTGGCGGGCGCTGGTGCCTGGGCCGGGTCGCCGTCACCACTCAGGTCACCTCGTTCCTGCGCCGACTGCCCTCCGGGGAGGTCCTCGGCGAGCACCCACTGGACCTCCCGGCCCGGACGCTGCGCACCCGCGCGGTCTGGTACACCCTGCCCGACGAGCAGGGCGGCGCCGAGGGGATCGCCGAGGCCGACCTGCCGGGCGCGCTGCACGCCGCCGAGCACGCCGCCATCGGGCTGCTGCCGCTCATCGCCACCTGTGACCGGTGGGACATCGGCGGGGTGTCGACCGCCGTCCACCCCGACACCGGGCTGGCCACGGTCATGGTCTACGACGGGCATCCCGGGGGCGCCGGCTTCGCCGAGACCGGGCACCGGCGAGCGCGGCAGTGGCTCACCGCCACCCTGGACACCGTCCGGGACTGCCCCTGCCGGTCAGGCTGCCCCGCGTGCGTGCAGTCACCCAAGTGCGGCAACGGCAACCAGCCACTGGACAAGGTCGGCGCCCAGCAGGTGCTGGACCTGCTGCTGCGGTAGCGTCGGAACCGTGCTGGTCATCGGACTGATCCTCATTGTTCTGTCGCTGGCGGTCGTCGCCTATGTCTGGTTCGCCACGGTGGACCTGTCCGCCATCACCGTCGACCTGGGCGCCTTCTCGGTGCTGATGACGCCGCTGCACCTGTTCCTCGCCGGTGGCGCCACGGTGCTGGTGCTTGCCCTGGGAGCGGCGCTGTTCGCCTCCGGGCTGCGCGGGAGGCGTCGCCGTCGCCGGGAGCTGAAGGACCTGCGCACCCGTGCCGCTGAGCGGGACCAGTTGCGCGCCGAGCGGGAGGCAGCGGGGCAGGAGCACCACGACCGCGACGCGACGGCCTCGACCGACCCCACCCGCGAGCACACCTACCACCGCGATCCCACGGTCCCCGAGGCGACCCGTGACGACTCCTACGGAGAGCGCCGGGACCCGCACCGCCGCCCAGCGCGCGACGACACGCACGAGTGAGGCCCGCCTCCTCCCGCCCGTCGCCGTCGCTGCCGGCGCGGCCGTCGGCCGTGCTGCTGGACATGGACGGCACGATCATCGCCTCCGGTCCGGTGATCACCGCCTCTCTCGCCGCCACGCTGCGCGCGTTCGGGTATCCCGTGCCTGACCACGCCGGGCTCGAGCGCTATGTCGGCCCACCGCTGCCGGACACGCTGCGGCACCTGACCGGGGTCGCCGACCCTGCCGAGCTGTCGCGGATGATCGCCCACTACCGCGCGGTCTACGCCGAGCACGGCGACCTGGGCGCGGTCTACCCCGGGATGGCCGAGCTGATCCGCGAGGTCCACCGCAGCGGGCTGCCGCTGGCGCTGGCCACCTCCAAGCGCACCTCGGTGGCTCTCACCGTGCTTGCCCAGCAGGACCTGACGGACCAGTTCGACGCCGTGTGCGGCGCCGGTGAGGACGAGTCCGGCAGCGACAAGGCCACCGTGGTCGCCTCGGCACTCGCCGAGCTGGCCCGCGGCGGGCACAACCTGTCTGCCCCGGTCATGGTGGGTGACCGCTTCCACGACGTGGAGGGCGCCGCCCTCCACCAGGTACCGACGATCCTGTGCCGGTGGGGGTACGGCACCACCGACGACGAAGAAGGGGCCGCGCTGGCGGTCTCGGCCGTCGCGGAGCTACGGACCGCGCTGGGTCTGCACTGACCACACTGCGGGCGTCCTGGCGGTCCCTCAGTCAGCTGGGTGATCCTCAGCCTTCCAGGCCCTCTCCAGAAGGGCGAACGGCTGGGTGTACACGTGCTCCTCGACCAGTGACCGCAGCTCCTCGCCCGAGCCGCCCCTGATGGTCGCGAGG
Organism: Ornithinicoccus halotolerans; assembly: GCF_009602535.1. GTDB lineage: Bacteria > Actinomycetota > Actinomycetes > Actinomycetales > Dermatophilaceae > Ornithinicoccus > Ornithinicoccus halotolerans. The sequence continues at coordinate 20,517 of NZ_WIQI01000017.1, read as the reverse complement.
AGAAGGAGATGCTCGTCAGCCACTGAGCTCAGGTCGCTGTGCAAGGGCGTCAGCACATTGAACAGCATGCGCACGCGGGACATCACGAGCTGCCACAGCCGAACCGCCTGTGGCGAGGCGGAACAGGACGTAACCACTGCTTCGTGGAACGACATGTCAGCGTCGTTGACCCGTTGGGCACTGCCCGCACGGGCCCCGCTTCGCATTTCCGCGACAAGGTCATCAAGAAGTGTCAAGAGCTTCTCGTCAGCGGCGTCGCGAAGCTGCGCGAATGCGGCTTGCTCGACGATCAGCCGAACCGGCAGGACAATCTCTGCCTCAGACAGCGACACCGCGGCCACGCTGTATCCCCGACGCGGCGCATAGACGACTATTCCCTCGCTCTCCAGCGTTCGCAGAGCCTCTCGCACCGGACCGACGCTCACATCGAAGTGCTGCATCAGCTCCTCTTGCTTCAGCCGGTCTCCGGGATCAAAGAGACCGGAGACAATAGCCTCTCGTAGCCGTGTGGCCACTCGCGCACTCGAAGAACCCACGGATCCGGCGCTACCGCCAAGACGTCTTGATATGAGGTTGCGGCTGACATCAGCACCGATCAAGACAAACAGCCCTTCCTCTGAAAAAGCTCCGCGGAGCATCGTTCAACATTCTAGCACGCACGGGTGACAGCAGGTCGGTGCTGGTACCCCCTTTTCAGAGCAATCTCGCCGACGACAGCAGCGCCCCGCTGGAGGCGGCGTGCATTCTCGACGACGCGCGCCACGACGAGCGGAAAGATCATGTCGGGGATGCCTGCGATGCGTGGTGTGATGAGGCAGTTCGGTAGCGCCCACACCGGATGACGCGGTGGTAGCCGCGTCGGATTCGTGACGTCCAGTGCCGCACCCGGCAAGGCTTCATTCCGCAGCGCATGCACCAGCGCAGAGGGTTGCAGAATCGGCCCCCGTGCGACATTGACCAGAAATGCGCCTCGCCCCTTGATGGCGAGTTCGCGGGCCCGATGAGCCCATGGATTTGCGGGGTCAGCGGGCGACACAGCACCACAATCCCGGCGCGCCGAAGTGACTCGTGGTACACGCGGGTTCGGCATGCCGCGTATGAGGGTGCGCCAGTCCTCGTACTGAGCGTGGACGCCCCAGATCATGTACGTGGCCGCTACTCCCCGAACACCGGGCGAGGGTTCCCCACGGTGATCACCCTCGTAGAGATCACTTCTTCCTTATTGCTCTAACCTTGCCCGAAACGCGATAGGGACCACGGCAAGTCCGCCCCGTGATTTAAACCGTAGCCGAGTTGTCTCGCACATATCGTGTGAGGCCAGGATGCGGTCAGCGAATCCGTTGTCCTCGAGTTCGCAGATGAAGCGCACTCGCCGCTCAAAGCTCGGGCCTGTCGGGTGCCTGAACGCACCAACCTGCACGAAGGCTCCCGCCCTGGCAATGGCCTCGTGGTAGTCCGGGAATTGACTGTGCCGCAGTCGCCGATGGTCCCGCTCCGGGGCTGCACACGGCACTCGTGGAGAAGTGCAGCTGGACCAGGCCTACCGGCCAGCGTGCAGCATGCGTGGTGATCGGCACACCGGTCGACACCTGTGCGGCCACCGCAGCGCGCATGGACCGCTCTTTGAGGGCAAAGATGTACCAACGCCCTGACCCGGGCCCAGCATGAAGGAGGCCCGGATCGGTACCAGGATGGCGAAGGCCACCGGAACGCCCAGCAGGAGGCGAAAATATCGGAAGAAGGCGGTCAGGATGTCCATCAGGATGTCCATCGCCAGGAGGCCCTGGTGCCTTCCTCCGAAGACGCCGATGAGCGCTCGAAGGGCCACGAAGCGGACTGCACGTCTCCTACGAGGAGATTATCAATTGTCAAGAATGTGGCTCACTCCGGTCCCGACAAGGCCACCAGCCGCGCTCAAGCCCCGCGCGTGGCGACCGGCTACGCCGATTTCGGGGCGTCGTCGGGGGTGCCACGAGCAACAAACGTTCTCCATACTCCTTGCCAATTGACATGGCGATGCAGATCATTAACGATCTGGCGCGGGTGGTGCGGATCCTGTCCTGGCTCCGTGGCGGCCCAACGCCGTGGAGATCGCCTGCCGATTCCCCTACATTCGTTGCAAGGAAGGTGCTATGAAGATCACCGGAGTCTCCGCCGCTGGGCTCAGCGGTGCCACCCCGCCCGGTGGCTGGGAGAACGAGCTCAACCCCGAGGACGACGTCCACACGCTGATAGCGGTGCACACCGACGAGGGCCAGGTGGGACTCGGGAGTGTGTTCACCAGCTCGGCGCTCGTGCGCGGATCACTGGAAGTCCTCAGGCCGCTCCTCCTCGGCGCCAGCGCCGTGCAACCGGAGCGTGTCTGCGAGGACCTGCATCGCGCGACCTTCTGGATGGGGCGGGGCGGAGCCATCACGCACACCATCTCCGGAGTCGACCAAGCGCTGTGGGACCTGATGGGCAAGATCGCTGGGCTACCGGTGTCCTGCCTGCTGGGCGGCCGACGCCGGGAACGGGTACGCCCCTACGCCTCACTGCTGATGGACGAGCCCGAGCCGATGTGCGACCAGCTCCGAGAGCTGCTGGCCAAGGGCTTCCGCTCCTTCAAGATCGGTTGGGGGCCCTTCGGTCGGCGCTCTGCAGGACTCGACCGGGCTATCGTCGCCGCGGCCCGCGAGACGGTCGGTGCCGAGTGCGAGCTGATGGTCGACGCAGGAGCCAGCGACAGCCACTGGCCCCACGGCTACAAGTGGGCACTGTCCACGGCTCGGATGCTGGCCGAGTACGACGTCGCCTGGTTCGAAGAACCCCTGCGGCCCGACTGCATCGAGGACTACGTCCTGCTGCGTCAGCACTCGGCCGTGCCCATCAGCGGCGGCGAGGTCCTGACCCGGCGGCAGTCCTTCGGCCCGTGGATCAGTCACGGTGCCGTGGACGTCATCCAGCCGGACGTCACGAAGTGCGGAGGCATCTCCGAGATCCACAAGATCGCATGGCAGGCCCATGACCGAGGGATACGGCTGATCCCGCACGGCTGGAACACCGCCGTCGGGCTGGCTGCGGACCTGCAGCTCGCCGCCGCGTTGCCCGACACGGACCGGGTGGAGTACGTCACTGGCTCGCCCTATGTCGATGACCTCGCCGGCGACCGGTGGCACCTCGACGACGAGGGAACCCTGGAGATACCGGACGCGCCCGGGCTGGGCATCGAGCTCGACAGCGACGCCCTGGCTGCGCTAGCGGACAACCCCGCGCTCCTGACCAGGAGCTAACCGCGCCGGCTCCAGCCGCGCGTACCACGGCTCTCGGGGGTCAGCGGTGCTGGGTCAGGCTCGCTCAGCATCCCAGGCGCGGCTTCGGCGGTGGGTTCCCCGTTCCTGGAGCCGGAACTTCTCGACCTTTTCGGTCGGGGTCTTGGGCAAGGCGTCGACGAAGTCGATGTAGCGAGGCGCCATGGAGGCCGGGCCGTGGGCAAGGCTGTGCCGGTGCAGTTCCTCGGCGTTCACCTGGGCCCCCGGTCTGCGGACGACGAACACCATCACCTCCTCCTCGGTGAGCTCACTGGGAACGCCTACCGCAGCTGCCTCCAGCACCCCGGGGTGGGACTCCACGAGCTGCTCGACCTCGAAGGCGGAGATGTTCTCGCCGCGTCGGCGGATGGAGTCGCTGAGCCGGCCCCGGAAGGTGAGGTAGCCGTCCTGGTCTAGCTCCCCGACGTCCCCGGTGCGCACCCAGCCGTCCTCGACCGTCCCCTGCGTCGCCTCCGGCATGCCGAAGTAGCCGTTCATCACCAGGCCGGGCTCACGCCCACGGACCAGAATCTCTCCCACTCCTGCCGGGTCCCCTGGACGGTTGCGGGTCACGTCGATGCGGACCTCGAACTCCTCGATCACGCGCCCGGCGGCACCGGGTCGTCGCGGTCCCGCGACCGGCTCGTAGACCGGGACACCGCCATCGGTCAGCCCGTAGACCTGCCGCAGCGGTATACCGAAGCGCTCCTGGAATTCCGGAGCCCACTCCGGCAGGGGGACCCCCCAAGCCAGCCGTACCCGGTGGTCCCGGTCTCGCTCGGTCGGTGGCTGCTTCCACAGGATGCTGAGTGTGGCGCCCATGAAGTTGAACACGGTGGCGTCGAAGGCGCGCACCTCGTCCCAGAACCGGGAGGCGCTGAAACGGGTGCTCAGGGCTGCGGTAGCACGCCGGGACAGCGCAGCCGAGACGGTCAGGGTCGCCGCGTCGATGTGGAAGAGCGGGAACGGGCAGTACAGGACATCGTCTGCCGTGATCCTCAGGTACTTCGCGTGCAGCTCACCCTGCCGCCGCAGGTAGCGATGGGACAGCTCACAGGCCTTGCTGGGACCGGTGGTTCCCGAGGTGAACAGCAACGTGCCGGTCGCCATCTCCGCCACCGAGGTGAGCACGGAGGCAGTCGGCATCGTCGCGCTCCCGGGTTGTGCGTCGATCTCGGCCGCCATCTCCGCCCCAGGGACCAGCGAGGTCGCGAAGCCGGCCCTTTCGAGCGCCTCCGCCGCGGTGAGGAGAAACCGGTCATCGACGACGACCACGCGTGGGCGGGCGACCGTGAGGGCGTGGGCGAGGTGGTCGCCGACCAGACTTGTGTTCAGCGGGGCGTGAACGGCACCGGTCACGCTGATTCCCATCCACAACGCGACCTGCTCTGCGCTGTTGGTCATCATCAGTGCCACCGTGTCCCCACGGCCAATCCCCCGCTGGCGCAGCCGTCGGGCATAGCCGACCGCTCGCTGCCAGCACTCGGCATAGGTCATGGCCTCGCGCTCGGTCCGGACGAAGACCCGCTGCGGACTTTCGGCGGCGGCCGCCTGGAGGCAGGACGCGAGCGTCATCTCACCCGTCCTGCGAGGCCTCGAGGGCCGGGCCGAAGAGGCGCTGGGCGTTGCTGCAGAAGAGGGCCTCCAGCGCGTCGGCAGGCAGGCCCGAGGCCCGCCACTCGGCGATCGCCCGGGCAGGCTCCATCATCGGCCAGTCACTGCCGTAGAGGACCTGCTCGCGCAGCAGGGTGGGCATCATGGCGAACATGGCGTCCCAGCCGGTGCCCGCCCTGGCGACGTACTTCGGGGCCAGCGCGCCGAACTCGAGGTAGACGGTGGGATGACGCCTGGCTACAGCGGCGTACTCGGTGGCCCACGGCCAGCCCGCGTGACACGCGATCAGCTTCAGGTCAGGGAAGTCGCAGGCCACCTGGTCGAGGAGCTCCGGCTTCTCGTGGCGCAACGGGTGCATCCGGCTATAGGTGATGCCGGTGTGCACGGCGACGACCAGCCCCATCTCCTCCGCCCGCGCGTACAGCGGGTAGAGCCGTCGGTCGTCGATGTCCAGGCCGAAGAAGGCCGGCTGGAAGGAGACCCCCACGTGCCCGAGCTCTGCGGCACGGACGACCTGCCGTGCCATCTCTGTCGGATACGGCGTGCCGACATCCACACACCCGATGCCGATGAACCGGTCAGGATGACGCCCGACCACCGCGGCCAGTGCCTGGTTCAGGACGTCCGCGTCTTCGCCGCCCTCGGACTCCGCATGCATCACCGCGCGCCCGATCCCCTGGTCGTCCAGGGCTGCGAGGAGACCGCGAAGTGTGCCCGAGTTCATCTTCTCGGTGAGGTCCAGAACCTTGTCGTACTGCTCGGTCTGCCGCTTCGGCGCCTCATAACTCCCGCGAGGTCGCTGGTCCTGGGGCAACCGGACGCGGGCGTCGATGATGGTCACACTGTCTCCTCGGGTGCTCGATATGGTGCGCACGGCCCTGTCGTGCCCCACGATGCACCGCGGCCCCGCAGTCGTCGACTCATCCCGCCGGTAACTTCGGGAGCGCTCACAACGACTCCACTCATCGACTGCTGACTGAGGACGCGGCGAAGTCCGCGAGGTCGTCGTTGCAGTCGTTCACGCCTGCTTCGGCGGCATCGATGTCCTGCGGGAGGAGCGCGGTGCGGATTCCTCGCTCTTCATCGGTCACCACCGCGAAAGACAACACGGGCGTGACGGGCAACCACCTCGCGCTGCGGGCAGCCAAGCGGGGTGACCTGAACGCGCCTGAGCGCAGACCGAGGCCAGGGCATTCACGACGTCCCGCCGAGACCTGAGGCGAAGATTCACCCGCGGTCTCTACGGCCGTCGCCGTTGCCTAGACATATGCGGCGGTTGTGGCGCCCATCTCGGCCTGCCACGTCTGTTCCTGACCGCTCACACGCTGCTACGGTCAGTTTCGGAGAGGGCCACCCATCATGAGGACCGGGCACAGGGAACCCCGCACTCGTGTGTTCGCCACGGGGACGAGCAGCGGCTGCCGGGCGCCGTTGCGCTGTCTTCGCTGTCACCCTGCCGTTGGCTGCGCGGCGGCTCGCTCGCGGGTCCGATGATCCAGGTGGTGTCGGTCCACTCCTTCCGGGGCGGCACCGGCAAGTCCAACCTGACGGCGAACCTTGCCGTCCTCCTCGCCCGGCGCGGGTATGCCGTCGGCGTCGTCGACACCGACCTCGCCTCCCCCGGCATCCACGTCCTCTTCGGCCTCGACGGCGAGCACGTCGACGCCGCCCTCAACGACTACCTGTTCGGGCAGTGCGCCATCACCGACGTCGCCCGGCGAGTCACCGCTGGCGACGGGCCGGGCCGGCTGTACCTCATCCCGGCCAGTGTCCGTGCCGGGGAGATCACCCGCATCCTCCGCGAGGGGTATGACGCTCAACTCCTCGTGCGTGGCCTTCGGGACGTCATCGCGGCCCTGGGCCTGCACCTGCTGCTGATCGACACCCACCCCGGGCTCGGCGAGGAGACCCTGCTCAGCCTGGCGATCAGCGACACCGTGCTCACCGTGTTACGGCCCGACCGACAGGACTACGAGGGCACAGCCGTGCTCCAGGAGGTCGCCGCTGGCCTCGGCGTGCGCCGCCAGGGACTCGTGGTCAACAAGGTCCCCCCGATCCTTGACGCCGACCAGGTGCGCGACCGGGTCCGGACCGCGTACGGCTCACCGGTGGTGGGGGTGCTCCGTCACGACGACGACGTGATGGCGCTGGCCAGCGGTGCGGTGTTCGCCCTACGACACCCCGAGCACCAGTTCACCGGGTCACTGGCCGAACCTACCGACTGGCTCCTGTCGGGGGTGGGTCGGTGACTGCGACCGACCCGCTGCGACCGGAAGAGGTCCTCGGCGGCCTGACCGGCCGCCGGGTCAGCTCGGCTCTGTACGCCGTCCAGAGTCGAGCCGGTCTGCTCGCACTCGCCGACCGGCACGTGGCGGCCCCTCCCGTCTGCGAGGGCATGGTGGCCACCGCCGAGCGCGACTACCTCGCCGCACTGCGGGCCGGGAACCACCTTCCCGAGCCGCCGCGGATTCAGCACCTCGAGCGCTCCGCCCCTGCGTGGGCGCGCTTGGTGCCCCGCTCCCCGTCAGTCCGGGCCGGGTTGGCGCACGCGCTCGCCACGAGATACCGGGCCAGGGCGAGCGACGTGCCCCGGCTGCGGGCTGCCATCGGGTTCGCCGAGCCGTCCGTCGTGGCGGAGCACGCCCGCCGCTTCGGCACCGAGCCCGACGCACTGTGGGCCACGGACCTCTCCTCGCGGGAGCGGCTCCGCTGGCGGACCGCTCAGCTCGCCGACCGGCTGACGGACCTCCCGCCGTTCTGGTCGGCGTTCGCACTGACCCTTACCCAGACCGTCGGCGCCGGTATCCTCGCGCTGCCGATCGCCATGGCGGGTGTCGGCCCGCTCCCCGGGCTTGTCCTGCTCGTCGCGCTGGGGCTCGTCAACGTCCTGACCGTGACAGCGATCGCCGAGTCGGTAGCCCGCACCGGCACGGTGCGCTGGACCGGCGCGTACCTGGGCGGCGCCGTGCGCCAGCACCTCGGTCGGTTCGCGTCGGGCGTCACCGCACTCGCCCTCGTGGCCTTCGCAGTGGCCAGCCTCACCGCGTACTACATCGGCCTGGCGGACACGCTGCAGCGTTCGCTCGGCCTGCCGCCCGCCGTATGGGTGGCCGTCCTCTTCACGATCACTGTGGCGTTCGTCTGGCGGGGCCGGATGGGTGCCACCATCACCTCCGCCCTCCTCGTGGGGGCGCTCAATCTGCTCATCATCACGCTGCTCACCGTCGCCGCGCTGACCGCACTCCGGCCCGGTCGGCTCACCAGCGCGACCTGGCCGCTGCCGTGGGACAGCGGGTTCGACAGCTCGGTCCTCGGACTGATCTTCGGCGTCGTCCTGATGGCGTACTTCGGGCACACGGCGGTCGCCGCCGGCGCCCCTGACATCCTGCGCCGGGACCCGAGCGGGCGGTCCCTCGTCCGCGGCACGGCCGTCGCCATGCTCGTCGTCATCGCGGTGTATGCCGTCTGGTCGGTGGCAGTGGCCGGCGCCGTGGACGGGGACCGGCTGCACCGTGAGACGGGCACGGCCCTGACGCCACTCGCCGAGGCCGTCGGGCCGGTGGTGCTCGGGCTGGGGTCCGTCTTCGTGGTCACCGCCATGGGGATGGCCGCGGTCCACTCCTCGGTGGGGCTGCACGCGCAGGCCCGCGAGCTGCTGCGGGGTCGTGGCGGGCGGGCACTCGCGCTGTTGCCGCTGCTGATGGTGTTCCTCCTGGTCGAGCTGCTGGTCGTCACCGGACGGGCCGACTTCACGGCAGTGCTCGGCCTGGTCGGCACGGTGGCGATCCCGGTGGTGGGCGGGGTCGTGCCGGTCCTGCTGCTGGCCGCGACACGGCGCCGCGGTGACTACGTCCCGCGAGCCGGCCTCGGCTGGGCAGCCGCGGTTCCCGTGCTGGCCGCCGTCTACCTGCTGTTCGTCGCGGCGGTGGCCGCCCACGGCGCCGTGATCTGGACCGGGCCCGCCGAGCGGATGCTCGCGGCTGCGACCGTCACCATCGTCCTCGGCCTCACCGTGGTGGTGTTCCGCTCTGGCGCGTTCCGCCCCCTCGCCACCCTGGAGCTGCGACGCGACCAGGAGCTGGCCCTCGACACCGTGCAGCTCACCGTCGCCGGCCGCCCGGGGCGCGCCGAGGTGAAGGCGGCAACGCCTTCCGGCCTGGTCCAGCGCACCCTGGACGGTGTCCTCGACCTGCCCGAGCGCACGCGGGTGGCGCAGCTGCGCGACATCCCGGCCGGCACGGCGGCCCTGCGGGTGTGGGCCCACGAGGTCGACCCGTGGGGTGTCTCAAGGCCTGCCGACCCCCGCGTGTCGGTGCAGGGCCGACCGGTCGAGCTGCGCGAGGGCACGACGAGCATCCGACTCGTCGACGGGTCTCCGCTCACCGTCAACGTCGAGCCGGGTGCTCCGTCGGGGAGCCAGCGGTGAGCGCGCGTGTCCTGGTCGTCGACGACAACCCGCTCGACCGGGCGGTGGCCTGCCGGGCGGTCGCGGCGCTCGGCCACCACCCGGAGCCGGCAGCGAACGGTACTGAGGCACTGGGGCGGCTGGCTCGTGACCCTCACTACGACGTCGTGCTGCTCGACCTGCTGATGCCGGGCACCGACGGGTTCGGCGTGCTCGAGGCGATGAAGGCCGACCCTGGCCTGACCCACCTGCCGGTCATCGTCGTCTCGGCCGCCGACGAGCTGGACGACGTGGTCCACTCGATCGGGCTGGGCGCCACCGACCACCTGACCAAGCCGCTGCAGGCTCCGCTGCTCGCCGCCCGGCTGCGGGCGTCGCTGGCTCAGAAGCGGCTGCGGGACGTCGAGCTGGACCACCTTCGCCAGGTCGACCGGGTGATCGCCGCCGCGGTCGCGCTGCAGGAGGGCGCCTATGACACCTCCGGGCTGGATCCGGTCGCCTCCCGGCACGACAGCCTGGGCACCCTGGCCCGCGTCTTCCGCGACATGGTCACCCAGGTCCGCGCCCGCGAGGAGGGCCTTCGCCGACAGCTGGCGGAGCTGCGGATCGAGATCGACCGGGGCCAGCTGAGCAGCCGGGTGGCCGAAGTCACCGACACCGAGCACTACCGCACCCTGGCGGCACGGGCTGACGGCCTGCGCCGCATCATCACCGAGGGCGGTGACGATGACTGAGCGAGAGGACTCCTGGGGCGTCACGGTGCGCTCCGACCTGCTGGCGCTGATGGCCGTCGCCGGCGTGCTGTGGGGCGGGCTGTACGTCCTGGCCGGCACTCCCGTCACCGCGATCTACCCCTGGGCGTTCTCGACGCTGTCGTTGGTCAACTGGTGGCTGCACCACCGGCGCGGCCTCACCAGGGCCTTGGACGCGCAGCTGGTGATCAGCGTGGTGGCCCCCTTCCTGGTCATGCTGCACCTTGGCGGTCTGCAGAGCTCGGGCGGCGTGGTCCTGTGGGCGCTGATGCCCTCGATCGCCGCGCTGCTCACCTACGGAGTTCGGGCGGCCCGGTGGTGGTTCGCCGGGTATGCCGGGCTGCTCCTCGTCGGTGTCCTCGCCGAGAACAGGCTCGAGCCGTGGGGCGAGCCGCTGTCGGCGGGCTGGGTAACGGGCTTCTGGTTCGGCAACCTGCTCGGGGTGACCCTGGCGGCGTGGCTGGTCATCGCGCGGGACACCGTCCAGCGCGCACGCCTGGTGGAGACCGAGCGACAGGCTCGGCTGCTCGCCGAGGACGCTACCCGCGCCAAGAGCGAGTTCCTGGCCAACATGAGCCACGAGCTGCGCACGCCGATGAACGCCGTCATCGGGATGAACGGGCTGCTTGCGTCCACCGAGCTCGACCCCGAGCAGGAGGAGTACGTCACCGCGATCCGCACCAGCGCGGAGGTCCTGTTGACGACGATCAACGACGTCCTGGACTTCTCCAAGATGGAGGCCGGGCGGTTCGAGATCGACCCGAGGACCACTGACCTCCGCGCACTGGTCGAGTCGACCCTGGACGTCATCACCCCGCTTGCCTCCCAGAAGCGGATCGATCTCGTCTACGACGTCGCCCAGGACGTCCCGCGCTCGATCACCACCGACGGGCACCGGCTCCGCCAGGTCCTGGTCAATCTGCTCACCAACGCCGTCAAGTTCACCGAGACCGGAGAGGTGGCGCTCACGGTGAGGTGCGACACTCTGGACGACGGCACCGGCGCGATCGCCTTCCAGGTACGTGACACCGGCATCGGGATCCCGGCCCGCGCGCTGGACAGCCTGTTCGAGTCCTTTCAGCAGGTCGACCCCTCGACCAGCCGGCGGTACGGCGGCACCGGGCTGGGTCTGGCGATCAGCCGGAACCTCACTGAGCTCCTCGGCGGCTCCATCTCGGTGACGAGCACCCCAGGAGAGGGTTCGTGCTTCACGGTGTGCATCCCGTCCCGCGACGCGGTGGCGCCCGCGTCCGCCGAGCTCGACCCGGGCGCGCACCTGGCGGGACGCGTCATGCTCGTCGTGCTGGACAACCCCACCGACCAGCACCTGCTCGAGAACTTCGGGCGAGGCTGGTCGATGGACGTCGTCTGCGTCGAGTCGATGCGGGAGGCGCTGGAAGCGGTCGAACACCATCGGATCGACATCGTGCTCATCGACCACCAGCGCATGCGCGGTGACGCCACGGGGCTGGCGCAGCGGCTGTCCTCCGGCCGTCGCACCAAGGACACGCCCCTGGTGCTGATCTCGTCGGTGGCGAGCCGCACGTTGATCGAGGGCACACCGTTCGGCGACCTGCTCACCCGGCCCCTCAAGCAGTCCTCGGTCCATGACGTGCTGATGAGCCGGCTGACACACCGCAGCCGGCACGTCTCCCGGCACACCGCGGGCCAGCTGGACACCACGATGGGCCAGCGGCAGCCGCTACGGATCCTCGTCGCCGAGGACAACGCCACCAACCAGCGGCTCATGCTGCGCCTACTGGAGCGTCTCGGGTATGCCGCCGAGCTCGCGAGCGACGGCGTCGCAGTGATGGAGGTGGTCGCCCGGACGGAGTTCGACGTCATCCTGATGGACGTGCAGATGCCTCGGATGCATGGGCTGGAGGCGGCCCGGATGATCCGGTCCCGCGTCGGCCACCAGCCCTGGATCGCCGCCGTCACCGCCAACGCCACGACGGAGGACCAGCAGGCGGCGGCCGAGGCGGGAATGCAGGGCTACGTCACCAAGCCGATCCGGGTCGAGGAGCTGACCGCGGCGCTGGACCAGGCGTGGGCGTGGTTGCATGACGGGCCTGCCCAGGTAGGGCGGGCCGCGACGGCACCCAGTGCCAGTGACCACGTCGCCGCCGACCCCCCCGCCGGCGCGATCGACCGTGCGGCGCTTCGCCGCCTCAGCGAGCTCACCGGGGACGAGTCCTTCACTGCCAGTCTGCTGGCTGAGTTCAGCGCGGAGATGTCCCGGCTGCTGGCGGCCATCCGGCAGACCGCCGGCACCGACGACGACGCCCTGCGTCGTCACGCGCACAGCCTCAAGTCCAGTGCGGCGACCGTAGGCGCGGTCGACCTGTCGGCCGCGGCGGCCCGCCTCGAGCAGCTCGCCCGAGCGCGACGCACCGCCAGCCTGGAGGTGGAGCTCACCGAGCTGGACCGGCTGGCCGAGGCGACCCGGCGCGGCGTGGCGGAGCTGACCCGGGAGGGAACCGGGTGACCAGGCCGCAGGAAGGGGCGACGGTGCTCGTCGTGGACGACACCCTGCTCAACAGGGTCGCCCTGGTGAAAGGCGTGGAGCACCTCGGGCACCACGTGCTGCAAGCCGCGGACGGCGCGGAGGCGCTGGAGACGTTGGGCGCCGAGCGCGTCGACATGGTGCTCCTCGACCTGCTCATGCCAGGCGTCGACGGCTTCGAAGTCCTGCGGCAGGTGGGGGCCGACCCCGAGCTGCGCGGGACCCCGGTACTGGTGATCTCGGCGATCGAGGAGACCGAGGACATCGCCCGGGCCATCGAGCTGGGCGCGATCGACGTGCTGCCCAAGCCGTTCGACCCCGTGCTGTTGCGGGTCCGGCTGCGGGTCGCCCTCGAGCAGGCCCGACTCCGCCGGATGGAGCAGGAGTACCTGCGCCAGGAGCTGGCGCTGCGCCAGCAGGAGCGGCTGGCCACGCTCGGGCGGCTCAGCGCCGGCTTGGGCCACGAACTGAACAACCCGGCCGGTGCGGCCCTCAGCGCCGCGCGTCAGCTGCGCGAGCAGCTGGCCGAAGTGGAAGGACTGTTGCCCCGGCTCGTCCGGATGCCAGAGGGGCCAGCCGCCGTGGCGGCGGTGGACGACCTGATCGCCGTCAGCGCCTCCGGCACCGACCCGGTCGACCCCGACCCCGACCCCGCCGAGGCGATCGAACGGCTGCTCGAGGCGGCGGGCGTCGAGGGCGCGTGGAACATCGCCCCCGAGCTGGCGGCATACGGCATCACCTCCACCGAGCTGGAGCCCCGGCTCACCGCCCTGGGCGATGCCACGGCGCCCGCGGTGGGGTGGCTGCACGCCCGGATCCGGGTGCGGCGCCTGGTCGAGCACATCACCCGCAGCACCATGCGGATGTCCGAGCTCATCGGGGCACTGCGGGGGTACAGCAACCTCGATCGTGCCCCGCGGTTGGGCGTCGACGTCCGTCAGGGACTGGACGAGACGCTGACCATCCTGGGCCACAAGATCCCCGACGGAGTGGAGGTGGTGCGGGACTTCGCCCAGGTACCCCCAATCCAGGCGTTCGGCGCCGAGCTCAACCAGGTCTGGACGAACCTGGTCGACAACGCGGTCGACGCGGTCGGCAAGCAGGGGCGGGTGGTTCTTCGCGCCCGGCCCGGGGCGGACGGTGGGGTGGTCGTCGAGGTGGAGGACGACGGCCCGGGGGTTCCGGAGGATCTGGCCGGGGAGGTCTTCGACGCGTTCGTGACCACCAAGCCGCCCGGCGAGGGCACCGGCTTGGGGCTCAACATTGCCCACCAGATCGTGACCACCGCCCACGGCGGCCGGATCTCCGTCGAGTCAGCTCCGGGCCGGACGGTCTTCCGGGTGGAGCTGCCGCCCGTGGCCGCCCCCTCCGGCACCGCCGACGACCCCGACCCCCGGGGAGGAACACCATGAGCCACCACACCGCCGAGCGCGCCCAGCCCGCCGCGATCCTCGTCGTCGATGACGACGAGCAGGTGCTGGATGCCGTGGTGAGCGACGTGCGCCGCCGGTACGGCGCGACCTACCGCGTCCTCGCGTCCTCCTCCGCTGCCCATGCCCTGGCCCAGGCCGAGCGGCTCACCCGGCGGGGAGCCCCGGTGGCGCTGGTGGTCACCGATCAGCGGATGCCCGGGATGACCGGGACCGAGCTGCTCGTCCAGCTGAAGAGCCTCCAGCCACACCTGAAGTCCGTGCTGCTCACCGCCTACGCGGACACCGACGCGGCCATCGCTGCGATCAACGACGTGTCGCTGGACCAGTACGTCATGAAGCCGTGGGACCCACCCGAGGAGCACCTGTTCCCGGTGCTCGACGAACTGCTGGAGGAGTGGACCGCGACCCGACCACGGCGGGAGGCTGGACTACGAGCGGTGGGTGAGCGGTGGTCGGCCTCCTCGCACCGGATGCGGGACTTCCTCGCCCGCAACCAGGTGCCGTTCCGGTGGATCGACGTCGACCACCCCGATGCGGCCCCGTTGGTGACTGCCGCCGGGAAGGGCGCCCGGCTGCCCCTGCTGCTGCTCGAGGACGGCCGCGTGCTCACCGACCCGGAGCCCGCCCAGGTGAGCGAGGTCCTGGGGCTGTCGTCCCGGCCGGAGGTCGACTTCTGCGACCTGGTGGTCATCGGCGCCGGCCCCGCCGGCCTGGCAGCGGCGGTCTACGCGGCCTCCGAGGGGCTGAGCACGGTGGTCGTCGAGGCAGAGGCGCCGGGCGGCCAGGCCGGTGCCAGCAGCCGGATCGAGAACTACCTCGGTTTTCCCGCGGGAGTGTCCGGCTCCGAGCTGTCCCGCCGCGCGCTGGCGCAGGCCCGACGCTTCGGGGCCGGCGTCATTAGCCCGCACCGCGTGGTCACGCTGCGAGCCGAGGACCCCTACCGGGTGGTACGGCTCGACGACGGCAACGAGCTGCACTGCACCAGTGCCATCATCGCCACCGGAGTGCAGTACCGGCAGCTGGAGGCCCCCGGCGTCGCCGACCTGACCGGCCGGGGGGTCTACTACGGTGCCGCCTCCACGGAGGCCGCCGCCATGGCCGGCGGCCGGGTGGTCATCGTGGGCGGGGCCAACTCTGCCGGGCAGGCGGCGCTGAACCTCGCGCGGTTTGCCGAGGAGGTGGTGGTGGTGATCCGGGGCGCTGGTCTGCGCGAGCGGATGTCGAGCTACCTGTGTGACCGGATCGAGGCCAGCGACAACATCACGGTGCGCACCGGCGCGCGGGTGGCGGAGGTGACCGGGACTCACCGGCTGGAGACCGTCCTCGTCGAGGGGCCGGACCGGACGGAACCACTGTCCGCCCACGGCATGTTCATCTTCATCGGCGGCCGGCCGCTGACCTCCTGGCTCGGCCAGTCGGTCGCCACCGACCGGGACGGCTTCGTCCTCACCGGAGCTCGGCTGCGGCCGGACCGGTGGGGCCTGGAACGGGACCCGTTCCTGCTGGAGACCAGCCTGCCCGGGGTGTTCGCCGTCGGTGACGTCCGCGCTGCCTCGGTCAAGCGAGTCGCCTCGGCGGTCGGCGAAGGGTCGGTCGCTGTGCAGTTCGTGCACCAGGTGCTCGCCGGCCTCTAGCCCGCCGCCGGGGCCGGCCCCTCCGCATGGGCGTCTGCGCACTGCAGCCCGTCGCGTCCCCGTGGGGTCGACCAGGAGAACGGCCTTGACGCAGCGAGGGTAGACCTCTAACGTACAATATCTACTTCGTTAGAATCGGAGGCGGGCCATGCGCATGGAGGCCAGTGTCGGGACAACACCGACCCCGTTCGAGCGGCGACCTCGGGTGGTCCATGAGGCGGCACCGGTGGATCTGGCCGCTGCCGAGCAGGGCGCGGCCGACATGCTCAGCGCCCTGGGCGTGCCCGTCGCCAGCACCCAGCTGGCCGGTACCCCCCGGCGCATGGCGCAGGCCTACGCGGAGATGCTGAGCGTCGGCTCCTTCGACTTCACGACCTTCCCCAACACCGAGCGCTACGACGAGCTCGTGCTCGTCGAGGACCTACCGGTCCACTCGGTGTGCGAGCACCACATGCTGCCCTTCGTCGGCGTCGCGCACATCGGCTACCTGCCAGGTGACCGGATCCTGGGCCTGTCCAAGTTCGCCCGGGTGGTGTCCTTCTTCAGTCACCGGCCGCAGACCCAGGAGCGGCTGACCACGCAGATCGCCGAGCACCTTCAGCAGCAGCTGTCGCCACGCGGCATCGGGGTCCTGGTCGAGGCCTCACACAGCTGCATGAGCCTGCGCGGCGCCCGCGCGACCGGCGCGCGCACCGTCACCTCGGCGTTGTTCGGTGCACTGCGGGAGAGCCCTTCCTCCCGAGCTGAGTTCCTCACCCTCGCTCGCGCACGCCAGGAGTCCTGATGGACAGGCTCGTGATCGTCGGCGGAGGCCTGGCCGCCGCCAAGGCGGCCGAGGGCCTGCGCGCCCATGGCTTCCAGGGGCATGTCCTGCTCGTCGCCGCCGAGCATCACCTGCCCTACGAGCGACCGCCGCTGTCCAAGGGGCTCCTGCTGGGCACCGACGAGCTCGAGACGGCCTTCCCACATTCACGGAAGTGGTACGGCGAGCACGAGATCGACCTGCGGCTCGGCACGGTCGCCACCGAGATGGACCTGGACACCCACACCGTCACCACCGCCACGGATCGCATCACCTACGACCGACTGTTGATCGCCACCGGCTCCGAGCCACGCCGGCTCGGGATGGCGGACGACAGCGGAGCACCGGTGGCATACCTGCGCACGATCGAGGACAGCCAGCGCCTCAAGGCGGACCTGCGGCCGGGCCGTCGCGTCGCTATCATCGGCGGGGGCTGGATCGGGCTGGAGGTGGCGGCCGCGGCACGCGGCGCGGGGTGTGACGTTGTCGTGCTCGAAGCGCTCGACCTGCCCCTGCTGCGGGTGCTCGGCAGCGAGGTCGCCCAGGTCTTCCGTTCCCTGCACGAGGAGCACGGCGTGACTGTCCGCACCAACGTTGACATCACCTCAGTGACGGCGCAGGAAGGGCGGGCGGTCATCGCGCTCGCCGATGGACGCGCGGTGTCGGCGGACCTGCTCGTCGTCGGCGTGGGCGCCCTGCCCAGCACCGGGCTCGCGGAGCGTGCCGGGCTGGCGACGGACAACGGGATCCTCGTGGACGAGCACCTGCGCGCATCCCACCCGGACGTGTTCGCCGCGGGCGACGTCGCCAACGCCTTCCACCCCGTGCTGCGACGCCACCTTCGTGTCGAGCACTGGGACAACGCGGTCGAGCAGGGACTGACCGCCGCCCGGAACATGCTGGACGCCGGAGAGACCTACGACCGGCTGCCGTACTTCTTCACCGACCAGTACGACCTCGGCGTCGAGTACGTCGGACACGTCGAGCCTGCCGGATACGACGACGTCATCCTCCGCGGGGACGTGCCCGCGCGGCGCTTCACCTCGTTCTGGCTCAAGGACGGAATAGTCCTCGCCGCGATGCATGCCAACGACTGGGCCGAGATCGAACCGATCCGCCGCATTGTGGCGACGGGCCGGGTCGACCTGTCCCGGCTGCGCGATGCCGACACACCACTGGACACGCTCGTCGACACCACTTCGCCGCCTGGCGGTTGAATCTGGTAACAACACTTCGCCGTCCTGCCGCGACTCCACGTCGGTGGCGTCCCCGAATAGTCGCACCTTGTCACTCAGGCACAGCTTGGTAGGTCTCGGCGTTGTTGGTGACACTGTCCGGAGGTTTCCGCGGCACGATGGCGTCACCACGGCCAGGTTCAATCTTCGTGGATGAATGAACGTCCTTCCCGCTGTGAGTCGGCACCCAGGAAGGCGTCAGCCGAGCCACCCCGGCGTCAGTGAGGGTGGCATTTGCTCGAAACTTAATGACAGGGCGTATCGTGCAGCACGACAGCCTCATCTCATGACGAAGGAGTACGAAGTGGCGCAGCGTGTGCAAACCATCCTGGTGGATGACATCGAGGGCACTGAGATCAAAAACGGCGGCGAGACGGTGCAGTTCGCGGTTGACGGCGTGTCCTACGAGATTGACCTGAGCGACAAGAACGCCCAGAAGATGCGCGAGACGCTCAAGTTTTACACCGATCACGGCCGACGTGTCGGTGGTCGGCGCCAGTCCAGCGGTGGCCGCAGCAGCCGTGCCGACAAGGAGCAGCTCAACGCGATCCGGCAGTGGGCGCGAGACAACGGCTACGAGGTGAGCGACCGCGGCCGTATCAAGAAGGAGATCATCGAGGCTTACCACGCGGCGCACTGATCTCACGCCCCAGCCCCTGGCGACGAGGACAGTCGCCAGGGGTTTCGGGGCAGAGAACGTCCTTGTGGTCTCGCCGTCACGCAGCTACGGAAGTCGCTCGGTGCCCACGGATCCCGCCGTCGGCACCAGCCCTGCCCGCGCGGTGGCCCCGGCGGCTGACACCCCGGGCAGCGCCACGTCCACCTCAACCCGCACCACGACCTCCCGTGCTGCGACCACGCAGGAGGCCAGACGGCCCCCGTTGTCCTCGACGACCCGCCGCGCGGTCTGACACGGGCGCCCGTCCCCACCCGGCGCTATCCGCCCAGCCGCAGCCACCGCAGCGAGGTCGGCCGCCGCTCGGGCCCGGTTGCTGGCCAGGTGGGCGGTGCTGACGGTCACGAACATCCCGGTGACCAGCAGCACCACCGCCACACTCACGGCCGCGAAGGCGGTGGCAGCGCCCTGGTCTCGGCGGCCGCTCACCAGCCTTGCCTCACGCCCGGCTCCACCGGCGTGACCGCCCGCGCCCGCGCCCCTTCCAGCCCCGGTAGCAGCCGCGGCCCCGGCGCCGTCACGTGCACCACCACATCTGACCCCGCGTGCTCCAGCCGTACCGTCGACTCTGGTGGCGCCAGCCGCAGCGCCGCCTCGCGCACCTGCGCGGGCTCCTCGCCGCGGGACGCGGCACGCGCAGCCACGCGTGCCGCGTCCACGCAGCGGACCTGGTCTACCGCCAGGCTGAGCCCCGACAGGCAGAGCGCGAGCACCACGAGCAGGGCCGGCAGGACCATGGCCGCCTCAGCCGTGACCGTGCCGCGCTCTGCAGCACGGTGCCCGCGCCGGCTCACAGGACCGCGTCGAGACCCGCGCGGATCACCGAGGTGATCAGCTCCATGATCGGGTTCGACTTCACCACGGTCAGCAGCACCGCCGCGAACGCGCACGCCGCGAGCGTGCAGACCGCGTACTCGGCCGTCGACATGCCCGCCTCCTGGCGAGCGTCCAGCTGCCGGCGCAGCCCCCGGACGAAGATGCGGATCCTCATGTCCCTCTCCCTTCTCGGCAAACGGGCCGGTCGGCCCGTGGCCCCAATCTGGGCCGCGCCGCACCGCGAGAGGAGAGTCGTCGTCGCATCCGTGGACAGCTGACCGGACCCGCTGTCCGTGTGGACAGCGAGCGCTCAGACGTGACGGCGCCGCAGCTGGTAGTGCTGCGAACGGTCATCGAACCGCCACAGCACCGCACGGGCCTGGGGCGGGACGACCGAGGCATGCGGCTCCCCGCCGGTGAACTCCCCGACCGCGGCCATGTCGCGGAACCGCATCGCGGTCAGGAACTCCTCGGCCTGCTCGTCGCCGGACAGCCGCCGCCAGACCTCGAACGACTGCAGTCCCGGCAGGCCCCGGGCCACGATCCCGGGTGCCACGTCCTGGTCGAGCACTCGGTCGTAGGCGTCGGCGTCCTCGGGGCGGGTCCATCCCCGCCAGATCCGCAGGATCGACATGACTCCTCCATTCGACAGGATGCTGTCAATCGTGCCCTAGCATGGACTCCGTGACAAGCCCGATGGAGGCCTACCGGCTGCTGGTGGCGGACGTCTACGAGCTGGCGGGCGTGTCCCGGCGGACAGCCGAGGAGATCGCCCGGCAGCGCGGGCAGACCGTGGCGCGCTGGCACGTGCTCAGCGCCGTGGCCGAGGAGCCCTGCAGCGCGGCCGCCGCGGCACGCCGGCTCGGGTTGGCTCGGCAGAGCGTGCAGCGGGTGGTGGACCAGCTGCAGGAGGAGGGGCTCGTGACGGTGGCGCCGAACCCGCGGGACCGGCGCGCGCCGCTGGTCTCGCCGACCGCCGGGGGACGGCAGGCCCTGGCCGCGCTCGTGGCCGCCTCCGAGGTCCGCCGCGCCGGTGAGCTCCGCGCGAGCGGGCTCGCGGCGGAGGACCTGCTGGCGGCGCGCGAGACGCTGCGGTCCCTCATCTGTGCCCTGCGGCGCTGACTCAGCTGCCCAGCGCTGCACCCAGGATGTCTCCGGCCAGCGCCATCACGACGGGCACGACGGTGGTCAGCAGGAACGCCGGGAGCAGCATGAGGCCGGTCGGCAGCACCAGGCGCACCCCCAGACGTTCGGCGGTGCGCTCGGCATCGGCGAGCTGGTCGCGCCGCCGGTCGGCCGCGGCCTGCTCCACCAGCTCAGCCGGCGGGACGCCCGCGCGGGCCGCGAGCGCCAG